>NZ_JAARMC010000016.1:0-100790 GCF_012985595.1 Pseudomonas sp. WS 5411
GATTACATCGAGATGTTCTACAACCCAAAACGCCGCCATGGTTTCAACAATCAGCTGTCACCGGTAGAGTTTGAAAAACGTTACGCAATGAGCTTGCAAGGTGTCTAGAGAATCCGGGGCGATTCAGGCAGGATCAGGAAGGGAACAGCTTGCTCAGGCAGCTGAGTTTTTTCTTATAAGATCGTCGCGCTTCCAGCGCCTCTTCGAGGGTCACCGCAACAAAGCGGGCTTTCTGGTTGGGTTGCATCTGGCCGATCAAATCGAGGTCGGCGCTAATCACTGTGCCAATCATCGCGTAGCCGCCACCGGACACCGCATCACGGTGCAACACAATGGGTTCAAGCCCTGCGGGCACCTGGATCGAGCCGATCGGGTAGCAACTGTCGACGATGTTCGACGGATCGGAACCGGCGCCGAATGGCTGCTCGCGGGGCTGAAAGCTCAGCGCGCTGCCACCCTTGAAGCGATAGCCGATGCGGTCCGCTTCCGAACCGACCGTCCACGGTTCGGCGAAAAAGCTCTGCGCCGCCGATTCGGTCAAACGGTGGTAGTACAAACCGGGCACTACCCGCAGGGTGATTTCGCCCCCCAATGCTTGCCGTAACGCCATGGGCAAACTGGCCCCGGCGAGCCCCTTGCCACTGGCGATAGCGACCGGCAATTCGTCCCCCGCAATCAGCCGTCGCCCTTGAAAACCGCCGAGCGCACCGAGCGCGTAGGTGGATCGACTGCCGAGCACCACCGGCACATCAATGCCGCCGGCCACCGCCACATAAGTGCGGGCACCGGCCTTGGGAAAGTCAAAGCGCAGCACTTGCCCGGCCTTCACCGTGAACGCGGTGTCGTGGTGCATTTCCACGCCATCGACCCGTGGCGTCATGTGCGCGCCACTGACCGCCACCAGTGCATCCTGCTGAAACTCCAACTCAGGGCCCAGTAAGGTGCACTCCAGCGCCGCCGCTCCTGCGGAGTTGCCGACCAATTGATTGGCCACGCTCAAGGCGTATTGATCAAGAGCGCCGGACGGCGGAATGCCCAAGTGGTAATACCCTTCGCGGCCCAGGTCCTGCACAGAAGTGGCGAGGCCGGGTTTGAGGACCTTGATCATGCCAATACCTCCTGCAGCGACTTGGGATAGCCGACAGGATCGGCAAGGAACGCGTCCAGCGAAAACTCGACCGGTCGAATCCGCAGCTCGAAGCAACCGGCTTCCACTTCGGCGACCGCGTGGTCGTAGGCTTCGCGGTCCATCGGTTTGAACTGCACAATGTCGCCTGGACGGAAAAACACCATGTGTTCTTTCAGGTACGCAAGGTTCTGTTGCGGGTCGTAGATCGGCGCGGGCGTAACGCCAAACATCTGATAGCCGCCGGCGCCGCGCACCGAATAAATGCATCCAAAGCACCCCCCGTGGCCAAGGGTCAATTTTGGCGTGTCGGTGCGCGGGCGCAGGTATTTAGGCACTTGCAACTGGCGCTCACGCTCAACCATCTGGAACATGAACGGCAACCCGGCAACGAAGCCCACCATCGAGACAAACCACGGTGCGCCACTGTGGGCCGCGATGAATGCATCGACGTCGGCCAGGCCGTTGATGCGTGCGGCGTATTCCAGGTCCGTAGCGCTCGGGTCTTGATGGCGGTCGCGAAAACGCATCAGGGTTTCGTGGGTCCAGGGATCGTTATAGAGCACGGGGATCTCGATGATGCGCGTCTGCAACGTGCGTTCGGCGACGGCCCCGGCCTCGGCGATTTGTACCGCTTCGAGCAAGGTGTGAGGGGCGATGCGATCCGGGTCGAAACGAATCTGGAATGATGCGTTAGCCAGGCAGATATCGAGCACACCATCCAGAGCCAACCGTTCCACGGCGCGGGTGATGGCCAGTCCTTTGAAGAAGGCGTCCAAGGACATGCTGTCACTGACTTCGGCAAACAAATGTTCATCAGCGCCAAAGCTGTAGCGGACGGGAGTACTCATGATTCGCCTCCATTGCCGCGCTCGGCCAACCAGGTTTCCAGCGTGCCCGTGTGAAAGTCGGCGTTGTGCAACCAGGGTTGTTCCAGCAATTCGCCGTGCAACGCCAAGGTGTTGGCCATGCCGGTAAGCGTGGTGTTTGCCACCGCGACTCGCGCTCGGCCTAGGGCTTCAGCGCGATCCGCGCCGTGAACAATCAGTTTGGCCAGCAGCGAGTCGTAGTACGGCGGCACGCGATAGCCTGGATACAGATGCGTATCGACGCGAATGCCCTCGCCGTTCGGCCAGATCAGTTCCTCGACCAGGCCTGGACTCGGGAAGAAATCCCGCGCCGGGTCTTCGGCGTTCAGGCGCATTTGCAAGGCGGCGCCGTTGAGTCGGATGTCGCTCTGCTTGAAGCCGAGCGGCTCGCCGCCCGCGATGCGTAACATGGCCTGGACCAAGTCGATGCCGGTGATCAGTTCACTGACCGGGTGCTCCACTTGAATCCGCGTGTTCATCTCGATAAAGAAGAACTCCCCAGTGGCGTCGTCATACAGGTACTCCAGAGTACCGGCGCCCTTGTAGCCCAAAGATTCGGTCAGACGCACGGCGCTTTCGCAGAGGGTCTCTCGTTGCTGCTGGCTGAGGGCTGGCGACGGCGCCTCCTCAAAGATTTTCTGCCGGCGCCGTTGCAACGAGCATTCGCGCTCGAACAAATGCACGGCGTGATGACCGTCGCCCAGTACCTGCACTTCAATATGCCGGGCCTTACTGATAAACCGCTCCAGGTACACCGCTCCATTGCCGAACGCCGCTTGGGCTTCGCGCTGGGAACGGGGGAACTCTTCACTCAATTGCTCGGCATTTTCCGCCAGCCGAATACCGCGCCCGCCGCCACCGGCCGAAGCTTTGATCAGCAGCGGGAAACCAACGGATTCGGCAGCCTTGAGCGCCGATTCAACGTCGAACAGTTCACCCGGCGAACCCGGCACCACCGGTACGCCAGCGGCTTGCGCCGTGCGCCGAGCCTCGGCTTTATCGCCCATGCGCCGGATCGTCTCCGCGCTCGGGCCGACGAAAATGGCACCGGCAGACACGACTGCTTCGGCGAAATCGGCGTTCTCCGACAGAAAACCATAACCGGGATGCACTGCGTCGGCGCCCGTGGATTTCAAGGCACCGAGCAAGGCTTCTACGTTCAGGTAACTTTTGTCAGCACGGGCCGGGCCGAGAATGTGCACTTCATCGGCCATGCGCGCCGCCTGGGAGTCGACGTCCGCCTCGCTGCACGCCGCCACGGTGGGAATCCCGAGCGCCTTGGCGGCACGAATAATCCGCACCGCGATCTCGCCACGGTTGGCGATCAGTAATTTATGAATACCTTGGGTCATGATCGCGCCCTCACTCGACGTCGAGTGTTGCGATGACTTGACCCGGCTCCACCGGATCACCGTCTTCTACCAGGAATGCGCTGAGACGACCGGCCGTCCCGGCGGTCAGTTCGGAGAACTGCTTCATGACCTCGATCAGGCCAATCACCGTATCGGCGCTGACCTGAGCGCCCACTTCGACGTAGTTCGCCGATTCCGGAGTCGCTTTGCGGTAGAAGGACCCCGGCAACGGGGTGATTACACTGTGTTCGGCCATGTCTGTTCCTCTTGGAATAGTTGTAGAAAGGCAGGCAAAAAAGTACCTGGGTGGGCAAACCCAGACGTGTGTGTGCCAAGTATTTTTATTCGGTCTCAGCGCGGTGATCGGACCTCTATACACGCGTCATCAAGGGCACGACGCGTTGCTTCGACCAACGCCAGGGCGCCCGGCGTATCGCTGTGCAAACAGATGGAATCGAATTCAATCGCCAGGTCCTCGCCCTCGACGGTGCGCACCACGCCCAGTTGGCAAGCACGCAGCACTCGCTCGGCGACCTGGATCGGGTCGTAAGCCCGCACGTTGCGGGTGAAGACGATGGAGCCGCTGAGGTCGTATTCGCGGTCGGCGTAGAACTCGCGAATCACCGGTTGGCCAAGGTCCGTGGCAATCCGCCAGATCACGGAACCAGGCATGCAATACAGCAGCAACTCCGGCTCCAGACGCTGGAGGTTCTCCACCAGCAAAAGCGCAGCCTCTTCGTCCCGGGCCAGGTGCATGTAGAGCGCGCCGTGGGGCTTGATGTGTTGCAAGGCTACGCCCTGAACCCTGGCTAGCTCACGCAAGGCGCCTAACTGATAGAGCATGTCATCGACCAGTTCCTGGGCCGGCGCATTGATGTGCCGACGGCCAAAACCAACCAGGTCGCGAAACCCCGGATGCGCGCCGATAGCCACCCCCAAACGCTTGGCATGCTCGACGGTACGTCGCATGGTACTGGGGTCGCCAGCATGAAAACCGGTGGCGATGTTGGCCGAACTGATAAAGCCCATCAGCTCATTGTCGACGCCATCGCCGATGGTCCAAGGGCCAAACCCTTCGCCCATGTCCGAGTTGAAATCTACTGCCTGCATGACGCTTGCTCCCAACGCTTGTGACTTCTTGCAGGCCACGTTAGATTCCTCCTCTCCCCCTTGGGAAGATCTATTATCAGATAGGCTGTCTTCTGAAAAACAGATACGCGCTCACCAGGAGAGCCTATGTCACTGACCCTGCGCCAGATCCGCTATTTCGTCGCCACCGCCGAGATCGGGCAAATTTCTCAAGCGGCGATTCAGTTAAATATTTCCCAATCGGCCGTGACCACGGCGATCAAGGAGCTGGAAGGCATCCTCGGTACACTGTTGTTCCAGCGCTCGGCCCAGGGCATGAGCCTGACCGACGCCGGGCGGCACTTTTTGAATCGGGCCTACGTGATTTTGCGCAGCGTCGATGATGCGTTGAACAGCCCGTTGCCGGACATCCGCGCCAGTGGTGTATTGCGCTTGGCGGCAAGCTACACGGTGATCGGTTACTTCTTGCCGCACCACCTGCAACGGCTTGAGCATTGGCATCCGGACGTGGCCATCGAAGTGCACGAACAAGAACGCACGGCCATCGAGCAGGGTCTGTTGGAAGGTCGATTCGACATGGCAGTGGTGCTCACCGCGAACCTGACCCACCCGGACATCGTCTCGGAGACGCTCTTCAACTCCGAGCGCCGGCTATGGCTGCCCAGCGGCCATGCCCTTTGCGAGCGCTCGGCCGTGAGCCTCGCCGATGTGGCGCAAGAGCCCTACATTCTCCTGACCGTCGACGAAGCCGAACAAAGTGCAATGCGTTACTGGGAACTCGCAAACTTTCAGCCGGACGTCAAAGTGCGCACCAGTTCCGTCGAGGCGGTGCGCAGCATGGTAGCCAATGGTAACGGCGTTGCGATCCTCTCAGACCTGGTACACCGCCCTTGGTCGCTGGAAGGAAAGCGCATTGAAACCCTGACCATCTCCGATCAGGTGACCCCCATGAGCGTCGGCCTGGCGTGGCATCGCGAACGCGAATTCAGCTCGGCGATGCACGCATTTCGAAATTATTTCCACCACACATTTCTAACGCCCCAACAGCATTTCGCACGACGCTGAAAACCTGCGACCCTATCGTTGGGCATCCGTTTGATCACTAGGTACTCAAGGGAGAACGCTGTGGACTTAAGGATAGAGATAAATGAAGCGCCTCAAGAGGTCGACTACCAAGAAATTTTGGCTCCGTTACGCGAATATAACCAAGCAAAAACGGGGCTCATCGGCACTGAAAAACTTGCGATTTTAATCAAGGATGACCTGGGAGCCACGCACGGTGGGCTCTACGCAAATATTTCTGGGCAGTGGTTATTCGTTGATTTGCTGGTCGTACCTGAAGCTGCCCGAGGGCAGGGATTGGGCACGAAGTTGATAAACATGGCGCAAGAGCTGGCACGTAAAAAAGGCTGCCAAGGTATCTGGCTGGATACATTCTCTTTCCAAGCCCCGGACTTTTACCTGCGACTCGGCTTCAGCATATTTGGAGAGCTTAAGGATTACCCAGTCGTTGGATGCAACCGGTTTTTTATGCAGAAGCGATTTGACCTCAACGACAACCCGAGTCACATCGAAGCTTGAGGCGATGAAAGCAAGAACCTAAGCAAGGTGTGCTACCCGCACGCTTACCAACAAGCTTCAATCAATGCGGCATGCCCGGCCAGAATGTCGTGGGCGGTGCTGGCCAACCCGCCCCTGTTGCTTTCCTCAGGCAAAACGCTCCCACTCATGGCCATCTGTGCGCTGAGTAAGCCCCCTCTCATTCATAATGACCACCCGCCTTCGTTCAAGCGATCTCAATCCAGAACAGTAAACCCATGTGTCCGAACTCAAGGGTTCAATGGACCGTCGACCACGCCGGGATGACGATGCATAACAAACGCGTGCGCTTCTCTTCCACGGGGATCCGTTCAACTTGTCGGGCGTGAATAAATCATAGGAAAGCAAACCAATTCGCCCAAGGGCTGAGGCAAACAGATCTGATGATACTCGATGAATAAGGGCATCCATCCTGCAGCCAGAACGGGGGCGGCCTGTGATTTCACTCGATCTTCGCACCGGATGGTGCTGGATTTCAGTGATTCCCGCCGCAACGAAAAAAGGACCCGAAGGTCCTTATTTCAATCACTTGCAGAATTCAGTGGAGCTCTGCAGTGCTATGTTTGGAGCGGGAAACGAGACTCGAACTCGCGACCCCGACCTTGGCAAGGTCGTGCTCTACCAACTGAGCTATTCCCGCGTCTTGGTGATGCGCATTCTATAGAATCCTCACCAGCCGTCAACCCCTTGATTCAAAAAAGTTTTATTTCTTTTCCACGGTCGTGCGCAGATGGGGCCAGGCGGCGCGCAGGTATTGCAGCATGGACCACAGGGTCAGGCCGGCGGCGATCAGTAGCAAGGCATAACCCAGCAGCACCCAGAAGGTGAAGTTCGACGGGTTGGCCAGCAGGATGACCAGCGCCAGCATCTGCGCAGCGGTTTTCCATTTGCCCATGTTGGACACGGCCACGTGGGCGCGTGCGCCGATTTCGGCCATCCATTCGCGCAAGGCCGAGACGACGATCTCGCGACCGATGATCACGGCGGCCGGCAGGGTCAGCCACAGGTTGCCGTGCTCCTGCACGAGCAGCACCAGCGCCACCGCAACCATCAGCTTGTCGGCCACGGGGTCGAGGAACGCGCCAAACGGCGTGCTTTGCTCCAGGCGTCGTGCCAGGTAGCCGTCCAGCCAGTCGGTCGCGGCCGCGAAGGCAAAGACCGAACTGGAGGCCATGTAGCTCCAATCATAAGGCAGGTAAAACAGCAAAATGAAAATCGGAATGAGCAGGACGCGTAGAACGGTGATCAGATTAGGGATATTCATCGGCACAACTGGCTACGAGGTGAGAAGGCATTCTACTCGCTGTGTAGGTTTGCATAAATCAACTCAGCGAGCTTTTTACTGATTCCGGGGGCTTTGGCTATTTCTTCAATGCTGGCACGGGACAATTCCTGCAATCCACCAAAATGTTTCAACAGTTCGCGTCGCCGCTTTGGCCCTACCCCCGCCACCCCTTCCAGGGTGGAGGTACGCCGGGTTTTACCACGGCGGGCGCGGTGACCGGTAATGGCAAAACGGTGGGCTTCATCGCGAATCTGCTGAATCAGGTGCAATGCCGGTGAATCGCCCTTCAAAGTGAACTCATGGGCCGCATCATTCAAGTACAACGTTTCGAAACCGGCCTTGCGCGTCGTGCCCTTGGCCACGCCGAGCAGGATCAGGTCGGGCACCGCCAGCTCGTTGAGCACGTCACGGGCCATGGATAACTGGCCCTTGCCGCCGTCCACCAGCAGGATATCCGGCAGCTTGCCCTCGCCGTCCTTCAATTTGCTGAAGCGCCGGGTCAGGGCCTGGTGCATGGCCGCATAGTCATCGCCTGGGGTGACGCCTTCGATGTTATAGCGTCGATAATCGGACTTGATCGGCCCTTCGGGGCCAAAGACCACGCAGGACGCCACGGTCGCCTCGCCGCTGGAATGGCTGATGTCGTAGCACTCCAGGCGTTGCGGTGGCTCGTCAAGCTTGAGCACGTCGGCCAGCGCTTCAAAGCGTGCGGCAACATGCTGGCGGTTGGCCAGGCGCGCGCTCAGGGCCTGTTCGGCGTTGGTCACCGCCAGTTGCTGCCAGCGCGCACGGGTGCCGCGCACGCGGTGGCTGATGTCCAGCTCGCGGCCGCGCAGGGCGTGAATGGCGTCAATCAATGCGGGGAAGTCTTCGTGAACCACGTTGACGATCAGTTCACCCGGCAAGTCGCGCTCGGGGCTGCTGACGTAGTACTGGCCGAGAAACGCGGCCATGACCTCGGCCACTTCCTCCTCGATCCCGGTCTGGGGAAAGAAGTTCTTGCTGCCCAGCACCCGGCCACCACGCACGCTGATCAGGTGCACACAAGCCCCGCCCGGATTGACGAAGGCCGCAATCACGTCGACATCACCGGTACCGCCTTCCATGCTCTGCTGGTCCTGCACCCGTCGCAACAGGGACACCTGGTCACGCAGTTCGGCGGCCCGCTCGAAGTCCAGGACACTGGCTGCCTGCTCCATGGCGCCGGACAGTTCGTCGGCCAGGGCGTTGCTGCGCCCTTCGAGGAACATCACCGAGTGACGTACGTCTTCGGCATATTCCTGAGGCTCGACCAGCCCGACGCAGGGCGCCTTGCAACGCTTGATCTGGTATTGCAGGCACGGGCGGGTGCGGTTCTTGTAGAAGCTGTCTTCGCACTGGCGCACGAAGAAGGTCTTTTGCAGCAGGCTCAGGCTCTCGCGGATCGCCCCGGCGCTGGGGTAAGGGCCAAAATACTTGCCCTTGTGCTTCTTCGCCCCGCGATGGATGCTCAGGCGCGGAAAGTCACCGTCCGACAGAAACACATACGGGTAGGACTTATCGTCACGCAGCAGAATATTGTAGGGCGGCCGCCATTCCTTGATCAGCGTCTGCTCAAGCAGCAGCGCCTCGGTTTCATTGGCCGTGATGGTGGTTTCGACCTGGGCGATACGCCCCACCAGAGCGGCCGTCTTCGGCGCCAGGCCGGTTTTGCGGAAGTAGCTGGCCAGGCGCTTCTTGAGGTTCTTGGCCTTGCCCACGTACAGCAGGCGCGCCTCGCTGTCGAACATGCGATACACGCCAGGCCGGCCGCTGCAGGTCGCAAGAAATGCACTCGGATCAAACACGGTGTTTATTTCAGAGGCTTGCATTTCAGGCGCTGGCGTCCACCATGCCGTGGCGAACCGCGAGCAAGGTCAGTTCAACATCACTGCTGATGGATAGCTTCTCGAAAATTCGATAACGGTAGGTGTTCACGGTTTTTGGCGACAGGCAAAGCTTGTCGGAAATCGACTGAACCTTCTGGCAGCCGACGATCATCAGGGCGATCTGAATCTCGCGCTCGGACAAGGCATCAAACGGCGAGTCGCTGACTGGCTGAAACGACTTGATCGCCAATTGCTGGGCAATCTGCGGACTGATGTAGCGCTGGCCGGCAAATACCAGGCGGATAGCCTGGACCATTTCCGCGAGCCCTGCGCCTTTTGTCAGATAACCTGCTGCGCCAGCTTGCAGAAGCCGGGTAGGAAAAGGGTCTTCTTCGCAGACCGTAACAACCACGACCTTGATGTCCGGATGACTGCGCAACAGTTTGCAGGTCGCACCAAGACCACCAATCCCCGGCATCTTGACGTCCATCAAGACCACATCGGGTTTCAATTCACGCGCTTTGATCAGGGATTCCTCCCCCGACTCGGCCTGACCGACTACTTGCAGGCCATCGATGTCAGCCAGCATTCGTGTAATGCCTGTACGAACGAGATCATGGTCATCGACTACTAGCACCCTAATCAAGCAGACACCTCGCGAAATGGTCTTATAGGTTGCTGAACACCTTAGCAAAAAACCAAGGCACAGACCTAGCTGAACGCGTCATATATATAGAGTTTCAATACACTACGAACGCCTGCCGAACGGCAGGCGGGGGTGTTTCCTGGGCAAAAGGTCAGGATTCCTTGAGGATCGACCGGGGTTTTCCACTCGCCACTGAGGAATGCTCTGCCAAGGTGTTGGTCAGTCTACGGATTGCATCCTGGTCCTCTTTAAACATCGCACGGTAGTTACCCAAGACCTTTTCTTCGATCTGGCTCAGGTTGTCCAAGTGGACAGGCGTCGGGCTACCTGTCAAAACAAACAGAATATCGACACCTTTCTCTGCCACGCGGGATAGGTAATCGGCCTTCGGCGCGCGCCCACCGCTTTCGTATTTCCCCTGCGCGTTAGCCTCCACACCTCCTATTTCACCAAAAACCTTTTGCGACAAGCCAAGTCGCTCTCTTTCTTGCCTTAAGCGCGAACCTATTCCACTCATTTGGATGTAATATCCTTTATGGCACACCCCAAGAGGTGACGACGTCATCTCGTTTTGCACAAACTTGAACGGTTTTGAACTATGCCCGGAATCCGTACTGCTGCACAAGCCAAAGCCTGGCTGGAACATCAAGGCAAATCGGTTCAGGCATTCGCCAGGGAACATGGCGTGGACCCGGCGACCACCTATCAAGTGCTCGCTGGGCGCAAAAAGGGGCGGCGTGGAGAAGCCCATAAGGTGGCGGTCCTTCTGGGCATGAAAGAGGGGATCATCCTTAACGAGGCGCAAAGCCTGTGCAATGATCAGGAGATCGGCTCCTAAAGAGCAGTATGCACCGATTCAAGTTGAGCGCGAGGTTTACCGGGACAACTGCGCTGACAGACAAACAGACTCCATCCGCCAGAAACAGCCCTCCTCACCGACAATACTCAGGCCCTGGCGCTGATACAGCCTTTTGGCCGGATTGGTCTTGAACACCGTCAATCGCAAATAACCCCGGCTTTCGGCCCGAGCCTTGGCGAACATCTGCTCCAGCACCCAACTGCCCGCGCCCTGGCGGCGAAAATCCTCGAGCATGTGCAGCTCGCGAATATACAGCGCGTTGTCATCCCGGCTCAGACTGACGAACCCCACCAACTTGTCCTCTTGGCAAATCAACCAGTTTTCCCGCCCGGCCCAGGCGGTGTCGAAGCCTTTGTCGGACCATGTCAGATCGTACTGCCGATAGTAATGGCCCATCGCCTGATGAGTCAGGCTGCGTGCAAAGGCCAAGTGCTGATCCGATGCGGCCTTGAGGGTGAATGCCATCGCGGCGTGCTCCATTGCGTTACAGAACGACCTGCCAACCACTCCAATTGCCAGCCTCCCTGCGGGCTATTACCAAGGCGTCGCCCACCCCCGGCGCAGTCGCAATCAACTCGCCATCAGGCCCCCAGATAGCACTGCGCCCGGCACACGCCCAGCCACCGGACGGCCCGCCATGATTGGCCATCAGCACCACCATCGAGTGTTCGCTGGCGTACCCCTGAAGCAACGCACTATCTGCGGCGTAACCGCCCTCGCTGATCAATACACCCGCTGCATAGACTGTAGCCCCAAGCGCCGCCGCATCACGCGGATGGCTGGCGTGGGAAAAGTCAGCGCAAACCGCCAGGGCAATCCGGTCCTCGCCCCACACCAACGCCTTGCCACCCGAGCCCGGCACAAATGCCGCGTCTTCACCGGGGTGCAGATGCTGCTTGCTGTACACCGCCAATGAGCCATCCGCCGCCAACACCAGCGCTCCAATCAACACCCCGCTGCTCGACGCCAAGCGAATCGGCATGCCCACCACCACCGTCATCTGCAGCTCACGCGCCAGCTCTCGCAGGGGCGCAAGCACCGTATCGTCCGGCGCAATCGCCAGCTCCTGCGCCAGCGCGGGCTCGTAACCGGTCAGGGACAACTCCGCAAACACCAGCAGTTGTACGCCGTGCTCGGCGGCCGCAACCATCAACGCCAGGTGACGCTGGATATTGGCCGCCAGGTCGCCAGCAATGGAACAGGTCTGGGCACTGGCAATAATCAAAGCGGTCATGCTCGCATCCTGGCAATCATTGGGACTATCCATCCAGCATATCGGGACTTGCGCCATAGCGCTAAGTCGCTCATCGCGATAGAAATTACTGATTGAATCCAGCGGCATCCCTCAGTTAAGCTCCACCCCATCATTTGGAGAAACACCATGTTGCCACTCACTCTCACCCAGGCCTGCCCTACTGCCAACGCCCAGCGTTCGGTCGTGGCTACCCGCGTGAACGGTTTGAGCGCACTGGTCAGCTTTTATTTTGGGTATTGGTTTAGCCACTGGCGCGCCTGATACCTGAAATCGGCGCCCACTACTCAAGGGGTCGCCTGCCAGAGAAATCTAACCCCCGGTCGGCTCCCCGACCGGGGGTTTTGTTTTTCCAGCCCTGAACAATTTTTGCTACACACCGAACTTAAAGGAAATCACACCATGAACTTCACCACTTATTACCGTTACGACACCTGCACCGCCTGGCGATTTAGCAAGCTCCGTTCGGGACAGCCTGCCGCCTCCGATCGGTCACCTATTGGTGGCAAGCCAACACACGCAGCCAATACGGCCAATTGTCGAACACCCCAGTAGGGCAGAGCGCGCGGGAACAGCCCGCCGCTTGCCCAGGAAGCACAAATCATGAACTCCTCTATCGCCGCACTGCCCGTTACCACCCTGTCCAGCGCCAATGAAGCGCTGACCCAGCGTTTGCCCAGCGCCCTTGAGCTCAAGCACCAATTGCCCCTGAGCCCGTTCCTGACCGAGCAAGTCAACGCTCATCGCCAGGCCATCCGCGCGATTCTCAATGGTCAAGACTCCCGCCTGCTCGTCATCGTCGGCCCCTGCTCGATCCATGATCCCGAATCCGCCATGGAATACGCGCGCAATCTGAAGAAGCTGGCCAATGACGTCAGTGACCAGATGCTGCTGGTGATCCGCGCCTACGTCGAAAAACCGCGCACCACCATCGGCTGGAAAGGCCTGGCCTACGACCCGCACCTGGATGGCAGCGATGACATGGCCGCCGGCCTCACGCTGTCGCGGGAACTGATGCGCGAAATGCTGCGCCTGGGCCTGCCGGTCGCCACCGAACTGTTGCAACCGATGGCCGCCGGCTACTTCGACGATGTGCTCAGTTGGGTGGCCATTGGCGCCCGCACCACCGAATCGCAGATCCACCGGGAAATGGCCAGCGGCCTGGGCATGCCCGTCGGCTTCAAGAACGGTACCGACGGCGGCGTAGCCATCGCCTGTGACGCCATGCGTTCGGCGGCCCACCCGCACCGCCACTTCGGCGTCGACAGCCAGGGCCATCCGGCGATCATCCAGACCCCGGGCAACGCCGACACCCACCTGGTGTTGCGCGGCGGCCACCGTGGCCCGAACTACGATCGCCAGAGCGTGGCCCAGGTCAAGACCGACCTGGCCAAAAGCAAAGTGGCCACGCGGATCATGGTCGATTGCAGCCACGCCAACAGCGGCAAGGACCCGATGCGCCAACCGGCGGTATTCAATGACGTGCTGGAGCAACGCTTGCAGGGCGACACCTCGCTGATCGGCATGATGCTGGAGAGTCATTTGTTCGAAGGCTGCCAGCCGCTCAGCCCGTCGATGCGCTACGGCGTCTCGGTGACCGACGGCTGCCTGGGTTGGGACGGGACTGAGCAGTTGCTGCGTGAAGCAGCCGCACGTCTGCGCGATCGAGCCTGATGTAAATCAGTGGAACTTTGCCGGGAAATAACCGCCTGAATCCGGTACGCTCACCTTTTTTATTCAAGGAGTTACCCACCATGGCCAAAGCCACCGCCCGTCACATCCTGGTTGCCACCGAAGACAAGTGCAACGAACTGAAAGCCCAGATCGAAGGCGGCGCTGATTTCGCAGTAGTCGCCAAAGCCAACTCCAGCTGCCCATCGAGCCGCGACGGCGGCAACCTGGGTTCGTTCGGTCCTGGCCAGATGGTCAAGGAATTCGACGCGGTCGTATTCAGCGCACCGGTCAATACCGTGCAAGGCCCAGTGAAAACCCAGTTCGGTTATCACCTGCTGGAAGTGACCAGCCGCCAGGACTGATCCACGTCTTCGCAGCACTCAACGGCCCGCCTTTTGGTGGGCCGTTGTGTTTGCGGGGTCGCCAGGTGACTGGCGACCCGCGCACGGTTAGGGTACAAGTCCCCTTCCTTCTTCACCCGGTGCTCAAGGCTGATAATGCGACTGGACTTCCTCACGTTCGTTGGCTCTACCCTGGCCCTGCTGCTGGCGAGTACCGCCTCGTTCGCAGCCCCGCAACATGCATTGACCGTCTACGGCGAGCCTGCCAAGTACCCTGCCGGCTTCAGCCATTTTGACTATGTAAACCCCGACGCCCCCAAGGGCGGCAGCCTCAAGCGCTCGGCCCTCGAGGTCGGCCGCTTCGACCATGTGCTGCCGTATATCGACAAAGGCATCGGCGTCAGCCAGTTGGACGGCTGGGTGTATTCGCCCCTGGCCTACCGCTCACTGGATGAGCCCTATACCGTCTACGGCCTGGTCGCGCAAAAGATGGAGCGCGCCGAGGACGGCCTGTACCTGCGATTTTTCCTCAACCCCAAGGCACGTTTTGCCGACGGCAAGCCGATCACCGCAGAAGATGTGCGCTACAGCTTCAACCTGCTGATGACCCAGGGCAGCCTGCGCTTTCGCACACTGTTTGCCGACGTCAAGCACGTCGAGGTCGAAGGCCCGCTGCAAGTGCGCTTTGACTTCGCCAGCAATGAAAACCGCACCCTACCCCTGGATCTCGCGACCCTGCCGGTGTTCCCCGAGCATTGGTGGAAGAGCCGCGACTTTGCCAATGGTGGCGGCTATGAAGCGCCTCTGGGCAGCGGCCCGTACAAGGTCAGCAAAATCAATGCCGGCAGTACCATCACCTTCCAGCGCGATCCCGACTGGTGGGGCAAGGACTTGCCCGTCAGCCGCGGCCTGTACAACTTCGACCGCCTGAGCCTGGAGTACTTTGGCGATACCGAAGTCGCGCGCCAGGTCCTGCGCGGCGGTGCCTACGACTTCAATCGCGAGTTCTCCGCCACCGGCTATTCCATCGGCTACAACGGCCCGGCCCTGGACGATGGCCGCCTGCAACGCGCGCACCTGGCCAAACACGCCCCACAAACGGCCCAGGGCTATGTGTTCAATGTGCAAAAACCGATGTTCCAGGACCGCCGCGTGCGCCAGGCCCTGGCCATGCTCTGGGATTTCGAGTGGGCCAACCGGCAGATGATGCGCAATCTGTATATCCGCCAGCAAAGCTACTTTTCCAACAGCCCGCTGGCCGCCACTCAATTGCCCGACGCCCAGGAGCTGGCGATTCTCGAACCCCTGCGCGGGCAGATCCCCGACGAAGTCTTTACCCAGGTGTTCAAGGCGCCGACCACCGACGGCAGCGGCATGATCCGCGACAAGCAGCTACAAGCCCTGGCCCTGCTGGAAGACGCCGGCTGGACGCCCAAGGGCGACAAACTGGTGAATGCCGCCGGCGAGCCCCTGGAGTTCACCTTCCTCAATGTGCAAAACGGCCTGGAACGCCTGCTGCTGCCCTATAAACGCAACCTGGCGCAGATCGGCATCACCCTCAACATCCGGCGCATCGACTCGTCCCAGTACGTCAACCGCCTGATGACCCGGGACTACGACATGATCGTCACCGGCTTCCCGGTCACCACCTCGCCGGGTATGGAGCTGTACAACTACTTCGGTTCGTCTTCGGCGTTCGACCCGGGCAGCAACAACTACATCGTCCTGCAAAACCCGGCGGTCGATACCCTGGTCACCGGCCTGGTACGCGCCACCACCCAGGCACAGATGCTCAGCTACGCCCATGCCCTGGACCGGGTGCTGCAATGGAATTACTACTGGATCCCCAATTACTACCCGCCCGGCACCTCGGCGGCGTGGTGGAACCGCTTCGGTCGCCCGGCCATCGAGGCCAGCAACGACGAGGCACTGGAATCGTGGTGGGAAGTCAGCCCCACGCCACTGACCAATGAGCAGATGAAAGCCGAACTGAGCAAGCTGCGAGGTGCCCACTGATGTTTGCCTATATCGTGCGGCGCCTGCTGCTGATCATCCCGACCCTGGTGATTATCCTGCTGGTGAACTTTGTGATCGTCCAGGCCGCGCCCGGCGGGCCGGTGGAGCAAGCCATCGCCCACTTGCAGGGGATTGGCGGCGGGGGCGTCGGCGGCTCGGCCGGCGACGGCGTCAGCAGTGGCTCCCGCGCCAGTCGCGGCCTTGACCCCAAGCTGATCAAGGACATCGAAAAACAATACGGCTTCGACAAATCCGCCCCCGAACGCCTGTGGCTGATGCTCAAGAACTACGCCCAGCTGGATTTCGGCAACAGCTTCTTTCGCGGCGCCACGGTGATCGACCTGATCCTGGAAAAGTTGCCGGTGACCCTTTCCCTCGGCCTCTGGGCAACCCTGATCACCTACCTGGTGTCGATCCCCCTGGGGATCCGCAAGGCGGTGCGCCACGGCAGCAGTTTCGATGTATGGAGCAGCACCGCCATCGTCATTGGCTACGCGATGCCGGCCTTCCTGTTTGCGATGTTTTTGATCGTGGTCTTTGCCGGCGGCAGCACCTTGAACTGGTTCCCGGTGCGCGGCCTGGTGTCGGAGAACTTCGAGCAACTGAGCACCCTGGGCAAGATCGCCGATTACTTCTGGCACCTGGTGCTGCCGGTCAGCGCCCTGGTGATCGGTGGATTCGCCACCTTGACCATCCTCACCAAAAACTCGTTCCTCAATGAAATCACGCGTCAGTACGTGGTCACGGCACGCGCCAAAGGCCTGAGCGAGCGGCGCGTGCTCTACGGCCATGTGTTTCGCAACGCCATGCTGCTGGTGATCTCCGGGATCCCCCAGGCGTTTATCAGTGTGTTCTTCGCCGGCTCGCTGCTGATCGAGGTGATCTTCTCCCTCGACGGTCTGGGCCGCATGAGCTACGAAGCCGCGGTGTCGCGGGACTATCCGGTGGTGTTTGGTTCGCTGTTTATCTTCACCCTGTTTGGCCTGCTGATAAAACTGATCGGCGACCTCTGCTACACCCTGGTGGACCCGCGTATCGACTTCGCCGCGAGGAACGCCTGATGCTCAATCTGTCTCCTGTAGCCCGTCGCCGCTTCGAACGTTTCAAGCAAAACCGCCGGGGCTGGTGGTCGCTGTGGCTGTTTATCGGCCTGTTTATCCTGACCCTGGGCGGCGAGTTGATCGCCAACGACAAACCCCTGGTGCTCAGCTATCAGGACCAGTTGTATTTCCCGGTGTTCAAGCGCTACACCGAGCAGCAGTTCGGCGGGCAACTGCCATTCCAGGCCGACTACCGCAGTGACTACGTGCAGCAACTGATCAAGCAAGACGGCGGCTGGATGCTGTTCCCGCCGATACCCTTCAGCGACGACACACCCAACTACGAGCTGACCCGCCCGGCCCCCAGCCCGCCGTCCACGGTGAACTGGCTGGGCACCGACGACCAGTCCCGCGATGTGCTGGCGCGGGTGATCTTCGGCGCGCGAGTGTCGATCCTGTTCGCCCTCGGCCTGACCCTGATCAGCGCCGTCATCGGCATTGCCGCCGGCGCCTTGCAGGGCTATTACGGCGGCTGGGTCGACCTGCTCGGCCAGCGCATCCTTGAAGTGTGGTCGGGGCTGCCGGTCCTGTACCTGCTGATCATCCTCTCGGGGTTTGTCGAGCCGAACTTCTGGTGGCTGCTGGGGATCATGGCGCTGTTTTCCTGGCTGGCCCTGGTGGATGTGGTGCGTGCCGAGTTCCTGCGCGGGCGCAACCTGGAGTACGTGAAAGCCGCACGCGCCCTGGGCCTGGGCGACGCCAAGATCATTCGCCGGCACATCCTGCCGAACGCGATGACCGCCACCCTGAGCTATCTGCCTTTTATCCTGACCGGGGCGATTTCCACCCTCAGCGCCCTGGACTTTCTCGGCTTCGGCATGCCGGCGGGGAGCGCGTCCCTCGGTGAGTTGATCGCCCAGGGCAAGCAGAACCTGCAAGCACCGTGGCTCGGGCTCACGGCCTTTTTCACCCTGGCGCTGATTCTGTCGCTGCTGGTATTTATCGGCGAGGCGCTGCGTGACGCCTTCGACCCACGATCATGAAGGGCGATGCATCCATGACTGACAACCTGATCGAGATCCGCGACCTGTGCGTCGCCTTCAGCGGCCAGACCGTGGTGCGCAACCTGAGCCTGGATGTGCGCGCCGGCGAGTGCCTGGCACTGGTGGGCGAGTCGGGCTCGGGCAAGTCGGTGACCGCCCATTCGATCCTGCAACTGCTACCCCTGGCCGGCACCGTTACCACAGGGTCGGTGCGCTATCGCGGCCAGGAGCTGATTGGCGCCGAGGCCGGCACCCTGCAAAAGCTGCGCGGCAACCGCATCGCGATGATCTTCCAGGAGCCGATGACCTCCCTTAACCCCTTGCACAGCATCGAAAAGCAGATCGGCGAAACCCTGCTGCTGCACAAGGGCCTGGGCGGCAAGGCGGCGCAGGCACGCATCCTCGAACTGCTGGACCTGGTGGGCATCCGCAACCCCCAGGAACGCCTCAAGTCCTACCCCCACCAGTTGTCGGGTGGCCAGCGCCAGCGGGTGATGATTGCCATGGCCCTGGCCTGCGAACCGGAACTGCTGATCGCCGATGAGCCTACCACCGCCCTGGATGTGACGGTGCAGCGCAAGATTCTGCTGCTGCTCAAATCCTTGCAGCAACGCCTGGGCATGTCGCTGCTGCTGATCAGCCACGACCTCAACCTGGTGCGCAGCATTGCCCAGCGCGTGTGCGTGATGCAGGCCGGGGAAATTGTCGAGCAGGCCGACTGCCAAACCCTGTTCAATGCCCCGCAACATCCCTACAGCCGCCTGCTGCTGGATGCCGAACCGGTCGGTACCGCGCTGTGCCAGGATCAGCGCGAGACGGTGTTGCAGGTCGCCGGCCTGAGTGTGCGCTTCCCCATCGGTGGCGGGCTGTTCCGGCGCAAGCAGTACCTGCAGGCGGTGGACGGCATCAGCCTGGACCTACAACGGGGCAAGACCCTGGGAATCGTCGGCGAGTCCGGCTCCGGCAAGTCCACCCTGGGCCAGGCGATCCTGCGTCTGCTCGACTCCAGCGGCAGCATCCGCTTCCAGGGCGAGGCCCTCGACAGCCTCAGCCAGAAACAGATGCGCCCGTGGCGCAAGCAGATGCAGGTGGTATTCCAGGACCCCTACGGCAGCCTCAGCCCGCGCATGTCGGTGCAGCAGATCATCAGCGAAGGCCTGGAAGTACACGCGCCATGCAGCCCACAGGAGCGTGACGCCCAGGTGATCAAAGTGCTGCAGGATGTGGGGCTCGACCCGGCCAGCCGTCACCGCTACCCCCACGAATTTTCCGGCGGCCAGCGCCAACGCATCGCCATCGCCCGCGCCCTGGTGCTGCGCCCGGCCTTGATGCTGCTGGACGAGCCGACTTCGGCCCTGGACCGCACCGTGCAAAAACAAGTGGTGGCGCTGCTGCGTGAACTGCAGGAAAAATACGCCCTGACCTACCTGTTTATCAGCCATGACCTGGCCGTGGTACGGGCCATGGCCCACGATATGATCGTGATCAAGGATGGCCAGGTGGTTGAGCGCGGGCCATGCGCTGACGTCTTTGCCGCGCCACAGCACCCCTACACTCAAGAGCTGCTTGCTGCCGCGCACGCTCCCCTGTAGGAGCCGGCTCCTACCATTGAAATCATCCTTTATTTTTGGCGCCCCGACCATGAACACCACCGAAAGCCTCAAGGACTACCCGCACGTTCGCGGCCTGGCGATCCAGTCCCTGTTCGAGATCATCGAGCAGTCCAGCGAAGGCACGGTGATTGTCGACCGCGACGCCAACATCGTGTGGATGAACGAACGCTATGCCAAGCGCTTCGGCCTGAAAAGCGCCGACCAGGCCATCGGCCAACCTTGCGAGCAGGTGATCTCCAACAGCCTGTTACGCCAGGTGGTGCGCAGTGACCAGCCGATCCTCCTGGATATCCAGGACACGCCCAAAGGCCCGTTGGTGGTGATGCGCCTGCCGATCCACGACGATGCCGGCAAGGTCATCGGCGCCATCGGCTTTGCCCTGTTCGATGAGTTGCGCAACCTCTCGCCGATGATCGAGCGCTACCTGAGCATGCAACAGGAACTGGCTTCGACCCGCTCGCTGCTGCGTTCACGCCAGAGCAAGTACAACTTCGCACACTTTATCGGCACCAGCGCTGCCAGCCTCGAGGTCAAGCGCCGGGCGCGGCGCAGCGCGAGTGCCGAGTCGCCGGTGTTGCTGCTGGGCGAGACCGGCACCGGCAAGGAGCTGCTGGCCCAGGCCATCCATGGTGCGTCACCCCGAGCCAATAAAGCGTTTGTCAGCATCAACAGCGCCGCCATCCCCCATGACCTTCTGGAAGCCGAGTTCTTCGGCACCGCGCCCGGCGCCTTCACCGGCGCCGACCGCAAGGGCCGCCCCGGCAAATTGCAAATCGCCCAGGGCGGGACGTTGTTCCTCGATGAAATCGGCGACATGCCATTGCCCCTGCAAAGCAAACTGCTGCGGGTGCTGCAGGAGAAAGAATTTGAGCCGGTGGGCTCCAACGAGATGATCCACAGCGACGTGCGGGTGATTGCCGCGACCTCCACCGACCTGGAAGCGGCGATCAAGCGTGGCGAGTTTCGCGCCGACTTGTATTACCGCCTCAACGTGTTGCCGATCCAGGTCCCGCCCCTGCGCGAACGCCTGGACGATATCCCGGCGTTGAGTGAAGCAATCCTCGAAGAACTGCGCAGCCAGCATGAACTGGACCGCGAAGCCCTGGCACTGCTGGCCCAGCATGCCTGGCCAGGGAATATCCGCGAGCTGCGCAACGTACTGGAGCGCGCCGCGTTGCTCAGTGATGACCTGGTGTTGGATGCGCAGGAGATTCGTGCGGCGATCGGCACCTTCAGCCCGGTGGAGCGTAGCGCTGTGGCGCCCGTAGAGGTCGAAACCTTCAGCGTGGCGCGGGAGCGGTTTGATCGGCAGTTGATTGGTGCGGCGTTGCGCCAATGCGGGGGCAATGTGATCGAGGCCGCCAAGCAATTGGGGCTCGGGCGCTCGACGCTGTACAAGAAGATGGTGGCGCTGGGCATCGAGCAATCTCAGTAAAGAGACAAAAATCTCATTAAAAAGACACCTCCATGTGGGAGCGGGCTTGCCCGCGAATGCGGTCTATCAGCAACAAAATCATTGCCTGACACAGCGCCTTCGCGAGCAAGCCCGTTCCCACATTGGAATTTCATCTGTCTTGAAATAGAGACTCAGCATGAAAATCACAGTACAGTAATTATAAATATCCATACATATCAATAAGTTACAAACTTGGCACGCTTCCCGCTATAGCCCCTTCCTACAGCTACACCCCACAACAATAACAATCCGATGGAGACACACCATGAGTGTGATCATTGCCCTGGCGGCGCTCGCGCTGCTGATGCTGGCTGCCTACCGTGGCTATAGCGTCATCCTGTTTGCCCCTATCGCCGCCCTCGGCGCGGTGTTGCTCACTGACCCTTCCGCCGTCGCCCCAGCCTTTACCGGGGTGTTCATGGAAAAAATGGTCGGCTTTATCAAACTGTATTTCCCGGTATTCCTGCTCGGCGCGGTGTTCGGCAAGCTGATCGAGCTGTCGGGCTTTTCGCGCTCGATTGTCGCGGCCGCCATCCGCTTGCTCGGCACCCGCCAGGCGATGCTGGTGATCGTGCTGGTGTGTGCCTTGCTGACCTACGGCGGCGTGTCGCTGTTTGTGGTGGTGTTTGCGGTGTACCCGTTCGCCGCCGAGATGTTCCGCCAGAGCAATATCCCCAAGCGTCTGATCCCGGCGACCATTGCCCTGGGCGCGTTCTCGTTCACCATGGACGCCCTGCCCGGCACGCCGCAGATTCAGAACATCATCCCCAGCACCTTCTTCAACACCACCGCCTGGGCTGCGCCCTGGCTGGGCGTGATCGGTACGATCTTTGTGTTCTGCGCCGGCATGCTGTACCTGGCGCGCCAGCGCAACAAGGCCCAGCGTGCCGGTGAAGGCTATGGCACCGACTTGCGCAACGAGCCGGAAACCGCCGAAGACCTGAGCCTGCCCAACCCGTGGATCGCCCTGTCGCCGCTGATTCTGGTGGGGGTGATGAACCTGCTGTTCACCCACTGGATCCCGCAGTGGTACGGCAAGACCCACAGCCTCGCCCTGCCGGGCATGAGCGCACCGGTGACCACCGAAATCGCCAAGCTCACCGCGATCTGGGCGGTGCAGGCGGCCTTGCTGGTGGGGATCATCATGGTCCTGGTGTTCGGCTTCCAGGCGATCAAGAGCAAGCTGGCCGAAGGCAGTAAAAGCGCGGTCAGCGGCGCGCTGCTGGCGGCGATGAACACCGCTTCGGAATACGGCTTCGGCGCGGTCATCGCCTCGTTGCCAGGCTTCCTGGTGCTGGCGGACTGGCTCAAGGGCATCCCCAACCCGCTGGTCAACGAAGCGATTACCGTGACCCTGCTAGCCGGCATCACCGGCTCGGCGTCCGGCGGCATGAGCATCGCCCTGGCGGCCATGTCCGAGAGCTTTATTTCCGCGGCCCATGCCGCCAATATCCCCCTGGAAGTGCTGCACCGGGTCGCGGCCATGGCCAGCGGCGGCATGGACACCCTGCCGCACAACGGCGCGGTCATTACCCTGTTGGCGGTCACCGGGCTGACCCACCGCGAAGCCTACAAGGATATTTTCGGCATCACGATCATCAAGACCCTCGCGGTGTTCGTGGTGATCGGTACTTTCTACGCCACCGGCATTGTGTGAGGTTTTCATGACGACATTGAACGGCAAGACCGCCCTGGTCACCGGCTCCACCAGCGGCATCGGCCTGGGGATTGCCCTGAGCCTGGCCAAGGCCGGCGCCAATCTGATCCTCAACGGGTTCGGCGATGCCAGCGCGGTGATCGCCCAGGTGCAAGCCTTCGGCGGCAAAGTCGGCCATCACCCGGCGGATGTCAGCGACCCGGCGCAAATCGCCGAGATGGTCGCCTACGCCGAGCGCGAGTTCGGCGGCATCGACATCCTGGTGAACAACGCCGGCATTCAGCATGTGGCGGCAGTGGAAGACTTCCCGGTGGAGCGCTGGGACTCGATCATCGCGATCAACCTGTCGTCGGTGTTCCACAGCACGCGCCTGAGCCTGCCGGGCATGAAGACCAAGGGCTGGGGACGGATCGTCAATATCGCCTCGGTACACGGCCAGGTCGGCTCGGTCGGCAAGGCCGCGTACGTCGCAGCCAAGCACGGGGTGATCGGCCTGACCAAAGTGGTCGGCCTGGAAACCGCCACCAGCAATGTGACCTGCAATGCCATCTGCCCCGGCTGGGTCCTGACCCCGCTGGTGCAAAAGCAGATCGACGATCGCATTGCCGCAGGCGTAGACCCGCAACAGGCCCAGCATGATCTGCTGGCCGAGAAGCAGCCCTCCCTGGAGTTCGTCACCCCACCACAACTGGGTGAACTGGTACTGTTCCTGTGCAGCGAAGCCGGCAGCCAGGTACGTGGCGCGGCGTGGAATATTGATGGTGGGTGGTTGGCCCAGTAACCCAAACACCGCAAATCCCCTGTGGGCGCAGGCAAGCCTGCGCCCACAGTTTGGATGTGTGGTGCCTGGCAGATTTCATACAAGAACAAGAGAGTGCGCCATGTCCGATATCCTCTGGCAACCCAGCCCGGAACGCATCCACACCACCCGGATAGACCAGTTCCGGCGCTTTATCAATGATCGCCACGCCTTGCAGATCAACGATTACCCCACCCTGCACCAATGGAGCATCGACCAGCGCCCGGATTTCTGGGCGGCGATTGTCGAGTTCTTCGACGTGCAGTTTCGTACGCCACCCAGCACCGTGCTGGTGGAAGGCACGCCGATGCCCAGCGCCCAGTGGTTTCCCGGCGCCACCCTAAACTTTGCCGAGCACCTGCTGCGCCGCCGCGATGACCACCCCGCCGTGGTCGCCATCGGCGAAGACGGCCAGCGCGAACAACTGAGCTATGCCGAACTGGCCCGCCACGTCGCCGGCCTGCAACGGAGCCTGCAAGCGGCGGGCGTGGGCCTGGGTGATCGGGTGGCGGCGTGCATGCCCAATACCTGGCAAACCCTGGTGGGCATGCTTGCCACTACCAGCCTAGGGGCGATCTGGTCATGCTCCTCACCGGACTTCGGCACCCAAGGGGTGATCGACCGCTTCGGCCAGATCGAGCCCAAGGTGCTGATCACCTGCGCCGGTTATCGCTATGCCGGCAAGCTGATCGACCAGAGCGCCAAGCTCAATGAAATCCTCGACCGCCTGCCGTCCCTGGAACACCTGATCATCGTGCCCTACGCCCGGCCCGAGGCGCGCGTCGAGGATTACCCGACCCAGGCCAACGTCGCCCTGTGGGATGACTTCTACCGCCCCGGCGGCGAACCGCAGTTTGTCGCCGTGCCCTTCGACCATCCGCTGTACATCCTCTACTCCAGCGGCACCACCGGCGTGCCTAAATGCATCATCCACGGTACCGGCGGCGTGCTGCTGACTCACCTCAAGGAACATGGTCTGCACGCCGACCTGTCACGCGACGACTGCCTGTTTTACTACACCACCTGCGGCTGGATGATGTGGAACTGGCTGGTGTCGGCCCTGGCCATCGGTGCCACGGTAGTGCTGTACGACGGCTCGCCGTTTCATCCGGGGCCGGAGCGCCTGATTGACCTGGTCGACCAGGAGCGCATCAGCGTGTTCGGCACCAGCCCGAAATTCCTCGCCACCCTGGAAAAGGCCGGCCTGCAACCGCGTCGCAGCCATGACCTGGGCAGCCTCAAGGGCCTGATCTCGACCGGCTCGCCACTGTCGCCCCAGAGCTACGACTACGTGTACCGCGACATCAAACAGGAGCTGTGCCTGTCGTCGATGTCGGGCGGTACCGATATCGTCTCCTGCTTTGTCATCGGCAACCCGGTGCTGCCGGTACGGCGCGGCGAAATGCAGTGCAAGAGCCTGGCGATGGCCATCGAAGTGTGGGACGACCAGGGCCGGGCGCTGGTCGGCGAAAAAGGCGAACTGGTATGCACCCGGCACTTCCCGGCCATGCCCATTGGCCTGTGGAATGACCCACAGGGGGAAAAACTGCGCGCCTCGTATTTCAGCCAGTTCCCCGGCGTCTGGGCCCAGGGCGATTATGCCGAGCAACGCGCCAATGGCAGCCTGCTGATCCATGGCCGTTCGGATGCGGTGCTCAACCCCGGTGGCGTGCGCATCGGTACGGCGGAAATCTACCGCCAGGTGGAAAAAGTCCCCCAGGTCCTGGAAAGCCTGGCCATCGGCCAACGCTGGCAGGACGACGTGCGCGTGGTGCTGTTTGTGCGCCTCAATGACGGCGAACACCTGGACGCCGCGCTTGAGCAGCAGATCCGCGAGGTGATCCGCGCCAACACCACGCCGCGCCATGTGCCGGCGAAGATCCTGAGTGTCAGCGACATCCCGCGCACCATCAGCGGCAAGATCGTCGAGTTGGCGGTAAGGAATGTCGTGCATGGCGAACCGGTGAAAAACACCGATGCCCTGGCCAACCCCGAAGCCCTGGAGCAGTTTCGCGACCGCCCTGAGCTGGTATAAAGGATGAAAGGTTTCAGCGCCCACACACTCATTTGAAGATAAACCCCTCAAGCATGCTATTTTTCGAGGGGTAGGCAGCCGTTTCCGCAGCACGGGATAATCGGCCTCTGTCATTCTTCAAGCGTTACGCGCGGGACACTTACACATGAACGGATCACCCACCGGCAGCCAGGCCGCGGCCCTGATCGCACGGCTGGACTGGGCCACAAGCCCCCTCGGTGATGCCAGCCATTGGCCACAAAGCCTGCGCACGGCAGTCGATATCGTCATCCACTCACCGATGCCGATGCTGTTGCTGTGGGGCGACGAACTCACGCAGATCTACAACGATGGCTTCGCCCTGCTGGCCGGCAACAAGCACCCCCAGGCCTTCGGCCAGCCGACCCACCAGGTCTGGCCGGAGATGCAACACTTCACCGCCCCCATCTACAGCGCCGTACTGTCCGGCCAGGTGCGCACCTTCAGCGAGCAGCGTTTTATCCTGCAGCGCAATCACCGGGATACGGAAATCTGGCTGGACCTGACCTACAGCCCGATCCGCGACGAACGCGGCCAGGTCGCCGGGGTCCTGGTCACGGCGATTGAAACCAACGAGCGCCGGCAACTCGCCCAGGAGCTGCAACAACGCTCCGAGGCCAGCCTCAAGGCCCAGCACGATACCGAGCAACGCTTGCAACTGGCCCTGGCCGCCACCGATGCAGTGGGCACCTGGGACTGGGATATCAGCGAAGACCGCTTTATTGCCGACAGCCATTTTGCCCAACTGCATGGGGTTGATCCGGCTAAAGCCCGGCAGTTGCCCATCAGTGATTACCTGCAAGGCGTGCACCCGGAAGACCGTGGCATGGTGGCCCGCAGCATCAAGCATTGCATCAGCCATGGCTCCGAGTACGCCGAGGAATATCGCCTGCTCCAGGCCGACGGCCAGGTGCGCTGGGTGTTTGCCCGTGGCCGCTGCTACAAGGATCACCACGGCCGACCAGCGCGTTTTCTCGGGGCGGCCCTGGACCTGACCGAACGCAAGCACACCGAGCAAGCCCTGCGCCAGAGCCAGACCGAGCTGCAGTTGATCATCAACGCGATGCCGGTGCTGATCGGTTATGTCGATCACGAAGAGCGCTTTCGCCTGAACAACAGCGCCTACCTCGACTGGTATGGCCTGACCCCGCAAGAGCTGTATGGCAAGACCATCCGCGAAGTGATCGGCGCGGAGATCTATGCCGGGCGCGCCGATAAGATCGCCGCCGCCCTCAAGGGCAAGGCCTGCAGTTTCATTACCGTCACCCCCCATCGCGATGGCCGGCCCCGGCATGCGCTGATGAAGTACCTGCCACGCTTCAGCGCCGATGGCTCGGTCAATGGTTTCTACATCTTTGTGATTGATGAGACCGAGCGCAAACTCACCGAGGAAGCCCTGCGCCACCTCAACGACAACCTCGAAGAACGCGTGGCCCAGCGTACCCAGGCGCTGGCCGAAGCCAACCAGCGCCTGCAAAACGAAATGTTCGAGCGCGAGCGTGCCGAAGACGCGCTGCGCCATGCGCAAAAAATGGAAGCGGTCGGCCAGCTTACCGGTGGGATCGCCCATGACTTCAACAATATGCTCACCGGGATCATCGGCAGCCTGGACCTGATGCAGCGCTACATCGCCGCCGGCCGTAGCGATGAGATCGGCCGCTTCACCGACGCCGCCGTGTCCTCGGCCCATCGCGCCGCCGCCCTGACCCATCGCCTGCTGGCCTTCTCCCGGCGCCAGTCCCTGGACCGCCGGCCCCTGGACCCGAACCAGTTGGTCGCGTCCCTGGAAGACCTGTTCCGCCGTACCAAAGGCGCCCATATCGAACTCAAGGTGCAGCTGGGCAGCGATATCTGGCCGGTAAACACCGACGCCAGCCAACTGGAAAACGCCCTGCTCAACCTGGTGATCAACGCCCGCGATGCCATGCCTGATGGTGGGCTACTGAGCATCGAGACCGCCAACAGCTACCTCGACGGCACCGACATCACCACCCTGGAGCCGGTCAAGGCCGGCGACTACGTGATGCTCGGCGTGTGCGACAACGGCGCCGGCATGACCCCGAAAATCCTGGCCAAGGCCTTCGACCCCTTCTTTACCACCAAGCCCATCGGCCAGGGCACCGGCCTGGGGTTGTCGATGATCTATGGTTTTGCCCAGCAATCGGGCGGCCACGTCACGATCCACAGTGAACCGGGCCGGGGCACCTGCGTGCGCCTGTACCTGCCGCGCCTGCATGGCACCGCCCTGGAAAAAGTCCCGCCGCAGGTCCCCGTGGAAGCCCCCCTGGCGCTAGACGGCGAAGCCGTGGTGGTGGTCGAGGACGATGCGGCGGTGCGCATGCTGGTGGTCAACCTGCTGGATGAATTGGGCTACACCGCCCACCAGGCGGCCGACGCACGCGCAGCCCTGCCACTGCTGGAGTCTGACCTGCGGGTGGACTTGCTGGTGACCGATGTCGGCCTGCCCGGCATGAACGGCCGACAACTGGCGGAAATCGCTCGCCAGCACCGCCCGACACTCAAGGTGCTGTTCATGACCGGATACACCGAGACCGCCGCCGAGCGCCAGGGTTTTCTGGAGGACGGCATGGACATGGTGGCCAAGCCGTTTTCCATTGACCAGTTGGCCACGAAAATCCGCAGCATGATCGGCGTCAAAGGCCAAGTTGATGCATAATCCCGCGCCTTCAAGCCCGACCGTTGCAAGGTAACTGCCAGATGAAAGCCCAAGCCCGCCATATCCTGGTCAAGACCAGCGAAGAAGCCGAACAACTCAAGCAGCGTATTGCCAAGGGCGAAGCCTTTGATGTGCTGGCCAAGAAGTTCTCCACCTGCCCGTCCGGCAAGCGCGGCGGCGATCTGGGTGAAGTGCGGCCTGGGCAGATGGTCGGGGTGATTGATGCGGTGATTTTCAAGAAACCGCTGCGGGTGGTGCATGGGCCGATCAAGAGCAAGTTTGGGTATCACCTGGTGCAGGTGTTCTACCGCGACTAGAGCACCCTGATCGTTCCCACGCTCCGCGTGGGAGCGATCAGTCCCTGGGAATCAGCGCCCCCGGAATCTGGATCACCCGGCTGGCCAACCGATGCCCCGCCAAGGCCGCCTCTTGCGGTGCCCCCCCCCTGAGCCGGCTGGCCAGATACGCTGCGCTGAACGAATCCCCCGCCGCCGTGGTGTCCACCACCTTTTCGACCACCTGCGCCGGCACCGCAAAACGCTCCCCGCCCTGGCGAATCAGGCAGTCATCCGCGCCGCGCTTGAGCACCACTTCCTCGATCCCTGGATAAGCGGCGAACACCTGCTCACTGTCGGCATAGCCAAACAGGGCACGCTCGTCGTCTTCGGTGAGCAAGGCCATATCCACCTGCGCCAACACCTGCTGATAGGCCTCACGAGCGGCTTCGACACTGGCCCACAGACGCGGCCGGTAGTTGTTGTCGAACACCACCCGGGCGCCACGCTGGCGGGCTTCCAGCAACGCGGCCAACAGGCGCACGCGCCCCACTTCGCCCAATACAGCCAGGGTGATACCGCTGAAATACAGCACGTCATAACACGGCAAGGCCGCCAGGACCGGCTCGGCCCCTGGCGTGGTGAAGCAATCGCGCACCGCCGCTTCGTTGCGCCAATAGAGAAATTTACGCTCGCCGCGGGCATCGGTCTGGATGCAATACAAACCCGGCAGGCGCCCCGGCAAGCGCTGGACCTGGTCCAGGCCAAGGCCTTCGGCGGCCCATTGCTGGCACATGGCATCGCTGAAACTGTCATCGCCCAGGGCGGTGACGTAATCCACCGTGCTGCTGGCCCCCAGTTCACGGCGCAGGTAGACGGCGGTGTTCAGGGTGTCGCCACCGAAGCTCTGTTGCAGGCTGCCGTCGGCGCGGTGTTGCAGTTCGATCATGCATTCGCCGATCAGGGCGATGCGCGGGTGTGGGGTCATATTTGGATTCTCGGCTGGGTTTTGGGGCCTCATCCCAGGCCAGCCAGCTCCCACATTGGAATGTGTTCACAAATCCCAATGTGGGAACTGGCTTGCCTGGGATGGCCGCGACGCGGTCTAGAAACAGGTGTGCAATGTCTCGATCACCTGCAACTGCTCATCCACCAAACACCCCACCTGCCACTTATCAAAGGTCAGGCACGGGTGCGAGGTGCCAAACGAGATGATGTCGCCAATACGCAGTTCAACCCCCGCCGCCACGCTCATGAAGGCGTGCTGGTCCATCACCGCCGTGACCTTGCAGGCACTCACGTCATCGCCCACCGCCGGCAGCACCCCGGCCTTGTAGCGTTTGAGGGGCACCGGCAGGCCGGCGTCGTAGGCCACGTCGCGCTTGCCCAGGGCGATCACTGCAAACCCCGGCTGCGGCAACGACTGCACATGGGCCCAGACTTCCAGGGCCGGGCGCAGGCCCTCCGTGAGGTCGCTGCGCCGGTCCAGCACGCAGCATTGCGCCTCCTTGTAGATGCCGTGGTCGTGGGCCACATAGCTGCCGGGGCGCAGCACGCTGAGGAAGCGCCCTTCGGCGTTTTGCGCGGCGAAAGACTCGGCGATCAGGTCATACCAGGCCGAACCCGACGCGGTGATGATCGGCTTGCCCAGGTCAAAGGCCCCGCTGTTCTGCATATCCACCGCCAGGCGCACCAGGGACGCGGCAAACTCGCGGATACCGCTGATGGCATGCTCGCCGTGGATCACCCCTTCATAACCTTCGATCCCGGTAAGGGCCAGGGCCGGCTGGGCCTTGATTGCCCGCGCCAGGTCCAGCACCTCTTGCTCGCTGCGGCAACCGCAGCGGCCGCCGACCACGCCGTATTCGATCATCACGTTCAGGCGCAGGCCACGGGCGGCGAAGAATGCGCCCAGGTCAGCGACGTTGTCCGGGTGATCGACCAGGCAATGGAAGTCAAACTCGGGGTCAGCCAGCAGCTCGGCGATCAGCGCCATGTTCGGCGCGCCCACCAGTTGGTTGGCCATCAATACCCGGCGCACGCCACCGGCATAGGCCGCGCGGGTCTGCACTGCGGTAGCCAGGGTGATGCCCCAGGCGCCTTGTGCCAACTGACGCTGAAACAGCGCCGGCATCATGCTGGTCTTGCCATGGGGCGCCAGTTGCGCGCCGCTGTTGCTGACAAAGTCCTGCATCCAGCGGATGTTGTGTTCCAGGGCCGCGCGGTGCAGCACCAGGGCGGGCAGGCTGACGTCGCGTACCAGGTGGGCACCGCTGGCGGCGGCGCCTTTTTCAACGGCATTGAAGGCAGACATGGGGTTACTCCGTTTCGCTATTCATTGATGCGACGGGCCAGGTTATTGGCGCTTTCGATCAGCACCCGGCGGTAGTCGTCGTAATTGTTCTTGGCGTCGGCCCGTGGGGCGACGATGCACAGGGTCGCAATGGCGACGCCCTGGGCGTCACGCACCGGGGCCGCAAAGCAATGGGTAAAGGTGTCGGCAACACTGTCGAAGGAAAAAAAGCCATCGACGCTGGCCTGGCGGATCTGCGCGAGGAAGGTGTCCAGGGGTAAACGCTGGCCGTCCGGCAGGATAAAGTCGTCGTGGTCGATCAGGTCGATGATCTGCTGGTCGCTCAAATGCCCCAGCAACAGGCGCCCGGACGCAGTCCAGGGGATGGGCGCATTTTCACCGATATCCGAAGAAATCCGGAAGTGCCGCTCGCCCTCGCGCATCAGCGCCACCGTGTACTTGCGCCCGTTGAGCAGGCACATCTGCGCCGTCTCGTGGGTTTGGCTGACGATCTCCTGCAAGGCGTGATCGGCCTCGCGGGTCAGGTCGAAATGGCGCAAGTGGGCCTGGCCGAGGAAGTACAGCTGGCGCCCCAGGTACACGTGACCGTCCTTGCCCACGGTTTCGAGAATCCGCCGCTCCAGCAGGGAGGCGACCAGTTCATAGACCGTGGACTTGGGGCTGCCAATGCCACTGGCAATATCATTGGGGCGCAGGGGCTGGCCGACTTCCTTGAGAAAATCGAGGATATCGAACGCTCGGTCCAGGCCTTTTGCGCGGCGCTTGATGGTGTCTTCGGTCATGGCGGTCTTCATCAGCGTAAGAGGTCCATGTAAGAGTCGCTTTGTGTGGGAGCGGGCTTGCTCGCGAAAGCGGCGTGTCAGCCAACAAATCTGGCACTGATACACCGTTTTCGCGAGCAAGCCCGCTCCCCCCCGAATTCACTCTCACATTGAATTTTTAGTGGTCTTGAGATCGGGCATTTAGCCTTTTTTCTTGTAGGCCACGCAATCAATCTCAACCTTGCAATCGACCATCATATTCGCCTGCACACAGGCCCGCGCCGGGGCGTGTTCGGGGGTGAAGTATTCGCCGAAGACTTTGTTGAAACTCCAGAAATCCCGCGGGTCTTCCAGCCATACGCCGACCCGGACCACGTCTTCAAGCCCGTAGCCGGCCTCTTCAAGGATCGCCACCACGTTCTTCATGGTCTGGTGGGTCTGCTCGACAATCCCGCCGTTGATAATCTCGCCATCCACCGCCGGCACCTGGCCCGACACGTACAACCAGCCATCAGCCTCCACTGCACGGGCAAATGGGCGGGGTTGGCCACCGCCGGCAGTGCTGCCGGCGCCGTAACGAGTAATGCTCATAAAGTTGCTCCTTGATTAAAAACGAATATTTTTCAGAAATTCCGCCAGGCGTGGCGATTGCGGGCGCTCAAAGACCGCTTTGGGCGGGCCCTGCTCTTCAATCCGCCCCTGGTTCATAAACACGATGTTGTCCGAAACCTCGTAGGCAAAACGCATTTCGTGGGTCACCAGCAACATGGTCATGCCCTCTTGCGCCAGGCCCTTGATCACACTGAGCACCTCGCCGACCAACTCCGGGTCCAGCGCTGAGGTCACTTCGTCGAACAGCATCAGGCTGGGGTTCATTGCAATCGCCCGGGCAATCGCCACCCGCTGTTGCTGGCCGCCGGACAACTGACCGGGGAAGTGGTTGCGCCGTTCCAGCAGGCCGACGCGCTCCAGCCATTTTTCCGCGAGGGCTACCGCCTCGTCCTTGCCCATATGCTTGACCTTGAGCAGGCCCAGGGTGATGTTCTGCAACGCCGTCAGATGGGGGAACAGGTTGAATTGCTGGAACGCCATGCCAGTCATGGCGCGGTGTTGGGCAATGAGTTTTTCCGGGTGGCGCACGCGTTTGCCGGCAACATCGGCATAGCCAATGGACTCGCCGTCGAGGGTGATCTGCCCGCCCTGGAACTCTTCCAGCAGGTTGACGCAGCGCAGTAGCGTGGTCTTGCCCGAGCCGCTGGAGCCGATCAAGGTCACCACGTTGCCGCGCTGCAGCGACAGGTCAACGCCCTTGAGGACTTCCACCGCACCGTATTGCTTGCGCAGGCCGCTGATGTTGAGCAATGGTTGATTCATGGCAAGGCCACCCGCTTTTCAATGTAGCGCCCGAATAACTCGATGGCGTAGTTGATGACAAAGAACAGAAAGCCGGCAAACAGGTAGAACTCCAGGGTCATAAAGGTCCGGGCGATCACTTGCTGGGTGCTCAACAGCAACTCGGCAACACCAATCACCGACAGCAGGGTCGAGGCCTTGACGATCTCGGTGGAGGAATTGACCCAGGTCGGCAAAATCTGCCGCAGTGCCTGGGGCAGTAATACATAGCCCAGGGACTGATAGAAGGTCAGGCCAATGGCCTTGCCCGCTTCCAGTTGCCCACGGGGAATGGCTTGCAACGCACCGCGCACAATCTCGGCGACATGAGAGCCGCAAAACAGCGTGAGGCCCAGGGCACCGGCCTGGAACGCACTGATCTGCCAACCCAGCGCCGGGGCCATGTAGAAGCAGGCCAGTACCAGCACAAACACCGGGGTGCCACGGATCAGGTCAACGTACAGACGAAACGGCGCGCGCATCCAGAACTTGCCGTAGGTCAGCACCAACCCGGCGACGATGCCGATCAGGGTGCCGAAGATAATCGCCAGCACCGAGCAATACACGCTGGTCTGGAACCCTGCCCACAGGGTTGCCCGGGCGATCCACAACTCATGCAGCCAATACATGGAAAACCCCTCTTATCGACGAATCGCCAGGCGCTGCTCCAGGTAACGCAGCAGCATGGCGATGAGGTAGCAGGCCGCCACGTAGAGCGCGGTCGTCACCAGCCAGGTTTCAATCACCCGGTAGCTTTCGACGTTGATCTTACGGGCGTAATAGGTCAGCTCCGGCACGGCAATCGCCGCCGCCAGAGAGGTGTCCTTGAACAGTGAGATAAAGTTGTTCGACAGCGCCGGCAGCACGTTGCGCAGCATCACCGGCACCGTGATGTAGGCGCGGATCTGCCACTCCCCCAGGCCAATCGCCAGGCCGGCTTCGCGCAGGCCCTTGGGAATATTCAACAAGCCGGCACGGAACACTTCGGTCAAGTAGGCCCCGGCGTACAACGACAGGGTGATGATGAACGAGGGGATCTTGTCCAGGCGGATGCCCAGGCTGGGCAAGGCAAAGTAGATCAACAGGATCAGCACCAGGATCGGCGTGTTGCGCACCACCGTCACATACACCGAGGCCAGAATCCGCAGCGCACGGTGCCTGGACAGCATGGCAAAGGCCATCAACAGGCCGATCACGCAGCCGATGGCAATCGACAGCAAGGCCAGTTGCAGGCCCAGGCCGAGGCCCGCCAGCAGGGTGTCGAAATCGCGCCAGACTGCGGCAAAATTCAGCTGATAGTTCATGGTCGGCACTACCTTGATTGGGGCGCCCGCTGCGACGCCCCGCGCTCAACAATCATTTGAATTCCACCGGAAAACCAATCGCCGGGGTCGGCAGATCAACGCCAAACCACTGCTTGAACGAGGCTGCATAGGTCGGAAACTCGACGCCGGTCATCGCCTCGTGCAGGGCGGTGTTGACGAAGTTCAGCCAGTCCTGATCGCCACGCTTGACCGCGCACGCATAGGTTTGCGGGCTCCAGGCGTAGCTCGGGCTGCGGTAGCGGCCGGGGTTCTGCACCATCAGGTACTTGACCGAGGACTGGTCGGTGGCCGCCGCGTCGGCACGCCCGGAGTTCACCGCCTGGTACATCAGGTCGACGCTGTCGTATTGATCCACCTTGGCCTTGGGCAGCGCCTGGTGCACCAGCTCTTCGGCGTAGACGTTTTGCAGCACCGCCACAGTGACGTCATCCCCCGCTGCCTGCAGGTCTTCGATTTGCTGGTATTTGCTGTTGGCCGGCAACAGCAGGCCCACACCTTCGCGGTAGTACGGCAGGGTGAACGCCACCTGCTGCGCACGGCTGGCGGTGACGGTGATGAACTGGCAGCTCATGTCGACTTTGTTGGTCAACAGGTTGGGAATCCGCGCATCGGACGACTGCACCACAAACTCGACCTTGCTCGGGTCGTTGAACAGGCCTTTGGCGACGATGCGCCCGATATCAATATCAAACCCCTGCAACTTGCCATCCGCTCCCTGGAAGTGCCACGGCGCATTGGTACTGCCTGTACCGACGAGCAGATGCCCACGTTTGAGCACCTCATCGAGCTTGCTGTCCGCCTGCACTTGGCTGGCGAGGCAAGCCGATGCGGCGAAGAGAAAAACACAGGCTTTAAACACGGAAGGTCGGCGATGCATGGCAAGCACTCCAGAAGTTGTGTATTCCGCTATACCGGAACTAGGTATGTAACAACGGAATAGACAGCAGAAAGTGTGCCACAGCCAGCAGCAGAAGCCTATTGAAGCGTGCAAGTGTTTTTAAATCAGAGAGATAAGCAGGCACCGACGAACCACCGCGCCGCCAGCGCCGGCAGACACACTGCTACCGTGCGCCACAATCCGTTGCGGTCCATCCCATTTGGGTGCGTTACCTGTGAATTCTCACAGTAGACCGTCCGGCCCACCCGACTTAGGGTTTGGCCAAGTGCCTACAAGGAGACTGTCATGGGACTGATCAACACGGTGATCGACGACGCGCAGGCGTATAGACGTGCGCTGCAGACGCCCCGCACGGTGTTTATGCTGTTTGTATCGCCCCAGTGCCCGGCGTGCGGCGCGGCCAAGCCACTGTTCAGCAAAGTGGCCGGTCGCTATCGACGCCAGGCGGCGCTTTATGTACTGGACACCAGCCAGACCCCACGGCATCCCGAGGTGACCGGCACGCCGACGCTGCTGATCTTGAAAAACGGCAGGCTGGTAGAGAAGCTCAAGGGGTTCGGCCCCTGGGAGACCCAGGAGCAGACCCTGAAAAGAACCTTCGAGCGGCACACCCGGGGTGTGCCGACCAAACGGGCAAAGCCCCGTTAACCCAGCGCGACAGGGATCAGCAGTACCTGCGTCACCCGCCGCTCCTCCACCGCCGCCACGGTCAGGCGCCAGCCTTCGTATTCCAGGCTGTCACCGACCACTGGCAGGCGATCCAACAGGCTCATGACCAGGCCGGCGAGGGTCTGGTAATCCTCGGTGGCCACGGCCTTGAACCCGGTGCGCTGGCGAATCAGGTTCAGGTTCAACGCACCATTGGCGCGATAACCGCCCTGCTCTTCGACGATGTCCGGGCCTTCGACTTCACTGGCATCGGGCAACTCACCGGCGATGGACTCAAGAATGTCGGTCATGCTCAACACCCCCATGAAATCGCCAAACTCGTTGATCACAAAGGCGATGTGCGTCGACTCCTGGCGCATCTGCTCCAGGGCGTTGAGGATCGAGAAGCTGTCCAGCAGGTTGATCGCCCGCCGCGCCAGGTGTTCCAGGTTCGGCTCATTGCCGGCCAGGTACTCCTTGAGCAACTCCTTCTTATGCACGAAGCCCAGGGGCTCATCCACCGCGCCGTTACGGATCAACGGCAAGCGCGAGTAGGACGAGTGCATCAGCTTCAGGCGGATCGTCTCAGGGTCGTCGGCCAAGTCGATGTAGTCGACATTCGCCCGCGGGGTCATCAAGGTGCGGATCGGCCGCTCGGCCAGTTGCAGCACACCACTGATCATGATCCGTTCGCGACGGTCGAACAGCGGGCCTTGATGGTCCTGCGAGTCGCCCAACAGGTCCGTAACGTCCTCACCCACTTCTTCCACCGCCAGGCTGCGACCGCCCAGCAGACGCATCACCGCATGGGCAGTGCGCTCACGGATCGGCCGCAGGCCTTGCGCCGACTTCTTGCGGCGCGCCCGGGCGATCTGGTTGAACACCTCGATCAGGATCGAGAAGCCGATGGCCGCGTACAGGTAGCCTTTCGGAATGTGGAAGCCCAGACCTTCGGCGGTCAGGGCGAAACCGATCATCATCAAGAAGCCCAGGCACAGCATGATCACCGTCGGGTGCGCATTGACGAAGCGAGTCAGCGGCTTGCTGGCCACGATCATTACGCCGATGGACACGATTACCGCGATCATCATCACCGCCAGCTCGTCAACCATGCCGACCGCAGTAATCACCGCGTCGAGGGAGAACACAGCGTCCAGCACCACGATCTGCGCCACAATCGGCCAGAACATCGCGTAGGCGGCATTGCCGGTGCGCTCGGTGACATGCCCTTCGAGCCGCTCATGCAACTCCATGGTGGCCTTGAACAACAGGAACACACCACCAAACAGCATGATCAGGTCACGTCCGGAGAAGCTCTTGTCGAACACCTCGAACAACGGCTGGGTCAAGGTCACCAACCAGGAAATACTCGCCAACAGGCCCAGGCGCATGATCAGCGCCAGGGACAGGCCGATCAACCGCGCACGGTCACGCTGCTCCGGTGGCAGCTTGTCCGCCAGGATCGCGATAAACACCAGGTTGTCGATACCCAGTACCAGTTCCAACACAATCAAGGTCAACAGGCCGAGCCAGGCCGTTGGATCCGCTAACCATTCCATATAGAAGTCTCTGTCTCTTTATTGATTTTCAGAATGCCGGGCACAACAAGACGCGGTCCGATGACCGGGAAAAGGTTAGCAGCCTAAATAGAGGATGTTTCAGCGGGAACGTCGGCAGTAGCGGTCTTGGAGAAAGACGACTGGGGGGCTCCGAGAGGGTGTTCATGCAAATCCTGCAGTGAGAAAAGGACGTTAATCCTACATGGAAAATACAAATTCCCTACAATTTAAAACCATTACAAGATCTGTAAAAGCCGCCCCTCGAAAGCCTGTGCCGTGGTCTTGCGTGGTGGCTTGTGTGGGAGCTGGCTTGCCTGCGATAGCATCGCCTCGATCTAACTGATACACCGAGGTGTCTGCATCGCAGGCAAGCCAGCTCCCACACAAGCCAGCCCCCCCACACACGCCAGTGCCCATATTTTGAGAGGCGACAGGTCAGGTTTTGCGGGTAGCGTCGTCCAGCGCCAGGATGGTGTGGGCATTGGTTACCGTGGTCGCCAGCGTATTGATCACCCCCGAGCGCAACGCCCCCAGGGTCGCCGCCGCCTTGGTGTTTTCACTGGCAATCGCCACCACATCGGGAATGCGGAACAACTCCTGCACCGTCAAGCCGATCACTCGCCCCTGGATGGCGTTGACCGCCGGCTGGCCATGAATGTCGATAAAGTCGTAACCCATCATGTCACCCACCGTGCCGGACAAGCGCGCCTGGGCGATTTCCTGGGGTGAGAACCAGCCCATGCGCACCATATTGCTGTTCTCGCTCATGTCGCCGATGCCGATCAGCGCCATATCGGCGCGCCGTGCGCGGTCGAGGGTGGAGCGTACGGTGTCGTTGCTGATCAACACGCTGCGCAGTTCCGGGTTGGCCACCAGCGCCGGGGCGTACAGGCTTTCGCTCTCGCCGCCAAAACGCAGGGCCAGGCGTCGGCAGATATGGTCGGGGTTCATGTATTCGCCAGCCTTGAGCGAACCGCCAATGGCGCAGACAAATGTGCAGTTGCGCGTCACCGGCAAAAACACGTTATCGGCCACCGCCCCCACATTGCGCCCCATGCCCACAGCGACAATCATGCCGTCGCCCAGGGTCTTGTTCAGGTAGTTGGCCACCAGGCTGGCCACGGCGGAGCGCTGGGTGTCGGCGTCACTGTGATCGACCGCGATCAACGCACGGTCCAGCTGGAAGCGCTCCACCAACGCCTGTTCCAATTCGTTGTTCATCGCCGGATGCTGCAGCACCCGCACCTCGACTATCCCTTCATCGCGCGCACGCTTGAGCAGCCGGCTGACTTTGGCCCGGGATAGGTCAAAGCGCTTGGCGATGGCTTCCTGAGTGACGTTCTCAAGGTAATAGAGCATCGCCACTTCGGTCATCAGATCGATATCGCTGGCGGTGCGCAGGGTACTGTCACTCATGGGGACGGGCTTCCGTTTCGGCGTCAAAGGCGCATTCTCCCGACTCTTGCCCCGCTACGTCCACTACTGATGCCCATCACGCTCAATGGCGTTGATGCGCTCGACCTTGGCCCCGGAACGCGCCGCCTCGAACTCCGAGGCCAGAAACGCGGTGACGATGCTCTTGGCCAGCTCCGCCCCCACCACCCGCGCACCGATGGACAGGATCTGCGCATCGTTGCTCTTGCGCGCCCGCTCCGCCGAATAGGTGTCATGGGCCTGAGCCGCGCGAATACCCAAGACTTTATTGGCCGAGATGGCCATGCCGATGCCCGTGCCACACACCAGCACTCCCAGGCGCTGCTGCCCGCCGTTGATGGCCGTGGCCACCGCCAGCGCAATATCCGGGTACAGCACCGGCGCCGTGGAATGGGTGCCAAAGTCGGTCACCGGATACCCCAGCGCCTCGATATGGCGCTTCAACAGCTCCTTGAGCTCAAAACCCGCTTCGTCACATCCGATAGCCACCGGGAAAGGTGTGTTCATGGCATTAGGCTCCGCTGCCGTGGTGAAACTTAAGACTGATCATATGATCACTCAGTGAAATTTCGATCAGGCATTTCTCGGATATTCCCTCGCAACTGTCAAGCACGTTTTAACTGACCTTCCAGTCAAACCCCTCTAAAACGCCAAACATTAAGAAATTGCCGGCGATTACAAGTTTCCAGTGAAAGAGATTGACTGATCAGAATTTCATTTGGTACACATATGATCACGCAGCAACACGACTGTGTACCTAATAAGAATTCACAGCACGAGGACACGCCGATGGCCACGCCATTACTGCTCCAGGCTGAACACGTCGCCAAGGCCTACGCCGGCATCCCTGCCCTGCGTGACGGCCGCCTCTCGCTGCGGGCCGGTAGCGTGCACGCCCTGTGCGGCGGCAATGGCGCGGGCAAATCCACCTTCCTCAGTATCTTGATGGGCATTACCCAACGTGATGCCGGCAACATCCTGCTCAATGGCGCTCCCGTACATTTCAATCGTCCCAGCGAAGCGCTGGCGGCGGGGGTCGCGATGATCACCCAGGAGCTGGAACCGATCCCCTACATGAGCGTCGCCGAAAACATCTGGCTGGGCCGCGAACCACGGCGCGCCGGCTGCATCGTCGACAGCAAGGAACTGCACCGGCGCACCCGCGAGCTCCTGGAAAGCCTGGAGTTCGAGGTCGACGCCAGCGCGCCCATGCATCGCCTGAGCGTGGCGCAGATCCAACTGGTGGAGATCGCCAAGGCGTTCAGCCATGACTGCCAGGTGATGATCATGGACGAGCCCACGTCCGCCATCGGCGAGCGCGAAGCCGAAACCCTGTTCAAAGCCATCCGCCGCCTCACCGCCCGTGGCGCCGGGATCGTGTATGTGTCCCATCGCCTCAGCGAGCTTGCGCAGATAGCCGACGACTACAGCATCTTCCGCGATGGCGCCTTCGTCGAAAGCGGGCGCATGGCCGATATCGACCGCGCCCACCTGGTGCGCGGCATCGTCGGCCAGGAATTGACGCGCATCGACCACAAGGTCGGCCGCGAAAGCGCCGCCGACTGCTGCCTGGACGTCCAGGGTCTGAGCCGCAGCGGCGAGTTCCAGGACATCAGCCTGCAAGTGCGCCAGGGCGAAATCCTCGGCATCTACGGGCTGATGGGCTCGGGGCGCAGCGAGTTCCTCAACTGCATCTACGGCCTGACCACCCCGGACGCCGGCAGCGTCACCCTGCAAGGCAAGCCGATGCCCATCGGCCTGCCCAAGGCGACCATCCGCGCCGGCATGTCCCTGGTCACCGAAGACCGCAAGGAAAGCGGCCTGGTACTCAGCTCCAGCATCCTCTCGAACATCGCGCTGTCGGCGTACAAGCAACTGTCGAGTTGGTCGTTGATCAATGCGCGCAAGGAAACCCAACTGGCCGAGGACATGGTCAAGCGCCTGCAGATCAAGACCACCTCCCTCGACCTGCCAGTGGCGTCCATGAGCGGCGGCAACCAGCAAAAGGTAGTGCTCGCCAAATGCCTGTCGACCCAACCGGTGTGCCTGCTGTGCGATGAGCCGACCCGGGGCATCGACGAAGGTGCCAAGCAGGAGATCTATCACTTGCTCGACCAGTTCGTGCGCGCCGGTGGCGCGGCCATCGTGGTGTCGTCCGAAGCTCCGGAACTGCTGCACCTGAGCGACCGTATCGCGGTCTTCAAGGGCGGCCGGCTGGTGACTATCAGCAGCGACACCGCCCTTTCCCAGGAAGCCTTGTTGAGTCTTGCCTCATGAATGCCAAAACCCTTGCCACGCCACTGACCACCCCTGCGCGCAGCCGCCTGCGCCTTTCCCTCGACCGCTTTGGCCTGCCACTGGTGTTTATCCTGCTGTGCGTGGTCATGGCGTTTTCCAGCGAATACTTCATGACCTGGCGCAACTGGATGGACATCCTGCGCCAGACCTCGATCAACGGCATCCTGGCGGTGGGCATGACCTACGTGATCCTGACCAAGGGCATCGACCTGTCGGTAGGTTCGATCCTCGCCTTCGCCGGGCTGTGCAGCGCCCTGGTCGCGACCCAGGGCTACGGACTGCTCGCCGCCGTCAGTGCCGGGATGTTCGCCGGAGCGATGCTGGGGATGGTCAACGGCTTCATGGTGGCCAATCTGTCGATCCCGCCTTTTGTTGCCACGCTGGGCATGCTGAGTGTGGCCCGGGGCATGACCTTTATCCTCAACGATGGCAGCCCGGTCACCGACCTGCCGGACGCCTACCTGGCCCTGGGCATTGGCAAGCTCGGGCCGATTGGCATACCGGTCATTATCTTTGCGGTGGTCGCGCTGATCTTCTGGATGGTGCTGCGCTACACCACCTACGGGCGCTATGTGTACGCGGTGGGCGGCAACGAAAAAAGCGCACGCACCTCGGGGATCGGTGTGCGCAAGGTGACGTTCTCGGTGTACGTGGTCTCGGGCTTGCTCGCCGGCCTGGCGGGCGTAGTGCTGTCCGCACGCACCACCTCCGCCCTGCCCCAGGCCGGTATGTCCTATGAGCTGGATGCGATTGCCGCCGTGGTGATCGGCGGCACCAGCCTGTCCGGCGGCGTCGGCACCATCGTCGGCACGCTGTTCGGCGCCCTGCTGATCGGGGTGATCAACAACGGCCTGAACCTGCTTGGCGTGTCCTCCTATTACCAGCAGGTCGCCAAGGGCTTGATCATCGTACTCGCGGTGTTGATTGACGTGTGGCGCAAGAAAAAACGCTAGTCGCTTTTGCTCTGAACCGAACTGAACGACCACAACAATAAACGGGGTTCTCATTATGAAATTCGCTACATCGTTTGCCGCCGTGGCGGCCCTCTCCCTGCTCGCCAGCAGCATCACCCTGGCCGCCGATGGCAAGACCTACAAAATCGGCGCCGCCGTATACGGGCTCAAGGGCCAGTTCATGCAGAACTGGGTGCGCGAGCTGAAGGAGCATCCGGCGGTCAAGGATGGCACCGTGCAGTTGACCGTCTTCGACGGCAACTATGACGCACTGACCCAGAACAACCAGATCGAAAACATGGTCACCCAGCGCTACGACGCGATCCTCTTCGTGCCCATCGACACCAAGGCCGGTGTCGGCACGGTGAAGCAGGCAATGTCCAACGATGTGGTAGTGATCGCCTCCAACACCAAGGTCGCCGACGCCAGCGTGCCGTACGTGGGCAACGACGATGTCGAGGGTGGTCGCCTGCAGGCCCAGGCCATGGTCGACAAACTCCAGGGCAAGGGCAATGTGGTGATCATCCAGGGCCCGATTGGCCAGTCGGCGCAGATCGACCGGGAAAAAGGCGAGCTGGAAGTGCTGGGCAAACACCCCGGGATCAAGATCATCGAGAAGAAGACTGCCAACTGGGACCGCGCCCAGGCCCTGACCCTGACTGAAGACTGGCTGAACGCCCACCCCAAGGGCATCAACGGGGTGATCGCGCAAAACGACGACATGGCCCTCGGCGCCGTGCAGGCCCTCAAGTCCCATGGCCTGACCTCCAAGGAAGTGCCTGTCACCTCCATCGACGGCATGCCCGACGCCATCCAGGCGGCGAAACGAGACGAAGTCACCACCTTCCTGCAAGACGCCCAGGCCCAGTCCCAGGGCGCACTGGACGTAGCCCTGCGGCAACTGGCGGGCGAAGACTACAAGCCCAAGTCGGTGATTTGGGAGCGCTATGCCAAGGACGTGAAATGGGCCGACGGCACCGCGAAGAACTACATCCTGCCGTGGGTGCCGGTCACCAATGCCAATGCGGATGCGCTGTACCAGCAGGTCAGCGGCACTAAATAGCAACGCGGTCAATGTGGAAGCTGGCTTGCTTGCGATTGCCTCACCTCGGCATCCCTGACAGACCGAGATGCCCCCATCACAGGCAAGCCAGCTCCCACATCCGATCTCCACTGTTTTTGAGAATGGAGTTAAACCAATGTCTGGATTCTGGAACCAAGCCTTCGACCTCAGCGGCCGCTGCGCCGTGATCACCGGTGGGGCTGCGGGGATTGGTCTGGCATGTGCCAGCCTGCTGGTGGAGCGTGGCGCGCGCGTGGCGCTGCTCGACCGCGATCCGGCCGTGGTGGAAATAGCCGCCAGCCTCGGCGCCGGGCATCTTGGCCTGGCCGTCGACCTGCGCCAGCTCGATCAGGTGCAGAGCAGCATCGACTACGTGTTCGCGCACTTCAAACGTCTGGATTATCTGATCAACAGCGCCGGCGTGGTGATGCTGGACAAGGCCATCGACGTCAGCGAAAACGCCTGGGACATCACCCTGGATATCAACCTCAAGGCCAGTTTTTTCGTGGCCCAGGCCTGCGCCCGGCACATGCTCGCCCAGGGCAGCGGGCGCATCGTCAACCTGGCGTCCCAGGCGGCGGTGATCGGCCTGGATCGGCATGTGGCCTATTGCGCGAGCAAGGCCGCGATTGTCGGCATGACCAAGGTCCTGGCCATGGAATGGGCGCCGCACATTAATGTAAATGCCATCTCCCCCACCATCGTCGAGACCGCCCTGGGCAAGAAAGCCTGGGCCGGCGAAGTGGGCGAACGGGCCAAATTGCAGATCCCGGCGGGCCGTTTTGCCCAGCCGGATGAAATCGCCGGGCTGGCGTTGTACCTGCTCAGCGACGCAGCCCAGATGATCACCGGCGCCAATATGGTGATCGACGGCGGCTACAGCATTCAGTAATCCTTCTATTCGTCGTGAGGTTTGTCATGTCCATCGCTACCGAACGTACCGCCGAACAACTCCACCCAGTGATCCCCAAGACCATGCAGGCCGTGGTCTGCCATGGCCCGGAAGACTATCGCCTGGAAACCGTCGATGTACCGACGCCAGGCCCCGACGAGATCCTGACCAAGGTCGAGCTGTGCGGCATCTGCATGGGCGATATCAAGACCTATCGCGGCGCGCCGTCGTTCTGGGGCGACGCCGAGCAGCCGCGCTACGTCAAGCCGCCGATGATTCCCGGGCATGAGTTTGTGTGCCGCGTGGTCGCCCTGGGCCCAGGCGCTGAAAAGCGCGGGGTGAAGGTCGGCGACCGGGTGATTTCCGAGCAGATCGTGCCCTGCTGGGGCTGCCGTTTCTGCAACCACGGCCAGTACTGGATGTGCCAGAAGCACGACCTCTATGGCTTCCAGAACAACGTACAGGGCGCCATGGCCCAGTACATGATTTTCACCAAGGAAGGCATCATCCACCAGGTGCCGGACTCCATCGCGCCGGACGAAGCGATCCTGATCGAGCCGCTGGCCTGCTCGCTGCACGCGGCGGAACGGGCCAATGTGGATTTCGACGATGTGGTGGTCGTGGCCGGCGCCGGCACCCTCGGCCTGGGGATCATCGGCGCGGTGCGCATGCGCAACCCCAAACGCCTGATCGTGCTCGACATGAAACCCGAACGCGCCGAACTGGCCCTGCGCATGGGCGCCGACGAAGTCTGGAACCCGGCCGAGGTTGATGTACTGGCGAAAATCCGCGAAATCACCGACGGCTATGGCTGCGATATCTATATCGAAGCCACCGGGCACCACAAAGCGGTGAACCAGGGCCTGGCGATGCTGCGCAAGCTGGGGCGTTTCGTCGAATTCAGCGTGTTCAACGACGAGGCCACGGTAGATTGGTCGATCATCGGCGACCGCAAGGAGCTGGACGTACTCGGCTCGCACCTGGGCCCGTACATGTACCCACGGGCCATCGACTTTATCGGCAAGCGCAAAATCGACATGCGCGACGTGGTGACCCACAAGTTTGCGCTGGCGGATTTCAAGGAGGCGTTTGCGGTAATGGAGCGCGGGGACAAGTCCTTGAAGGTCGTGCTCGAGCCCTGAACCCAACACATATCCAAATGTGGAAGCGGGCCTGCCCGCTCCCACACTTGAACGACTGCGCCCAAGACAACAAGAACAGGAACCCGCGTTATGAATCGAGTCATCAACGATCCGGACCAAGTGGTCGAGGACATGCTGCGCGGCATTCTGGTCGCCCATCCCGAGCTGCGCCAATGCGACAGCAACCCCCGCGTGATCAGCAAGGCCAAGCCCTCCGGCCCAGGCCGCGTGGGCATCGTCACCGGCGGCGGTTCCGGCCATGAGCCGGCGTTTCTCGGCTACGTCGGCCCCGGCCTGGTGGACGCGGTGGCCGTCGGCGAAATTTTCTCGTCGCCCACCGCCAAGAGTTTCTTCGACGCGTTTCGTGTCGCCGATCACGGCGCCGGCGTGGCCTGTCTGTACGGCAACTATGCCGGCGACAATATGAACGTGAAGCTGGCGATGAAAATGGCCGCCAGCAAGGACATGCAGATCCGCACCGTGGTCGCCAACGATGACGTGGCGTCGGCACCCAAGGCCGATATCGCCAAGCGCCGCGGGGTCGCCGGGGAAATCTTCATGTGGAAGATCGGCGGGGCCGCCGCCGCGCAGCACTATGACCTGGATGGAGTGATCCGCGTCGCACAGAAGGCGGTCGATCACTGCCGCTCCATCGGCATCGGCCTGACGCCCTGCACCATTGCCGCGGTGGGCAAGCCGAACTTCCAGATCCCGGACGGCCAGATGGAGTTGGGGATCGGCCACCACGGCGAACCCGGGATCGAGGTGATCCCGATCGAGTCTGCAGCGGCCATGGCTGAACGCATGCTGGCACCGATTCTCGCCGACCGCGATTTCAGCCAGGATGACAGCGTGGTGGTGCTGGTCTCGGGCCTGGGCGCGACGCCGGTGATGGAGCTGTACATCTTCTACGCCGAAGTCGAAAGCCAGCTCAAGGCCAAGGGCCTGAAGATCCATCGCTGCTACGTCGGCAACTACTTCACTTCCCTGGAAATGATGGGCGTGACCCTGACCCTGCTGGGCCTGGATGCCGAGCTGAAAACCCTGATCGACCAACCTTGCCGCTCCATCGGCATGACCCAGGCGGAATAGACCATGAGCCAGCATTTTTCTACCCACGACGGCAGTGCGATTGTCACCGACCTGGTCAGCGTGATCGTCGCCAACCGTGAATACCTCAGCGAAGTCGATGGCGCGATTGGCGATGGCGACCACGGCATCAACATGGCCAAGGGCTTCGCCCATTGCGGCCGCACCCTCGAAGGCCGGCAACTGACCCTGGCCGAGGCCCTGGATGAACTGACCCTGAGCCTGATGGAAGGCATCGGCGGTTCCATGGGCCCGCTGTATGGCAGCCTGTTTATCGGCATGGCCGATGAAGTGCGCGGCAGCGAAAACATCGACGCCGCGACCTTCGCCCATCTACTGCGCGGCGGCCTCACCTCCCTGCAGGACATCACCGAAGCCGGCGTCGGCGATAAGTGCCTGATGGACACCCTGATCCCGGCGGTGGAGGCGTTTGAGCAGGCGCAGGCGGCGGGTGCGTCCTTCAGCGACGCCCTGGATGCGATGAAAAGCGCCGCCTCCCAGGGCCGCGACTCGACCAAGGACCTGGTGGCCAAGATCGGCCGGGCCAGCCGTTTGGGCGAACGCTCGCTGGGGGTGCTGGATGCGGGGGCGGTGTCCTGCTGCCTGATCCTCACGCAGCTGGCAGACTCGATACAGCCCCGCCTGACCCGGTAGGGACCAGTTGCTACGGGGTGGGGTTGTGTTTGATGTGCTGGATATACCGCGCCACCGCCGGGGCTTTTTCAAAGCGCCGGTAGATCAGCGACAGCCACGACGACGCATCGCTGCCCTGGAGGGTGCGGTAGTGCACACCCGGCAAGCTGACATGCCCCACCACCGACTCCGGCACCACCGCCACGCCCTGCCCCAGGGACACCAGGGCAATCACCGCCACCAGGCCTCCCGGCTGCGGCCCCAGGCGCGGGGCATACCCGCCTTGCGCGGCCACCTGCAAGGTGCCGCTGATTTGCTCGGGCAGGATGAAGGTCTCGTTCTGCAAATGCTCGCAGGTGATCGCCTTCAAGCCCAGCAGCCACGAGCCCTGTGGCAGCGCCAGGACAAAACCCTCACTGCCCAGGCGTAGCGCCTCCACGCCGTCGGGCAGGGTCATGGGTGAGCGAATGTAGCCAATGTCGTAGCGCCCTTCGGCCACCAGCCCCGGCAACAGGGCCATGGGGCTTTCCCGCACGCTGAGGCTGACATCGGCAAACTCCGCACAAAACCCCTGCACCTGGCGTTGCAACACGCCGGAATACACCGCCGACGCCACATAGCCCAACTCGATATGGCCGATCTCGCCACGCCCGGCGCGCTGGGCATTGCGCTGGGCGAACTCGAACTGGCGCACGGTGGCTTCAGCTTCACCCAGCAACGCGCTGCCCGCCTCGGTCAGGCTGACATCCCGCTGACGCCGGATAAACAGGCGGGTACCCAGGGCGCGCTCCATATCCTGGATCTGTCGGCTCAAGGTGGGTGGGGCAATATCCAGTTGCTCGGCGGCCCGCGTGAAGTTGCGGTGCCGGGCAACGGCCAGGAAGTAGCGGAAATGACGTATTTCCATCGCAGAATTAGCTCAAAGGTAATGATGTGCTTCGCCTCGGCTAACAGAATCACTGGGCGTCGACGATAAGCTCACAGGACACCCACAGTAGAGAGTCCGCCTGATGCCCGTCAAATCCGTCTTGCCTGTTGCCTGTCAGGTAATCCTGCCATGAGCCGGGTCAGCCCCCGCCTTACCCTGTTGACCGCCTCCGGGGTCTGTTCGTTGATTGTCCTCGACACCAACATCGTCGCCGTGACCCTGCCGACCATTGCTCGCGACCTGGGCGCCAATTTCGCCGATATCGAATGGGTAGTCAGCGCCTATATGCTGGCGTTCGCCGCCCTGCTGCTGCCAGCCGGGAGCATTGCCGACCGCTTCGGCCGCAAGAAAACCCTGGTGTGGGGCCTGGGGATTTTTATTCTCGCCTCCCTGGGCTGTGGCGCCGCGCCCAGCGTGCTGCTGCTGGATATCGCCCGTGCCGTGAAGGGTGTCGGTGCAGCGTTGCTGCTGACCTCGGCCCTGGCCTCCATCGGCCATGCCTTTCACGATGACCTGGAACGGGCCAAGGCCTGGGCATTCTGGGGCGCCTGCATGGGCGTGGCGATGACCGCCGCGCCGACCCTTGGCGGCCTGATTACCCACTACATGGGCTGGCGCTGGATTTTCTACCTCAACCTGCCGGTGGGCCTGGCCTTGCTCGCACTGGTCCTGCACGCCATCCCGGAATCGCGCGACAGCCAATCGGCGCGCCTCGACCCCTGGGGCAGCCTGACCTTCAGCGCCAGCCTGCTGTGCCTGATCTGGGGCCTGATCGAAGCCAATCGCATCGGCTGGGACAACCCGCTGACCTATGCGCGGCTGCTCGGCGGCGCGTTGCTGCTGGGCCTGTTTGTGTGGGTGGAGCGCTTGCAGCGCCGGCCCATGGTGGACCTGCAACTGTTCCAGTACCCACGGTTTATCGGGGCCTTGCTGGGGATGTTTGCCTATGCCGGGTGTGCCCAGGTGATGATGACGCTGCTGCCGTTCTACCTGCAAAACGGCCTGGGGTTTTCCGCGATTGCCTCGGGCTTGGGAATGTTACCGTTTGCCCTGACCATGCTGATCTGCCCGCGGATCGGCGCACGCCTGGCCAGCCGCTTCGCCCCCGCGACCATGATGGCGACCGGCCTGGCCCTGGTGGGCAGCGGCAACCTGCTCAGCGCCTGGGCGGTGAATGTCGGCGGTTATCTGCCGTTCGCCCTGGCGATTGCAGTGACTGGCGCCGGGGCCGGCCTGCTCAATGGCGACACCCAGAAAAACATCATGGCCTGCGTGCCAAGGGACCGCGCGGGCATGGCATCGGGCATGAGCACCACGATGCGTTTCAGCGCGATTATGTTGGCGATTGGGGTGTATGGCGCGCTATTGGCCAGCCATAGCGAGTATCTGCTGCAAACCAGCCTTGGTACGCAATGGCAGGCCCAGGTACCGGGGATTGCCTCGCGGGTGGTGGCCGGGGATATGCCAGCGGCCATGGCACTGCTGCCGGAATCGGCGCAGGGATGGGTGCAACCCTTGGCGTGGCAAGCGTTTGTCGGCGGGTTTGCCAGGGTGTTGTGTGTGGCGGGGCTATTGGGGCTACTGGGGGCGCTGGTGGTGGGCCTGCTGATGAGGCATCCGATTCCACTGCTGCAGGATCGACGCGATCCCCTGTAGGTGCCGGCTTACCGGCGCCTACAGGGTGGGTGAGTTACCAGAAACGCTGTTGAGTCAGGCGGCTCCACCAGGTCAGGAGCACCCGGTCCACCGAGCCGCTGGCCGCCAGGCCCACCCGCTCCTGCAGGCTTTTACGCTCGGCATAGTGCAGGTGGAACAACTCGGCGGTCTTGGCCTTGGTGGCCAGGTATTCGTCACTGGTCTGCAGCGCGTCTACCAACTGCTTGTCCAGCGCCGCGACGCCCAACCAGACTTCGCCGGTAGCCACTTCATCAATCGCCAGTTGCGGGCGATAGCGCGACACGAAGTTCTTGAACAGTTGATGGGTGATATCCAGGTCTTCCTGGAACTTCTCCCGGCCCTTCTCGGTGTTTTCGCCAAACACCGTCAGGGTGCGCTTGTACTCGCCAGCGGTGAGTACTTCAAAGTCGATATCGTGCTTTTTCAGCAGGCGGTTGACGTTGGGCAACTGGGCCACCACGCCAATCGAGCCGAGGATGGCAAACGGTGCGCTGATGATCTTCTCGCCGATGCACGCCATCATGTAGCCGCCGCTGGCCGCGACCTTGTCGATGCACACCGTCAACGGCACGCCCGCCTCGCGGATCCGCGCCAATTGCGAGGACGCCAGGCCATAGCTGTGGACCATGCCACCGCCGCTTTCCAGGCGCAGTACCACTTCGTCCTTGGGCGTGGCCAGGCTCAGCAGCGCAGTGATTTCGTGGCGCAGGCTGTCGGTGGCCGACGCCTTGATGTCCCCGTCAAAATCCAGCACAAACACCCGTGGCTTGGCTTCGGGGGTTTTCTTCTGTTTTTTCTCGGCCTTGCCCTGGGACTTGCGCAGGGCCTTGAGCTGATCCTTGTCGAGCAGGGTCTGCTCCAGGCGCTCGCGCAGGCCTTTGTAAAAGTCATTGAGCTTGCTGACCTGCAACTGCCCGGCATTCTTGCGCCGGCCCTTGCTGCGCAACGCCGCAAAACTGATCAGCACCACCAGGATGGCGACGACCAACGTGACGGTTTTAGCCAGAAAACTTGCATACTCAGCCAAAAACTCCATGGGACTCCTTACAGAAACGGTGCGCCAGGCGCGATTGCCCCAGCATACCGATGGGACGGCCGGTGAGCCAGAGCTGAAACCCCTTGAAACGGGCCTCTCAAGGCTCATGCTCGTGAAAGGATCCAACAAACACCGCTAAACCCTGTGGGAGCTGTCGAGCCTTGGCGAGGCTGCGATAGCGGTGGGCCAGGCAACATCTCTGCTGACAGTGCCGCTGCCATCGCAGCCTCGCCAAGGCTCGACAGCTCCCACACGGATATCGGCCTCTAACGGGCTTTTAAAACAAGCGTATGTTTTTTCATTGACAGCTTCCCGGCATCCTCATAACCTCGCCAGACTTTCAACGTACCGGGTGACGGACGTGGGCAGCATCTATTTGATTCGACATGGCCAGGCCTCCTTCGGTGCAGACGACTATGATGTCCTGTCGCCCGTGGGTGTGCAGCAGGCGCAGATACTGGGCAGCCATCTGGCAGACCTGGGCCTGACGTTCGACCGCTGTGTGTCGGGCGACCTGCGGCGCCAGCAGCACACGGCCAATGCCACGCTCGAGTCCATCGGCGCCCAGGGCTTGCCGGTGCCGCCCCTGGAAATCGACAGTGCCTTCAACGAATTCGACGCCGACGCGATCATCCGCGCCCTGCTCCCGGACCTGCTCGACAGCGAGCCCGAAGCCCTGGATATCCTGCGCAACGCCCAGCATAACCGTGGCGAGTTCCAGCGTATCTTTGCCCTGATCATCGAACGCTGGCTGAGCGGCACCTACGACACCCCCGGCCTGGAAAGCTGGCTGGGGTTTGTCGAGCGCGTCCAGGGTGGCCTGCAGCGCCTGCTGGAGACTGCCGACAGTTCCCACAAGATCGCCGTATTTACTTCTGGCGGCACCATCACCGCCCTGCTCCACCTGATTACCCGCATACCTGCCACCCAGGCTTTCGAGCTGAACTGGCAGATTGTCAACACTTCGCTCAACCACTTGAAGTTCCGTGGACGCGAAGTGGCACTGGCTTCCTTCAACAGCCATACCCACTTGCAACTGTTGAAGGCGCCGCAGCTCATCACCTTCCGATGAATTGCGGCCAACCGTGACCCCAAGGTCACTGGCACCACCCATAAAAGGATCGAACCATGACTGACGTAGCTAAAGCCGTAGAAGCAATGAAAGCCAAATTCAACCCAGCCGCTGCCGACGGCCTGGACCTGGTGTTCGGTTTCCGTATCGACGAGAGCCAGAACTTCTCCCTGATCGTCAAGGACAACACCTGCGAACTGCAAGAAGGCGTGAACCCTGACGCCCAGGTAACTCTGGTGATGGACGCTGAAACCATGAAAGGTATCGTCAGCGGCGAAACCGACGGCATGCAGGCCTTCATGGGCGGCAAACTGCGCGCCGAAGGCGACATGATGCTGGCGATGAAACTGAGCGAACTGTTCCCGGCCTGATCCAGGGCAACCTGGGTTGACCAATCCCGCCTACCAGGCGGGATTTTTGTGCGTGCCTGTGGCGCTCATTCATTTGCAGAATGAAGTCCAGAGGAATCTTCGTTTGCGCCCTCGGGCAGCGCCCAACAAAATCTGGCTTACGGCCCACACCACCGTTACCGCAGCCAGGAATTTTTCTATGCCTACCCCGCGCTTTATCAGCCCCGATACCATCCGCAAAGACTTCTCCAAGGCCATGTCCGACATGTACCGCGAGGAAGTGCCGCTGTATGGCGCGCTGCTGGAGTTGGTGGCCGAAACCAATGCCCGGGTGCTGGCGAGCGATCCAGACCTGGCGCAGCAACTGCAGCACACCGGCGAAATCCAGCGCCTGGACATGGAGCGCCACGGCGCCATCCGCCTGGGCAGCGCCTATGAGCTGGCAACCATCAGCCGCCTGTTTGCAGTAATGGGCATGCACCCGGTGGGTTACTACGACCTCACCCCGGCCGGCGTGCCGGTGCATTCCACGGCCTTTCGCGCCGTGCATGAAAGCGCCTTGCAGACCAGCCCGTTCCGGGTCTTCACCTCGCTGCTGCGCCTGGAGCTGATCGAAAACCTTGAACTGCGGGCCTTTGCCGAATCAGCCCTGGCCAAGCGCTCCATCTTCACCCCACGGGCCCTGGCCCTGATCGAACAGGCCGAAGCCGACGGCGGCCTGAATGCCAGCGATGCCCAGGCCTTTATCCAGCAAGCCCTGGAAACCTTTCGCTGGCACCACACCGCCACGGTCAGCGCGGCCCAGTACCAGCAACTCAGCGACCAGCACCGGCTGATTGCCGACGTGGTGGCCTTCAAGGGCCCGCATATCAATCACCTGACCCCACGCACCCTGGACATCGACCGCGTACAAGCCGACATGCCCGGCAAAGGCATCACCCCCAAAGCCGTGATCGAAGGCCCACCCCGCCGCCAATGCCCGATCCTGCTGCGCCAGACCAGTTTCAAGGCCCTCGACGAAGCCATTGCCTTTACCGATGCCAGGGGCAGCCACAGCGCACGCTTTGGCGAAATCGAACAACGTGGCGTGGCCCTGACGCCCAAGGGCCGGGCGCTCTATGACCAACTGCTCAACGCCGCGCGGGACGAACTGGGTGCCTTTCCCAATGAAGCCAACGCCCAGCGCTATACCGAACTGATGGCACAGCACTTCCAGGCCTTCCCGGATAACCATCGGGCCATGCGCGAGCAGGGGTTGGCGTACTTTCGCTACCGAGTGACCGACAAGGGCCGTGCCGCCGAGAAGGACGCGCCACAGAGTCTGGACGCGTTGATCGAGGCGGGTTACGTCGATATCGAACCGTTGGTGTATGAAGATTTTCTGCCGGTCAGCGCGGCGGGGATTTTCCAGTCGAACCTGGGCGATGCGGCGCAGAGTCACTACGCGGCCAACGCCAACCAGGCTGAGTTTGAACAGGCTCTGGGCCGCCAGACTCTTGATGAGTTGCAGCTGTATGCAGACACCCAGCAGCGCTCGATCGACGCCTGCCTGCAGGTGCTGCGCACCTAGAAAAAGAGTTCGCCCGACACCACAACGCATTCCATGCGCAGTCAACGTGCCCCAGGGTCGGGCGAACGGTTGGGATAATAGGCAGTGGCGGGGTTGTTGTCCTTGGGGCAATTCTGAACAAATATGGACCCCCTCCCCCAGCGTTGGCTAATGCCCCTTGGTCTGCTCCAGTTGTTCGACGATTTTATCTTTGATCAACAGGCGTTTCTTCTTCAGGTTCTCCACATCATCGTCATTGGCACTTGCAGATTCAGCCTCCAGCACCTCCTTGTCGGCAACGTCATACTGGGTGAGCAATACATCCAACCGATGGTGGCTTGCCCGACGCTGCTGGACATCCTCCTTGCTCAACCCCAAATCCTGATAAAGATCATGTTTCACTGGCATGAAGTACCTCCGCAAGTTAATCAATGACTGGTCCACCTTGAAGCTAGCCCATCCAGGGGCCTCTTGTCATGCCCAAGGTCAATTCCCTTGCCCCAGCTCGCGTGCGAGGAAGGGGGCGGTGCGGCTGGTTTGGTTCTGGGCGAGGTGCTGGGGCGTGCCGCTGGCGACGACGTTGCCGCCCTGGTCGCCGGCACCTGGGCCAATGTCGATGACCCAGTCGCTCTGGGCCACCACGCGCATTTCGTGTTCGACCACGATCACTGTGTGACCGGCATCCACCAGGTGGTTGAGTTGCAGCAGCAGGCGGTCGACATCACGAGGGTGCAGGCCGGTGGTGGGCTCGTCGAGGACATACAGGGTTGCGCCCCGTGCGGTACGTTGCAGTTCGGTGGCCAGTTTGATCCGCTGGGCCTCGCCACCGGACAGCTCGGTGGCCGGCTGGCCCAGGCGCAGGTAGCCCAGGCCGATGTCGCGCAGGACCCGCAACGCGCGCAGCACGCTGGGTTGTTCGGCGAAGACGTCCACCGCCTGCTCAACGGTCAAGCCCAGCACCTGGGCAATGTTCAGGCCCTGCCAGGTAATCGCCAGGGTCTGGGGGTTGTAACGCGCGCCGTGGCAGGTCGGGCAAGGTGCGTAGACGCTGGGCATAAACAACAATTCGACGCTGACAAACCCCTCACCCTCGCACTTCGGGCAACGACCCTTGGCGACGTTGAAGGAGAACTGCCCGGCATCGTAGTGGTGTTTTTTCGCCGCTGGGGTGGCGGCGAACAGCTTGCGCACGTTATCGAACAGGCCAGTGTAGGTCGCGAGGTTGGAGCGCGGTGTGCGGCCGATGGGCTTCTGGTCCACCTGCACCAGGCGGCGGATCTGCTCCAGGCCCGCGCGGATGCGGCCACTGCTGGTTTGCGGCGCCGGGTCTTCGAGGTCCGGCTCGTCGTCACTGACCACCACCCGGCCCAGCCCCTCACCCACCAGGTCCAGCAGGGCCTGGCTGACCAGGCTGGATTTACCCGAGCCGGAAATCCCCGTCACAGCAGTAAAACAGCCCAGGGGAAAGTCCACGCTCACCTCGTCGAGGTTATTGCGGCTGACCCCTTCCAGGCTGAGCCAGCCGCTCGGCGCACGGCGCGAGGTGTTCAGCGGGCGCGGCTCGGCAAACAGGTATTCGCGGGTCTGTGACGCTGCAATCTGTGCCAGGCCTGCCGGTGGGCCGCTGTACAGGACCTGGCCACCCTGCTCGCCCGCCGCCGGGCCGACGTCGATCAACCAGTCGGCACGGCGCATGGTTTCCAGGTCGTGCTCCACCACAAACAGTGAGTTGCCGGCGGCTTTCAGGCGCTCCAACGCCGTGAACAGGGCTTCGCCATCCGCCGGATGCAAGCCGGCCGACGGTTCGTCCAGCACATAGATCACGCCGAACAGTTGCGAGCCCAGTTGCGTCGCCAGGCGCAGGCGCTGCAATTCGCCAGAGGACAGGGTTGGCGTGCTGCGCTCCAGGGACAGATAGCCCAGGCCCAGGTCGGTCAGGGTGCTGACCCGCTCCAGCAAATCCTGGGCGATGCGCTGGGCGGCCAGGCGTTTTTCCACCGAGAGTTTTACCCGACCCTTGCCCTCGGCCACCGGGCGCAGGAGCTGCGCCAGTTGCAACAATGTCAGTTGCGACAGCTCGCCAATATCCACCCCGGCAAACTTCACCGACAACGCGGCCTTGGTCAGGCGCTTGCCCTCGCACAAGGGGCACGGGCTGCCTTGCATAAATTGCGCGACACGCTTTTTCATCAGCGCGCTCTGGGTGTGGGTGAAGGTATGCAGAATGTAGCGACGGGCGCCGCTGAAAGTACCCTGGTAGCTGGGTTCGAGTTTGCGCTTGAGGGCCTCGCGGGTCTGCTCCGGGGTCAAGCCGGCATACACCGGCACCGTGGGCGTGTCCTCGGTGAAGAGGATCCAGTCGCGCTGTTTTTTCGGCAGCTCGCGCCAGGGGATATCGACGTCGTAACCCAGGGTCACAAGGATGTCCCGCAGGTTTTGCCCCTGCCAGGCCAGCGGCCAGGCGGCGACCGCCCGCTGGCGGATGGTCAGGGACGGATCGGGCACCATCAGTGCCTCGGTCACTTCATACACGCGGCCCAGGCCGTGGCACTGCGGGCAGGCGCCCTGGGGCAGGTTCGGCGAAAAGTCTTCGGCATACAGCATCGGCTGCCCCGGCGGATAACTGCCGGCACGGGAATAGAGCATACGGATCAGGCTGGACAAGGTGGTCACGCTGCCCACCGACGAGCGCGTGCTCGGCGTGCCCCGCTGCTGTTGCAGGGCCACGGCCGGCGGCAGCCCCTCGATGGAGTCCACATCCGGCACGCCCACCTGGTCAATCAGGCGCCGGGCATAAGGCGCGACCGACTCGAAGTAACGCCGCTGCGCCTCGGCGTACAACGTGGAAAACGCCAGGGATGATTTGCCCGACCCCGAGACCCCGGTGAACACCACTAGGGCATCCCGTGGGATGTCCACATCGACATTGCGCAGGTTATGTTCCCGAGCGCCGCGCACCCGGACAAAACCGGGGCGCGCGGCCAGAAGATCAGTGGCAGGCGGCAAGTGGCGCGATGAAGTCATGGTCAACCTTATAAGAGTCAGCGGTCCAGGGGTGGATCCGGCAACAGGGGTAAACGTTCAATCGCAGTAGCTCACCTGCGTGGTCAATACCGAGCGTACCTGTCGCGCCAGTTCCTCGGGGCTGTAGGGCTTGCCCAGCAGATGAATGTCGTTGCCCAGCAGGTGGTCGCTGGAAAGAATGTCACGGGTATGCCCGGAGGTGAACAGTACTGCAATGGGCGGCTGTTGCGCCTTGGCCCAGGTGGCCAGGTCGGTACTTTTGATCCGCCCCGGCATGACCACATCGGTGAAGATCAGGTCCGGCCGCAAGCCGGTGCGCAGCATCAGCATGGCGTCATCGCCATCGGTGGCAGTGAGTACCGTGTAGCCGGCCTGTTGCAGCAGTTCCACCGCTGCGCCGCGTACACCTTCGTTGTCCTCCACCACCAGGATGGTTTCCCGGCCGCCTTCCTGCTGCTCCACCTGGTCGGGCGCTTCCTGGCTTTCCGGCTCAAGGCTGTGGGGGAAGTACATCTGCACCAGGGTGCCCTGGCCTGGCTCGCTGCTGATCTGCACATGCCCGCCACTTTGCTTGACGAAGCCAAACACCATGCTCAAGCCCAGGCCGGTGCCGTGACCGTCAGGCTTGGTGGTAAAGAACGGCTCGAAGACCCGCTGCAGCACCGCCGGCGACATGCCGGCCCCCGTGTCGCTGACCGACAGGCGCACATATTCGCCGGGGGCAATCCCGTTGCGGCTGCCATCTTCGGGCGACAACGTGATGTTTTCACCGGTGATGCGGATCACCCCCTCGCCCTTCATCGCATCCCGGGCGTTGATCGCCAGATTGAGCACGGCGTTTTCCAGTTGATTGCGATCGACATGGATGCACCACGGGTCTTGCGGCAATTGCACATCAATCTGGATGGTTTCCCCCAGGGCCCGCTGCAGCAACTCACCCAGGCCTTCATAAATGCGCCGCGGGTTGAACACCGCCGGTGACAGTGGCTGGCGCCGGGCAAAGGCCAGCAGCTGCGAGGACAGCTTGGCACCGCGTTCGACGGCCGCCAGGGCAGCACCGACGCGCCGTTGGACCTGGGCGTTATCGCGCTCATGGCGGGCCAGCAGGTGCAGGTTGCCGGCAATCACCTGCAGCAGATTATTGAAGTCATGGGCCACGCCCCCCGTCAGCCCGCCAATGGCCTCGAGCTTTTGCGACTGACGTAACTGCTCCTCGGCGGCCGAGCGCGCCTGGACTTCGGCGGCGACGCGCTGCTCCAGGTTATGGGTGAGCTTGAGCAGGGACTCTTCAGCGATCTTGCGCACATGGATATCAATGATCACCCCGGGAAAGCGCAACGGCTGGCCGCCCGCGTCCAGCTCGCAGCGCCCGCTGGCCAGTACCCACAGATAGCTGGCGTCCGGGCGTCGCACGCGAAACTCGACGTTATATGGCCCACCCGTCGCCAGGGTCTGGGCAATCAGGCGGTTGACCCGCGCCAGGTCGTCGGGGTGGATGGCCTGGGTGGCGACTGCAATGGAAACACCCCGCTCCACGTCGTCCATGGACAGGCCCAGGGTACGGGCGAAACGCTCGTCGCCCGAGAGGCGATCCGGCAGCACATCCCAGACAAACGACCCCAGCAACGCCCCGGCATTGAGGGCCAGTTGCAAGCGTTCGTCCGCCACCCGGTAAGCCCCCTCGGCTTCCTGGCGCAAACGCTCGGACAGCACATGCTCGGTGGTCTCCACAACGATCGCCAACACGCCGGCCGGATGCTGGTCGTCGCCGGCCACCGGGCTGTAATAGAGGTCCAGCCACAAATCCTCGGGGCGGCCATTGCGCAGCAGCATCAAGGCCTTGTTACGATAGGACAAGGTGCCACCGGCCAGGCAGGTGTCCATGACATGCCGGTTGAACTCGGCCACTTCCGGCCAGCCCTGCTCGACCGGCACCCCCAGCAGAAACGGGTGGCGCCCGCCGGCAAACACCGAATAGCTGTCGTTGTAGATCATGTACCCGGCGCGGCCCCAGAGCATCACCATCGGCACTGGCGAAGCGAGGAGCATCTGCACCGCGCAGGTCAGGCTGGTGGACCAGGTGTCAATGGGGCCCAGGTCAGTGGTGGACCAGTCAAAGGCACGAATCCTTTGGGCCATTTCACCGCCCCAACCGTCACAGCCGTAGGTATTGGATAGAAATTGCATGGATCAGCTCAGTGCAGAGAGAGGACAGTCGCCAATGTTGGAGCATAGCCGGGCGCGATGGTTTCACTGTGTAGAAGAACCATTGCAGGAGCCGGCTCCCACAGGAGGGACGATTAGGTCGGTGCGCCCTACCCGTCAGTGGAAATCCCGGCTACGCACGCTGATCCCCGCCAACAGCGGCGTCAGGTCGCTCAAGCGGCCGGCGATCAAATGGCGGACTTCGCCCACCGCCTCCCAGCGCCCATCCACCTTGAGCAGCCGTGAGCCCACCAGCACCTGGCGCTGGCGCTCGGCCAGCTCACGCCAGACCACCACGTTGAGGTTGCCAAATTCATCTTCCAGGGTCACGAAGGTCACGCCACTGGCCGTGCCCGGGCGCTGGCGCCCGGTGACCAGCCCGGCAACGCTGACATTGCGTCCGTGCTCCACCGCCTGCAATTCCTGTGAACTGCGGCAGCGCCGCGCACGCAGTTGATCACGCAACAGCGCCAGGGGATGGGGCCCCAGGGTGGTGCCCACACTGGCATAGTCGGCATACAGGTCCTCACCGACACTGGGAGCCGGTAGTTGCACCGCCTCCTCCTGCGGGCTCGACACCCCGGCAAACAACCCCAACTGTTGCTCCACCCCGGCCACGTCCCAGCGTGCCCGGTGCCGGTGCCCGGCCAACTGGCGCAAGGCCCCGGCATCGGCCAGTAGTTCCTGGGCACGGCTGTCCAGCTGGGCGCGCTCGCCCAGGTCGGCGATCCCGCAAAACCCAGCGACCTGGCGGGCGGTTTCGATACGCCGGCCATCCTCTTCGCGAAAGCCGCTGATCATGCGCAAGCCCATGCGAATCGCCGGCTGCTGGCCGTCAATGGGTTCCAGGCTGCAATCCCAGTCACTGGCGGTCACGTCCACCGGGCGAATCTGCAAATGATGGCGACGCGCATCCTGCAGGATCTGATCCGGGCTGTAGAAGCCCATGGGCCAGCTGTTGATCAGGGCACAGGCGAACGCCGCCGGTTCATGGCATTTGAGCCAGCAACTGGCATAGGTCAGCAAGGCGAAACTGGCCGCATGGGACTCAGGAAAACCATAGCTGCCAAAGCCCTTGATCTGCTCGAACACCTGGGCGGCGAAGGTTTCGCTGTAACCGTTCTTGAGCATGCCGTCGCGCAGCCGCTGGCGATGGGGCTCCAGACCGCCATGGCGCTTCCAGGCGGCCATCGAGCGGCGCAACTGGTCAGCTTCGCCGGGCGTGTAGTGCGCCGCGACAATGGCGATCTGCATCACTTGCTCCTGGAACAGCGGGATACCCAGGGTGCGCTTGAGTACCGCCTCCAGCTCGGGCGATGGATAGGTCGTGGGCTCTTCCTTGTTCCGCCGGCGCAGGTACGGATGCACCATGCCGCCTTGGATCGGCCCTGGGCGCACGATGGCCACCTCGATCACCAGGTCATAGAACGTCTTGGGTTTGAGTCGGGGCAGCATGGACATTTGCGCCCGGGATTCGATCTGGAACACGCCAATGGTGTCGGCGCGGCTGATCATTGCGTAGGTCGCCGCATCCTCCGAGGGCACCGTCGCCAGCGTCAGGTCGAGGTGACGATGGCGGCGCAGCAGGTCAAAACAGCGGCGGATCGCGCTGAGCATACCGAGGGCGAGGATATCCACCTTGAGCAGGCCCACGGCGTCCAGGTCGTCCTTGTCCCACTGGATGATGGTGCGCTCGGCCATGGCGGCGTTCTCCACGGGCACCAGGGTGTCCAGCGGCTGCTCGGAAATCACGAAACCGCCGGGGTGCTGGGACAGGTGACGCGGGAAGCCGATCAGTTGCTGGGTCAGGCCCAACACCCGCCGCAATACCGGGCTGTCCGGGTCGAAACCGCCTTCGCGCAGGCGCTCCAATGGCGGCGCTTCATCGCTCCAGCGCCCACAGCAATCGGCCAGGGCATTGACCTGATCCGGTGGCAGGCCCAGGGCCTTGGCCACATCACGCACCGCGCCGGCACCGTGGTAGCTGCTGACCACTGCGGTCAAGGCCGCGCGGCGCCGGCCATAGCGCTGGAACACGTATTGCAGCACCTCTTCACGACGCTCGTGTTCGAAATCCACGTCGATGTCCGGTGGCTCGTTGCGTTCCCGGGACAGGAAGCGCTCGAACAGCATGTTCATGCGGCTGGGGTCGATTTCGGTGATACCCAGGGCAAAGCACACTGCCGAGTTGGCCGCCGAGCCACGGCCCTGGCAGAGGATCGAACGGCTGCGGGCGAAGCGCACGATGTCGTGCACCGTCAAAAAGTAGCTTTCGTAGCCCAGCTCGCTGATCAACTCCAGCTCATTATTGATCTGCTCCAGAGTCTTGGCTGCTACCCCCTCGGGCCAGCGCCGGGCAATGCCTTCTTCGGTCAAGGCACGCAGCCAGGATTTTGGGCTCTGCCCTTCTGGCACCAGCTCCCTGGGGTATTGATAGCGCAACTGGCTCAGGTCGAAGCTGCAACGGCGGGCGATGTGCAGCGATTCTTCGAGCAAGTGCGCCGGGTACAACGCACCCAGGGCCTCCAGGCTGCGCAGGTGCCGCTCGCCATTGGGGTGCAGGCGCTGGCCGGCTTGCGCCACCGGCAGGTGGTGGCGGATCGCGGTCATGGTGTCCTGCAAGGCGCGCCGGCTGCGCACATGCATATGCACATCGCCACAGGCCACGGCCGGCAGGTGCAGGTCGGCGGCCAGTTGCAGGCGTTGCGCCAGGCGGTGGGCATCGTCCTGGGCGCAATGCAGCTCTACCGCCAGCCATAGCCGCCCGCTGAAGGTTTCGCACAACCATTGGCCGTCGGCAGGTGTGTCGCCCTCGTCGGCCAGCCACAGCACCAGCAGCCCCGGCACCGGCTCGGCAAAGTCTTCGCGTAACAGGCGGTACTGGCCTTTTGCGGCACGGCGCCGGGCCAGGGTGATCAGTCGGCACAGGTGTTGGTAGCCCTGCAGGTTTTCCACCAGCAGCACCAGTTTCGGGCCGTTTTCCAGGCGCACCTCACTGCCGACGATCAACCCCAGCCCAACCTCCTTGGCCGCCTGCCAGGCGCGCACGATGCCGGCCAGGGTGCATTCGTCGGTGATTGCCAGGGCCTGATACCCCTGCTGTTTGGCGCGCTCGAACAACTCGCGGGCACTGGATGCGCCGCGCTGGAAGCTGAAGTTCGACAGGCAGTGCAGCTCGGCGTAGCCCTCCATCATGCAAACCAGCCTTGCAGCCACAGCCCGGCGCTGTCACCCACAGTGCGATAGGCCCAGCCTTGCTGCCCGCTGCGAGTGCGCACCAGGTAGTAGTCGCGGCGGATATCCGCGCCATCCCACCAACCGGACTCGATGCGCTCCGGGCCCAGCAGGATCTGCAGGCCCTGCTCGGCGAGCAGAGTCGGTTCATGGAGCAGCCAGCCAGGGCGTTGCACCAGGCTCAAGGCCGGGCAGGCACGGCTGTCGGCGCCCGGCAGCCAGGCGCACTCGGGACGATGGTCGGCATGGAAACGCAAGCCCTGCACCGCCTCATCTCCCAGGCGCGCGCGCAGACGCTCGCGCAATTGCACCCAGGGCAGGGTTTGCTGCGGGCGCTCGTCGAACAGGTCCTGGCGCTGCGGTACAAACACCGGCAAGTCTTCGGCCAGCAGACGCAGGCCACGCACCGGCGCCGCCACTTGTACCTGCTCCAGGCGGCCACGGGCCAGTTCAAACAGCATCGAGGGTTCGCGCTCGGCACTGAGCAGGCCAACCTGGATCACGCTGTCGGGCGCCTCGGCATGCTCCAGGTGCAGGGCAAAACGCTGCACGCCACTGTCGCGACCACAAAGGAACGCCGCAAGGTCGCCGGTCAGGCGCCGCAAGGGAAACAGCAGCGCCTGGTGGGACTGCACATCGAAATTCAACTCGATGCGCAGATCAAAACGATCCGGTGGCTGATAAAAATCCAGGGCCAATGGCCGTTGCCCGGTCAAGGCATCCAGGTGCTTGAGCAACCCGGCGTCGAAGCGCCTGGCCAGGGTATGCCGGGGCAACGCCTGCACCTGGGCCAGGGTCCGCAGGCCCATGCGCGACAAGGCCGTGGCGGCTTGCGGGTCGAGGCCGACGCGATCAATCGGCATCGACCCAAGGGCGTGCTGTAAACCCTCGACATCGGCCACCGCCAGGCCATCGTAGGCATTGGCCAACACCCGCGCAGCGGCCGGGTTGGGGGCGGCGACGATACGGTGGCGAAAACCCAGGGCGGTCAGTTCCTCGCGCAAGCGTGCTTCCAGCAGCGGCCACGGCCCGAACAGGCCCAGGCTCGATTCGATTTCAAACAACAAGGCCCGCGGATAGAACACGCTGACCTGGGAACTGAAACGGTAGGCCCAGGCCGCGAGCAATTGCTGGCAGCGCTCGATATCCACCGGGTCGTATTCGACGCAGGTAAAAGCCTTGGTCAGGGCATGGGCCGCCGTCAGGGATTGGCCGGGCCGCAAGCCCAGGGCACGTGCAGCGGCATTGACGGTTTGCAACACCCGGCGTTGCGGCGGGCCGGCCAACAACGCCAAGGGTTGGTCGGGTTCGGGACGCTGACGCAAGACCCCGTCCAACGCCAATTGCGGGAAGACAATGCACACCCAGCGCATACCAACCTCAGTGCCCGCTGGCCAGGGCAATCGGCGCGGGATGGGCGAGGCCGCCCCGACACTTGAGCACCCGCACCTGGCTCGGTTCGACGGCCAGGCGCAGGGCGGCCGGTGACGGGTTGATCGCCTCGCTCAGGGCCCGCCAGGCAAACGCCAGGGTCTGGCCGGTTTCGGCGGCCACCTGCAAACGGCGCAAGGCCCGGTCATCGGCCTTGTGCGGCCAGCACAGCACCGCGCCGCAACTGCCGGAGCGCAGGCATTGCTCGGCCGCCCACAAGGCATCGCGTTCATCGGCCTGGATCACCGAGAGCTGGCGCAGGTCCACCCCGGCGTTCTGCCAGGCGTGGGGGTATGGGGTATACGGCGGCGCCACCAGCACAATCCGCTCGCCGGCCGCCGACAGCCGCGCCAGGGTTGGCCAGACCAGTCGCAGCTCGCCCACCCCCTGCTGGGCCACAAGGATTTCACTCAAGGCCGCCTCCGGCCAGCCACCGCTGGGCAACACCGCATCCAGGGCCGCCAGCCCGGTGGGGTGCACACTGGCCGGCGGCGCAGCCGGCCGCCCCTTCCACACCCGCCCGCCATTGAACAGCGAGTCCAGCGCAACCACGGCGCCCATCAACCTTGCCTCACCAGGCCACAGAACACGCCTTCGATGGCCAAGTCCTGGTCGGCACGAACCACAATAGGTTGATAGGCAGGATTGCGCGGCAACAGGCGCACACTGTGGCCCACTCGCTCGAAACGCTTGATGGTGACTTCGCCGTCCAGGCGCGCGACCACGATCTGCCCGTTCAGCGCCTCGGCACTGCGCCGCACGCCCACCAGGTCGCCATCGAGAATGCCGTCCTCGATCATCGAGTCCCCCTGGACCCGCAGCAGGTAATCCGGGACCCGGGCGAAGGTCGCCGGATCGAGCATCAGCCGCGTGTGCACTTCGGCGTCGGCGCCGATGGGCAGGCCAGCGGCCACGCGGCCCAGCACCGGGACCTCCAGCCACTCAGGCCGCGCCGGTTGATTGAGCAGGCGAATCCCCCGGGCCTGGTTCGGGTTGACCTCGATAAACCCGGCTTCGGTCAGCGCCAGCACGTGTTTGCGCGCCACACTGCGCGAAGCAAAACCAAAGGCCTCGGCGATCTCGGCGAGGCTGGGGGGCTGACCTTGCTGCGCGATACGTTCGCGGATGAAGTTCAGGATGGCGGAACGGCGGGGAGTGAGAGTCGTCATGGAGTACATTTGTACTCCTGTGGGAAATTCCTGACAATAGCCGCCAGTCAGACCAACACCTTGCCGGCTCCGACAAGGGTGGGCGGCGTCAGGGCTTGCGCTGCAACACCCGATCCATGATGCGGTCGGTCTTCAGGGCCTCGATCGCCAGTGCCGGGTGCACACTCTCGCCGCGAATATGCGCGTTCATGCCCAGCACGTGGTGCCACTGGATATGGGGGTGATGGGCAATATGCAGGGTTTCGCTGACCTCGGCTGCAAGTTGCAACGGCTGCTCGTCGAACACGGAAAAACTGATGCGCCCTTTACTGCCGATCAACTCGACCCGATCCTCGCGTCGGTCAGCCACAAAGTTCCAGCAGCCCATCCCCAGCGCGCCCGAGCTGAAGCTCCAGCAGGCGGTGACCGCATCTTCCGCCGCATAGCGCCCGGCCTGGCGCGCGGTATAACCCGTGACCTCGACAATATCCCCTGCCAGGTACTGGAACAGGTCGAAGCCATGGCTGGCGAGGTCAGCAAAATAACCACCGCCGGCAATCGCCGGATCGGTACGCCAGTTGCTCGCGTTGGTGTCCGTGGGCGATGGCGGCTTGCACAACGTCCAGTTCAGCTGCCGTAACTCGCCGATGCGCCCCTCTTGCAGCCAGGCACGCACCTGCTGGAAACGCGGCAGGGAGCGGCGGTAATAGGAAACAAACAGATGCAGCCCGGCCCGCTCGAAGGTGCGCTGCATCAAGGCGCTCTGCTCGGCATTCAGCGCCATCGGCTTTTCGACACAGCAATGCTTGCCCGCCGCCGCCACCAGCAGGCTGTATTCCAGGTGGCTGTCGGGGGGCGTAGCGATGTACACCGCATCCACTTCGGGGTCATCAATCAGCGCCTGGGCATCTGTGTAAAACCGGGCAATCCCATGGCGTGCCGCATAATCGCGCACGGCTTCCTCACGGCGCCCCATCACGGCCACCAGGGCCGAGCCTGGCGCTTTGTAGAAAGCGGGTCCACTCTTGATTTCAGTAACACTGCCACAACCGATCATGCCCCAGCGGATGGTGCTCATATGACTTTCCTTCATCGGTACTTTTTCAGTCGGGCAGTATCAGCGTTTTCCTGCGCGGTCTCCAGCCTCCGCCTATAAAGACCCAGCATGACAATTGCATTACACTTTTATGACGATCATCTTGCGGGGGCACAGACGATGAAAATACGCGCAACGGTGATTTGCGAACATGAGGGGCACATTCTGTTCGTGCGCAAGGCCAGGTCGAAATGGGCATTGCCCGGTGGCAAGGTCGAGCGCGATGAGCGCCCAGTCGGCGCGGCCGAGCGGGAGTTACAGGAGGAAACCGGGCTGAACGTGGATGGTTTGCTGTATCTGCAGGAGTTGAAGGCCAGTGACACGCTGCATCACGTGTTTGAAGCCTCGGTGGTGAACATCGACCAGGCCCGGCCCTGCAATGAAATCACCGACTGCCAGTGGCATGCCTATAGTGCCCTGGAGCAACTGGACACCACCGACGCCACCAAACGCATTGTCCGCTCGTTTCTGCGCCGGCTCTGACGCCTAGCCGAATGCCGCAAACCCACGGCGCCCGGCCTTGAGTTCGGTGCGCAGTTCGCCAATCAGGTTGGAGATGGCACGGATGCTGTCCAGACCCTGGGGCGACACGCCGGTCAACAGCAGCTCGACGCGACCGGACTCCGGTTCGAAGACTCGGATGGTCAAGAAACCCTGGGGGTTGACACTACAATCGCACGACAGCGGGACGAAACCGGACGCCATGATGCGGCTCAACTCAGCGATCGGAATCATCCTGGGCACCCTTGCTCACACATGACGCGATGGACGTGATCCATGCAGGGTAGATCAGGTTGTGCAACGCGTGTAGGCAATCCTACGAAAGTGTTAGCTACCCCACACTTTTCTGCGAAAGCGTTGGTGCACTGGCGCCAGAAAAACCACGGACGTTTATCTGCCAGGCAGGTATGAAGGTCAAATCGCGGGCAAAAAAAATCCCAAGTAGCTGATGGAAACTTGGGATTTAAAAATGCATAAACCGTGGGAGGTGAACGCCCGGCCATAATAACCATCGAGACAATCTGTAACAAGTTGATTATTAGCCTTTCGTCGGATTGAAACATCGCTAAGTCATTCAATAACCACACATTTTTCAGGGTTCGCGATATCTTTCGTGCCACTTTTTGGTGCGACTTCCAAACTTGCCGGGTTAAAACCCTAATAACTATCAGGTTAATAACCGAGTATGTAGCGTGTCTATTTACGCGCCAGTTTGTAGCGCACGCACTCTTCATAAAAGCTCGAACGAACAGCCGTCGGTTTGAGCCGCGAGGGGCTGTCATAGGTCTGCTCGGTGATCCCCATGGCCATCATGCGCATCCAGGACTTGTCGAACTTGTACCGCTGGATTTTCTGCCGCGCGGCATACAGCGAAACACCGGCCAACTTCAGCTCCTGGGCCCTGGCCGCCGTGCCCGCGCCCCAACTGCACATGTACCGATCCCCTTCGCGCAGCGTCTTGCCCTGGGCCGCCGCCGCCCCGCTCGCCAGGGCCAAGGCAATCAGCGTGATTTTTACGTTGCGCATTGGCATCCCACCTAACCACCTGAAAATAAAAGTGATTTTGGCGAAACATCGGCCAGTTGGGGGCCATTAAAATGCCTTCTCGATGCATCTGAGTGAAATAAAAAGGTCAGCTCGAAACGAACTGACCTGTTCCGATACTGCTATGCATAACGGTTTTTCAACTTACCACTGATACGTCGCACTGGCCTGCACCGTCCGTTGCGAGCCGTACCAGCACCACGAGTACGAATAGCAGGACGCCACGTACTCTTTATCCGCCAGGTTGGTGGCGTTCAGCGCCAGGCGCAGGTTGTCGCCCTGGGCATTGATGTGCGGGATGTCGTAGTGCACCGACGCATCGAACAAGGTGTAGCCCGGAACCTTCAGGGTGTTGGCGGTATCGCCCCAGGACGAGCCGACATACCGCGCGCCTGCGCCCACGCCGAAGCCCTTGAGGTTACCGTCATGCAAGGTGTAGTCGGCCCACACCGAGGCGGTGTGGCGCGGCACAGCATAGGTCGTGGTGCCCTGGGTCGGCACGGCCGGGCCGACGCCAATGTCGGTGATCGGCGCATAGCGCACGGTGCTGTTGGATTTGCTGATGCGGTTATCGAGGTAGGCATAGGCCGCCGTGATATCCAGGTTGTCGTTGAGGCTGGCCTTGCCTTCGAGTTCAAAGCCACGGGAGCGCACTTCACCGTCCTGGACCTGGCAGCGACCATTGCCGCACAAGTGAGTTGGGTCCGGGTCCATGGTCGGTACGTTGTTCTGGCGCAGGTCGAAGATGGCCGCGGTGATAAAGCTGTTGCTGCCCGGCGGCTGGTACTTGATGCCGATTTCGTACTGTTTGCCTTCGGTGGGTTTGAACACCGAACCACCGTAGCCAGTGCCGGATTGCGGGGAGAAGGACTCGGAATAGCTGGCGTATGGCGCCAGGCCGTTATCGAAGAGGTAGACCACCCCCAGACGACCGGTGAAGGCTTTGCTGTCCAGGGAGGATTTGGTTTTCTTGCCGTCGGTCAAACTCAATGAGCTGTTATCCGTGCTGGCCCAGTCATAACGACCGCCCATCAACAGCACCCACTTATCCCACTTCGCCTGCTCCTGCAGGTACACGCCAGTCTGCTCGCTGCGCTGGGTGGCGTCGCTGGAAAATGCCGGGGTGGTGACCGGCGCGCCATATACCGGATCGAAAATATCCAGGTCCGGTCCCTTGCCGTAACCGGCCTTGGTATCGACGCTGGTGTTCTGGTAATCAAGCCCCATCAACAGCGTGTGCTGCACCGGGCCGGTGTCGAACTTGCCCTGCAACTGGTTATCCAGGTTGTAGGCATCCATGTCGACATCGGTGGCGATGGTCGAGCGGTTCAAGGTGCGGTAATCGGCCTGCAGGTTGCTGCTGTAGATACTGCGGTAGATCCCTTCGCTGCGCATATAGCGGGCGTTCTGGCGCACGGTCCAGACGTCGTCGAGGTGATGCTCGAAGGCATAACCGATGGAGTAATGCGCGCGGTCACTCTTCTCGAAGTTCTTCTCGCCGTCGTAGAAATCGACATCAATCTTGCGCCCCAGCGGGCTATGCAACACCGAGCCCCAGGCCGGCATCGAACCGTAGGAAGCGCCCTTGGGATCCTTCTGGAAATGCCCGAGCAGGGTCAGCGAGGTGTCCTCGTTCGGGCGCCAGGTGAAGGCCGAAGACAGGGATTGGCGGCGGGTCTCGGTGTGCTCGACCTGGCCGTCGGCATCATCGAACAAGCCGGCGACGCGGTAGGAGTACACCCCTTGCTCATCCAGCGGGCCGCTGAGATCGAAGGTGGTGCGCTTTTTGTTGAAGGTGCCGTACTCCACGCCCACTTCGTGAAAAGGCGTATCCAGCGGGCGTTTGGTGACCATATTGATCACGCCGCTGGGGCTGCCCTGGCCATACAACACCGAGGCCGGGCCGCGCAGGACCTCCACGCGCTCCAGGTCAAAGGCATCCTTTTGCGGCGAGGCATCGCGGCTCGACGCCACGCGCAGGCCGTCGAGGTAAGTCACCGGCGAGAAGCCGCGAATGGTCAACTGGTCCAGGCGCGAGGCAGTGGCGCCACGGGTTTCCGGGACGACCGCGGCGCTGTAGCGCAGGATCTGGTTGAGGCTCTCGGCATTCTGCGCGCGCATCTGGTCTTTGGTGACCACCGAGATCGACTGTGGGGTCTCGATCAGCGCGGTGTCGGTCTTGGTACCGGACAGGCTGCGCGTGGCCACATAGCCGGACACCGGGCCGATGGGGCTTTCACTTTGAGCGGCGCCGCTGATGGTGGTGGCTTGCAACTCCACCGAGCCATCCGCCTGGGGGATCGGCTCGATGCGATAGCGCTGGGCAGACAGCGCCTGGGCCCGCAAACCGCTACCCGCCAGCAACTGGGCGAGTGCCGCGTCGCTGCTCAACTGCCCGTTCAAACCGCTGCTGCGCTTGCCGCGGGTCAAGGCCGGATCAAAAGCCAGGACCAGCCCGGCCTGTTCGGCAAAGCCGTAGAGGGCCTGGCTCAGGTCACCGGCAGGGATCGAGAAATGGCTACTTTCATCAGCCCATGCGGTGTGAATGGTCAGGGGCACAGCGGCAAAAGCCATCGCCACTGACAGCGCCAGCGGGTGCAACGGACGAGCAAAGCGTGACATGAGAGGTCCTGGAAAAGAGGGTTCTATATTCCATGACGGCCATGTCGGGAAATCGGGTATGAATGAGACCGGTTTTTATTTGAACAGGTGTCTTCAGGCAGATCAGAGGGGTTTGATCACCACCAGCAGGTCGGTGAAATGCTCCACTTTGATCGGCAGGTTATCCGCCAGGGTCGCCAGCGCTGCGTCGCTGTCATCGAGCTTGAACACCCCTGACACGCGCATGCCTTGCAAAGCCTGGGGATCAAAACGCACCACGCCATGGCGATAGCTGGCCAGGGTTTGCAGGACCTCGCTCAACGGCCGGTCATCCACCGTGAGCAAGCCCCGGGTCCAGGCCGCCGGGTCGCCGCTGCCGACCGCTTGCGCTGGCTGGGCGTGGCCCTGCTTGAGGATCGCGCGCTGGCCTGCCATGACCTTCACCGCCTCGCTGTGATTGCCTTTGGCGGCCACCGTTGATTCGATCACCGTGACCACGGTCGAGCCATCCACCGCACGCTGGACCAGGAAACGCGTACCCAATGCGGTCGCCGTGCCCTGGTCGGTACGCACCACAAATGGCCGCTGCGCATCCTTGGCCACCTCGACCCACATCTCGCCCTTGAGCAACTCGATCACACGCTGCTGGCCGTCGAATTTCACGTCCAGTGCCGAGTTGCTGTTGAGCTGCACCTGGCTGCCATCGGCCAGGACCACCTGGCTCCGTTCGCCGACGCCGGTACGTTGGTCGGCCATCCACAGTGGCAGTTGCTCGACGCTCGCCCAGCCGAGCACTAACACACCCAACAGCCCCAGGACCTGCCCGCCGCGCACGGCGTACCCGGGCTTGCGTGGGATGAAGGCTTGATTCAATGCCAGGCGTGCCGGCTCGGCAGGCAGTTCATCGAGGCTGCCCCACAATGCCCCCATGCGCTCGAAAGCCACCCGATGGCGTGGGTCAGCCTCACACCACTCTTCAAATGCCTGGCGGTCAGCGGCGCTGACCTTCTCGTCATTGAGCAGCGCCAACCATTGCGCTGCCTCGCTGACAATCTGTTCGGCGGACATCAAAGCGGATCCGCGCCATGCAGCGTCTGGTAGCAATGCACCAGCGCGCTGGAGATGTAGTTTTTTACTGTGCTGGAGGAGACCTGGAGCTGGGCCGCGATTTCACTGTAGGTCAGGCCGTCCAGGCGACTGAGCAGAAACGCTTCGCGGGCCTTGTCCGGCAGGCCGGCGAGCATCAGCGCAATGCGTTCCAGGGCCTGCAGCGCGACATGAATGGTCGCCGGATCGGGCATGCCAGCGTCTTCGTACTGGATCGCCAGGGCTTGCATATAGGCTTTCTCGATCTTGCGGCGCCGCGCACCGTCAATCAGCAAGCGCCCGGCAGTGGTCGCGAGAAATGCCCGAGGCTCCTGAATATTGTGGGGCTCGGCCAGCAGCAACACCCGCACAAATGCATCCTGGGCCAGGTCCGCCGCATGCTGCGAACAGCCGAGTTTCTTGCGCAACCAACCCTGCAACCAGGAATGGTGGTCGCTGTAGAGCGCGGTGAGTGTCTGCTGGCGGCGGGCTATATCACAATCGGCCACAGGAAAGTCATGCATGCGCAAAAGTTTCTCAAACAAGAAAGATTACCAATCGCGCAAACGATGACAGTAAAACGATGGCAGGGCAAGGGCTCGGCAACGAACCCCAGGCACATCCAGACCAGCCGTCCCGCACAGGTGCAGGAGGCCCGACTTATGGCGAGGGGTTCGCCTGCTTAGCGCAAGCTCCAGGACACCCCGGCATACACGCCCATGCCATCGCCCGGCGTCGAGCGCGCCATATCCTTGCCATGGTCGTCATAGCCCGGGGTCACGGTATTGGCATAGCGCTGGTTGGTCAGGTTGCGCAGGTCGACCCAGGCTTGCCAGTCGTGCTTCGGCGCGTCATAGCCAACGGTGGCGCCCAATAAGCCATAGGCTCGCGCGTAGTAGGAGTTGGCGTAGTCCACCGCCACCCGCGAGGAGTACTCGCCATTGAGGCTGCTGAAAAAGCCACTGGGATGGCTGTAGCGCACCTGCGCCTGGTAATAGTGCTTGGGGATACCAGGCAATGTGTTGTCGCCAAAACGCGGGTCGTCGCGGTAGTGGAAGTTGCTGTAGGTGTAGGCCTGGCGCAGGGCCAGGCGGCCAGTGTTGCCGCCCTCCCACAACGGGCTGGTGAGGCTCAGTTCCAGGCCTTGGTGAATGGTCGGGCTGGCGTTGGATTCGGCGACCACCTGCGACAGGTTGGGCGGAGCCGCCTGGGTCTCGACGCTGAGCAACTCATGGCGCACCAGCGAGTGATACAGCGCCAGATCCCATTGGCCGAACCAGGCTTCGCCGCGTCCGCCCACTTCCAGGGTGGTGGCGGTCTGGTTTTGCAGTTCCACGCCTTCGCGGGCCAAGCCTGAAGCCGGACTATTAACATCTTTGGCAAAGAACTTATTGGAACCCCAGATCATCGACCAGGCATGCGGCGGCTCCACCGAGCGGCTCAGGTTGCCATACACCTGCAATTGCGGGTTGAAGTCATACCGCAGGCCCACGCGCGGGGCATAGTCCCAGGCATGAGTGCTCAAGGGGGCATGGGTCTCGGGATAGGTGACTTCGGTTTCGCGACGGGTATAGATCGCCGCCAGCCCGGTGGTCAGCCACAGATCAGGCAGCAGCTCCAGGTCGTTGCTCACGTGCAGCACCGTATCCGACCCCAGGTAGCTGTAGTCACGGGTCTTGGTGCCGGGGGCGAAGGTGGCGGTGGTACCGGTGGGCACCCGCACGTACTCCGACACACCGTTATTGGGCAGGCCCTGGGTGGTGCGCAGGCCGACCGTGGTCTTGCTGTCGCGTCCCAGCAGGGTGTCCTGGCGGATGTAGTTCAAGGTGCCGCTGATATCGGTATACGCCACCTTGAGCCGGTTGGTGCCTTCGCGCAGGTCCATGGGGTAGTCGTGGTACACCAGCCCCGCCTCGACGCGGGAGTTATCGTCCAACTGCAGCGTGGTCTTGTTGGCGATCCAGGTAGAACCCGGCTGCAAGCGCTTGGAGTCGCGCGTCAAATTGAGCGCATTGGCCGCACGCGGGCTGTGCTCGATCTGCTGGCGCGTGAGTTTGCCGGGGCTGTCGTTGGCGGTTTCGCGGTAACGCAAATAGAAGCGGGTTTCCAGGTCCGGATTGAACCGGTAGCCGAAGTTGGCCGCCACGCCCTTGCCACTGCCGGCGCTTTGTTGCTGGAAGCCATCGTAGTCAGTGTCGGTCAGGCTGATGTAATAGTCGGCATCGCCCAGCACTTGCCCGGAGCTGATTTCCCGCTGGGCATATCCATGGCTGCCGGCCTCGTAACGCACGCGCAACTTGGGCGCATCGTAGCCGGTGCGGGTGACATAGTTGACCGCCCCGCCCAGGGCCAGTGCGCCGCGGTCGAAACCGTTGGCACCGCGCAGCACTTCGACGCGGCTGAGCCACAGCGGATCCTTGAGTTCATAAGGCGTGCCGCCGGGGCCGGTGAGTGGCAGGCCGTCGATGGTTTCATACAGGCCGGACGCATGGCTGCCGGGGCCACGGTTGATGCCCGAGCCGCGAATGGAGATTTTCACCCCTTCGTTATTCGCCGCCTTGGCATAGATGCCGGCCTGGTACTTGAGCACGTCTTCATTGCTGCTGACCCGCCCCTGCTCGACGCTGGCCATGTCAACGTAGTTGGTCCCACCGGGTACCTGTTTGAGTTGCGCCTGGGCCGCTTCGCCTTCGCTCAGTTCGGTGCTGGTGACTTGCAGCGGCGCCAACTGCAGCGCCTCCTCGGCCTGGGCCAGGTGACTGAACGTCAGGGCAGCCCCCAAGCCGAGCCAGCGCGGGGAAAGAACAAGCAGAGGTTGTCGCAGGCGCATGGGCCGTATCCTTGAAGAGGTCTGCGGTTGGAAGCCGCGGATCATACGCAGGTCACGCACAAACCTCGTCGATTAGGCTAATGTGCTGGCCCTGAGCGCCCCTTCACTCTTGAGGCCGAGCCTTTCATGCGCAATCTCACCTTCGCCAGCATCTGCCTGTTCTCTTCACTATTGGTCGGTTGCCAACAGCATCCACCGGCCAACGACCAACTGGATGCGGTGCTCTGGACCCAAACCTCCATCGAGCATGAGTTGATCTATCGCCAGGTGTTTGCCAACGCCACCCGCCAGCTCGACGTGGCCCTGGCCAGCAAGGACTGGGACGCCCTGCCCTTTGCCCCACGCAACCTCAGCGGCCTGCCGCCGGCGGTGATCGTCGATATCGACGAAACCCTGCTGGACAACGTGCCACTCAACGCGCGGGACATCATCAACAACCAGGTCTACTCCTATGATCGCTGGAACACCTGGGTCGACCAGGCCAAGGCCCAGGCCCTGCCCGGCGCCGTGGCGTTTGTGCAGGCGGCGCAGCAACGCGGGATCAAAGTGTATTACCTGACCAACCGCGAACACAGCCAGGTCCAGGCCACGGTCGCTAACCTGCGCCTGCGTGGTTTCCCGGTGGACAGCAACCAACAAATACTGGCGGCCGCCACCCCGACCGGCCATTGCGAACAGGCCGGCTACGGCAAAAACTGCCGCCGCCAGTGGGTCGCCAGCCAGGCGCGGGTGCTGTTGATGGTCGGGGATTCCCTGGGGGATTTCGTCCAGGCCGAACACAACACCCTGGCCGCCCAACACCGGGCGGTCGAGCCCTATACAGGCTGGTTCGGCCAGCGCTGGTTCCTGCTGCCGAATCCCACCTACGGCAACTGGTACAGCGCACCCTACGCCGACCGCGAAGAGATTCCATTTGAGCAGAAGCGCTTTTTCAAGCGTGAGGCCCTTCAGTTGCAGCAATGAAGATCCAAGGTGGCAGCTGAAATGCAACCCTCCACCCGCTGAAGATCGAGGTGGGAGCTGTCGAGCCCCAGCGAGGCTGCGATGCCGGCGGCATTGCTGGGGTTGATGTTGGCTGATCCCCTGCTATCGCAGGCAAGCCAGCTCCCACCTTGGATCTTCAGTACATTGAGTACCGTGTGCATCCTGCGGTGTTAGTGAAATGCAATCTTCCAAACCCTGAAGATCAAGGTGGGAGCTGTCGAGCCCCGGCGAGGCTGCGATGCCGGCGGCATTGCTGGGGTTGATGTTGGCTGACCCACCGCTATCGCTGGCAAGCCAGCTCCCACCTTGGATCTTCAGCACATTGAGCACCGTATGCATCCTGCGGTGGCAGTGAAATGCAATCCTCCAACCCCTGAAGGTCGAGGTGGGAGCTGTCGAGCCCCGGCGAGGCGGCGATGGCGGCGATGGCGGCGGTATTGCTGGGGTTGATGTTGGCTGAGCTACCGCTATCGCAGGCAAGCCAGCTCCCACCTTGGATCTTCAGCACATTGAGCACCGTATGCATCCTGCGATGGCAGCTGAAACGCAATCTTCCAAACCCTGAAGATCGAGGTGGGAGCTGTCGAGCCCCGGCGAGGCTGCGATGGCGGCGGCATTGCTGGGGTTGATGTTGGCTGACCCACCGCTATCGCTGGCAAGCCATCTGTCAAAGGGACTTGCGCCCACTCCTTAGCTGGTGGCCTGCCGATACTGACGCGGCGTAAAGCCAGTCAACGCCTTGAACTGGCGGGTGAATGCACTGTGGTCGGTGTAGCCGCATTGCAGGGCCACTTCGGTGATCGGCAACTCGGTGTGCAACAGGCGATGGGCATGTTCCAGGCGCACTTTCTGGATCATCTGCCGGGGTGTCAGGTGGAATACGCGCTTGCAGTAACGCTCCAGTTGCGCCACCGAGATGCCGGCGATGCGTGTCAGTTCGCCGAGGGTCACGCGCTGGTTGAAATGGGCGCGGATGTGTTCGTCCACCGCCGCCAGGCGCTGATAGGCCGGGTGGGTCTCGCTGGCGGATTGCAGGTCGACCGAAATCCCAGCCAAGCCGATGATCGCCCCCTCACGGTTATACAACGGCCATTTGTGGGTCAGGCACCAACCGGGTTCACGGCTGCCGTACAGGTGCAACTCCAGTTGGTCCTCCAGTACCAGGCCCTGTTCCAGTACGCGCCGATCCTGTTCGGTATAGCCCGGCCCCAACTGCGCGGGGAACACTTCGGCGCTGGTCTTGCCCAGTAACGGGCGCCGGTCTTTCAAGCCACAGCGCTGCACCAGGGTGTGGTTGGCCATGACATAGCGCGCCTGCACATCCTTGATAAACATCGTCGCATTGGGGATCACGTCGAGCATCGGCAACAGCATGGCCACGCCCGCCAGCAACTGTTCGAGGCTGTGGGGGCGCTGCTCATCGCCCTGGCACAGGGCTGCAAACGCGTTGTGCATCATGCCGCTCACCGCCTCGTTTATCGCCTCGCCGGGCCAGCAGATTGCCCGATGGCCGGGGCCCTGTCGAGCGCCGTTGCCCACCTGGCAATTGTGCTGAATTCGTCATTAATAGCCGCGCAAAACATCAATCGCCAGCGCGCCGATGGGTTCACTGTAGCGCCACTGCATGCCTATCCAATAACCCACAAGAAGGCGCCGCTATGTCAGCCCAAGGCAAGTTCAAGAAACAGCTGTCTCTGATCGACCTCACCTTTATCGGCCTGGGAGCCATCTTCGGTTCCGGTTGGTTGTTTGCCGCCAGTCACGTGTCGTCCATTGCCGGCCCCGCGGGGATTTTTTCCTGGTTGCTCGGCGGTTTTGCCGTGCTGTTGCTGGGCATTGTGTATTGCGAATTGGGCGCCGCCCTGCCCCGTGCCGGGGGCGTGGTGCGCTACCCGGTGTATTCCCACGGCCCGCTGCTGGGCTACCTGATGGGCTTTATCACGCTGATCGCGTTTTCCAGCCTGGTGGCGATTGAAGTGGTTGCCGCAAGGCAATATGCCGCCGCCTGGTTTCCCGAGTTGACCAAGGCTGGCTCCAGCGACCCCACCCCCCTCGGCTGGTTGGTGCAGTTCGGCCTGCTCTGCCTGTTTTTCGTGCTCAATTACCGCAGCGTCAAGACCTTCGCCATCGCCAATAACCTGGTCAGCATTTTCAAGTTCATCGTGCCGCTGCTGGTGATCGGCGTGCTGTTCACCTTCTTCAAACCGGCCAACTTCCACTCCCAGGGGTTCGCGCCGTTCGGCCTGTCGGGGATTGAAATGGCGGTGTCCGCCGGCGGGGTGATTTTTGCCTATCTGGGGCTGACGCCGATCATCTCGGTGGCCAGCGAAGTGAAAAACCCACAACGCACCATTCCCATTGCCCTGATCCTTTCGGTGCTGCTGTCCACGGCAATTTATGTGCTGCTGCAAGTGGCCTTCCTCGGCGGCGTGCCCACCGAAATGCTCGCCAATGGCTGGGCCGGCATCAGCAAGGAACTGGCCCTGCCCTATCGCGATATCGCCCTGGCCCTGGGCGTGGGCTGGCTGGCCTACCTGGTGGTGGCCGACGCGGTGATCTCCCCCAGCGGCTGCGGCAATATCTATATGAATGCCACGCCACGGGTGATCTATGGCTGGGCGCAGACTGGTACTTTCTTCAAGATTTTCACGCGTATTGATGAGAAATCCGGCATCCCGCGCCCGGCGTTGTGGCTGACCTTTGGCTTGTCGGTGTTCTGGACCCTGCCGTTCCCGTCCTGGGAGGCGCTGATCAATGTGGTGTCCGCCGCCCTGGTGTTGAGCTACGCCGTGGCCCCGGTGTGCGTGGCTGCGTTGCGACGCAATGCGCCGGACATGCCGCGCCCGTTCCGGGTCAAGTGGATGAGTGTGCTGGGCCCGCTGTCGTTCATCATCGCCGCGCTGATCGTCTACTGGTCGGGCTGGAACACCGTGTCCTGGCTGCTGGGCCTGCAAATCGTGATGTTTGTGGTGTACCTGCTGTGCCGCCGCCTGGTGCCGACCCAGCACCTGAGCATCGCCCAGCAAGTGCGCTCCAGCGCGTGGCTGATCGGCTTCTACGCCGTGACCATGGTGCTGTCGAAACTCGGCAGTTTCGGCGGCCTGGGCGTGCTCAGCCATCCCTTCGACACCCTGGTCGTCGCCGCCTGCGCCATGGGCATCTACTACTGGGGTGCGGCCACCGGCGTGCCGGCGCACTTGGTAGAACTGGAACACGAAGACGACGAAAGCGAAGCCGTGCTGCCCACTACCGGCATGCACCCGGCGAACGCGTAATTGGCCAATCACCAAGGAATAGCTGGATGAAACGACTGCATGTGATTGACTCCCACACCGGCGGCGAACCGACGCGCCTGATCATCAATGGCTTCCCGCAGCTGGCCGGCCAGACCATCGCCGAGCAGCTCGAGAGCCTGCGCACCGAGCACGACCCATGGCGCCGCGCCTGCCTGCTGGAGCCCCGTGGCAACGATGTACTGGTCGGCGCGCTGTACCGCGAGCCGGTCTCGCCGGGGGCCACCTGCGGGGTGATTTTTTTCAACAACGCCGGCTACCTCGGCATGTGTGGCCACGGCACCATCGGCCTGATTGCCTCGTTGCACTACTTGGGCCGCATCGCGCCAGGGGTGCACAGCATCGACACGCCGGTGGGCCAAGTCAGCGCCACCCTGCATGAGGACGGCGCGGTCACCCTGCGCAACGTGCCCGCCTATCGCTATCGCCAGCAGGTGCCCGTGGATGTACCGGGGCATGGCCGGATCTACGGCGATATTGCCTGGGGCGGCAACTGGTTTTTCCTGGTGTCCGAGCACGGCCAGGATTTGCACATGGCCAATGTCGAGGTCCTTACCGACTTCACCTGGGCCATGCTCAAGGCCCTCGAAGCCCAAGGCATCCATGGCGCAGACGGCGCGTTGATCGACCATATCGAACTGTTCGCCGATGACGACCAGGCCGACAGCCGCAACTTCGTCATGTGCCCCGGCAAGGCCTACGACCGCTCGCCCTGCGGCACGGGTACCAGCGCCAAGCTGGCCTGCCTGGCCGCCGATGGAAAACTTCAGGCCGGTGAGCCCTGGGTACAAGCCAGCATCACCGCCAGCCAATTCGAAGGCCGTTTTGAATGGGAGGGCGAACGCATCCGCCCCTTCATCACCGGCCGCGCCTATATGACCGCCGACAGCACCTTGCTGATCGACGAACAGGACCCCTTCGCCTGGGGCATTTGAGCACCCGGCAGCGTTACAACAGACCCTTCCAAGGAGATAGAACCATGAGCGATAACATTTTCACCGGCTGCATCCCTGCCCTGATGACCCCGTGCACCGCCGAGCGTCAGCCGGACTTCGACGCCCTGGTCGCCAAGGGCCGCGAACTGATCGACATCGGCATGAGCGCCGTGGTGTATTGCGGCTCCATGGGCGACTGGCCGTTGCTCACCGAAGCCCAGCGCCAGGAAGGCGTGGCGCGCCTGGTGGCTGCGGGCATCCCGACCATTGTCGGCACCGGGGCGGTCAACAGCCGTGAAGCAATATCCCATGCCGCCCACGCCGCCAAGGTCGGCGCCCACGGTTTGATGGTCATCCCACGGGTGCTGTCCCGTGGCGCTTCGGCCACTGCGCAAAAGGCCCACTTCGCGGCGATCCTCAGCGCCGCACCGAACCTGCCGTCGGTGATCTACAACAGCCCCTACTACGGCTTCGCCACCCGCGCCGACCTGTTCTTTGAACTGCGTCGCGAGTACCCGAACCTGATCGGCTTCAAGGAGTTCGGCGGCGGTGCCGACCTGCGCTATGCGGCCGAACACATCACCTCCAAGGACGATGACGTGACCCTGATGGTCGGTGTCGATACCCAGGTGGTGCACGGTTTCGTCAACTGCAACGCCACCGGCGCGATCACTGGCATCGGCAACGCCCTGCCACGGGAAGTCCTGCAACTGGTGGCCCTGAGTAAGAAGGCCGCCAAGGGCGATGCCAAGGCCCGGCGCCAGGCCCGGGAGCTGGAAGCGGCGCTGGCGGTGCTGTCGTCCTTCGATGAGGGCTGCGACCTGGTGCTCTATTACAAGCACCTGATGGTGCTCAATGGCGACCTGGAATACAGCCTGCACTTCAACGACAGCGATGTGCTCAGCGATGCCCAGCGCCGGTATGCCGAGCACCAGTACGCGCTGTTCCGCCAGTGGTACGCCAACTGGTCGGCAGAACAGAACGTCGACTGACTGCTCGTACGCCGCTGCTACACAGCGGCGTCCCTTCTTTTTTCAGGAACAGGCCATGACTCTGACAGGCAATATGCTGATCGGTCAGCACTCCATTCCCGGCACCCGCACAGCCATCCGTGCGATCAACCCAGCCACCGATGCTGCGCTGGAACCGGCCTATCCCGGCGGTTCCACCGAGCAGGTGGCCCAGGCTTGCGCGTTGGCGTGGTCAGCCTTCGACAGCTACCGCGAGACATCCCTGGCGGCGCGTGCTGAATTCCTCGAAACCATCGCCAGCGAAATCGAAGCCCTCGGCGATGAACTGATCGAGCGTGCCGTGGCCGAAACCGGCTTGCCCCACGCGCGGATTCAGGGCGAACGGGGCCGCACCTGCCAGCAACTGCGTACCTTCGCCCGCACCGTACGCGCTGGCGAATGGCTGGACGTGCGGGTCGATGGCGCCCAACCAGGCCGCCAGCCCCTGCCCCGTGCCGACCTGCGCCAACGCCAGGTGCCGCTGGGCCCGGTGGCCGTATTCGGCGCCAGTAACTTCCCGCTGGCGTTCTCGGTGGCCGGCGGTGATACCGCTTCAGCCCTAGCCGCCGGTTGCCCGGTGATCGTCAAGGCCCACGGCGCCCACCCCGGCACCAGCGAACTGGTGGCCCGCGCGCTGGCCCGTGCCGTGAAGCAGTGTGGTCTGCCCGAGGGCGTGTTTTCCCTGCTGTACGGTTCCGGACGCGAAGTGGGGATTGCCCTGGTCAGCGACCCAAGGATCAAGGCAGTGGGATTCACCGGTTCGCAAAGTGGCGGTATCGCCTTGTGCCAGGCGGCCCAGGCACGGCCGGAGCCCATTCCGGTGTACGCGGAAATGAGCGCCATCAACCCGGTGTACCTGTTTCCGGGCGCCCTCAAGGCGCGCGGCGAAACGCTGGCACAAGGGTTTGTTGCCTCATTGACCCAGGGCGCCGGGCAGTTCTGCACCAACCCCGGCCTGGTGATTGCGGTTCAAGGTCCGGAACTGCAGCAGTTTGTCAGCCTCGCCAGCGACTTGCTGCAACGCAGCCCGGCGCAGACCATGCTCACACCGGGCATCTTCCAGGCCTATGAGGCGGGCATCGGCGCACTGGCTGAGCATGCCCACTGCCTGGCCAGCGGGTTGCCGGCGCAAGGGCCGAACCAATGCCAGGCGCAGCTGTTTACTACCCACGCGCAAGACTTCCTTACCAACCCGCATTTGCAGGCCGAAGTCTTCGGCGCCGCCTCGCTCCTGGTGCAGTGCGCCGACAACGCGCAAATGCGCCAAGTGACTGAGCACCTCGAAGGCCAGTTGACCGCCACCCTGCACCTGGATGAGGGCGATGTTGAACAGGCACGGGCATTGCTGCCGGCACTTGAGCGCAAGGCTGGCCGGCTGCTGGTCAACGGCTGGCCGACCGGGGTCGAGGTGTGTGATGCCATGGTGCATGGCGGGCCCTTCCCCGCGACCTCGGACTCGCGCTCGACCTCGGTCGGCACCGCCGCGATCCTGCGCTTCCTGCGGCCGGTGTGCTACCAGGACTTCCCCGACAGCCTGCTGCCCGACGCACTGAAACAAGGCAATCCGCTGCGGCTGCGACGCTTGCTCGACGGCCAGAGAGAAGCCTGATCATGCTCGACAATCGTCAACCCGAGATCGACATCGCGGTGGTCGGCGCCGGCATCATCGGCGTCGCCTGCGCGCTGCAACTGGCGCACCAGGGCCGGCGCGTGGTGGTCATCGACCAGCAGGAACCGGGGATGGGCGCCTCGTTCGGCAATGCCGGGCATCTAGCCACCGAACAGGTGTTCCCCATCGCCGACCTGTCGATCCTGATGCGCCTGCCCGCGATGCTCATGGACCCCATGGGCCCGCTGCGCCTGGACTGGAAATACCTGCCCCGTGCGCTGCCCTGGTTTGCTCGCCTATTGTTAAACCTGCGCCCGGCCGCCTACCAGCGCACGGTCGCCGGTATCCGTGCCCTCAACGAAAGCAGCCTGGGCGCCTGGCAGCGCTTGTTGGCGAACATCGACCGGCCCCAGTTGATGCGCGAGGACGGCTCGCTGCTGGTGTTCGAGCGTGCCGAATCGCGGCAAGCAATTGAGGGTTTGCAAGCGCGCATGACCCAGCAGAACGTGCCGGTGGACTGCTGGTCGGCCGACGCCGTGCAGCAGGCCGCACCGCAATTGAGCGAGCGGATCCAGGGGGGCTTGTTCTTTCCCCGCACCGGGCATTTCCTCGATCCGTATCGCGTGGTGTGCGAACTGGTCGAGGCCGCCAAGGCCAGCGGCGTGACCTTTCTCAAGCGCCAGGTCCAGGACGGCCAGCTTCAGAACCAGGGCGTTGCACTGATCACCGACCAGGGCCGATTGGCCGCACGCCAGGTGGTGATCGCCTGCGGCGCACACTCGGCCAGGCTCACCCAGGCGCTGACCGGCAAAAAGGTGCCCCTGGACACCGAGCGCGGTTATCACCTGATGCTGCCCCATGAACAAGACCGCTTGCCCTTCGCCGTCACCTCACTGGAACGCAAGTTCATCATGACGCCCATGAGCGATGGGCTACGGCTGGCCGGCACCGTGGAATTCGCCGGCCTCGACCGCCCGCCAAACATGCAGCGCGCCTGGCAGTTGCACCGGCTCAGCCGCGGCCTGTTGCGTGACGAACTGAGCGCTGAGGACGCCACGCCGTGGATGGGCTTTCGGCCGTCGTTGCCGGACTCGCTGCCGATCATCGACCGGGTGTGCGACGGCAGAGTGTTGCTTGCTTTCGGGCATCAACATTTGGGGTTGACGCAAGCGGCCGTCACCGCCGAGCTGGTCGCCCAGCTGGTATCGCCGATCTACCTGCCCCAGCCCCTGGGATTGCCGGCATTGGCGGCCTATCGGCTGGATCGGTTCTGACGCAGACCTAGCAGGAGCAATCACTGGTAAATAATCGTAAACGTCGCCGAGGCATTCGCCGGGCCGGGGGTTACCTTGCTCGCCGTCTGCAGGTAGCGGGCGCGCAAGGGGATCGTATAACTCCCCTCGTTGGGGCGCAGGGTGAGGCCGCTGCTTTGGTTGGCCCCAAGGATGACCGAGTTGCCGTTGCGGTTCTGCACCTGCACGCCAACCCCTGTGGCGGCGGGCGCACTGCCCGTGGCGCCAGGGTCGAGGCTCAGTACACCGTTATTCGTGTTGATCGCCGTACGCGCGGGGTCGATGCGGTACTGCAGGGTGTTACGCACCAGAGAGCCACTATTGACGTTCGTACCAGGAGGCGACGTGCCACTTTGCGATGACCAGGCCGGCCCCGTTGTCGTATAGATCCCGTTGAACGCCGGGCAGTCATTCAAAGCGATGGAAAAATCCGTCCAGCCCGTGCTGCTGTTGAGCCCGGTGAACTTGGAGGTCAGATGAGAGCCCATGGGCACCGAGACATCCGGTGTACGGCAGGTACTCGAGACAATCTGGATATTGCCGGAGATCCCCATACTGAAGCCGCGCATTCTCGCATCGCCGAAGTTGCCGAACAGACTGACGACTGGCAACGTACTGCCCACCAATACACCAGGCGTTACATCGCCCAGTTTGATCAAGACCAGCTCAAAGTTCGAAGGCCCGTCAAATGGGACCACACACCTGTAGCCAGATGCGCATGTGGTCCATGCCTTGCCAGATTGCCTTGGCAGCAGGCCGCCCGAGCTGTTGAAGGCAACCCCCAGCCCCGGAATGCTGGTTCTATAGACCTTGTTGGCGTAGGTCCCGCTGGACACATTGGCCATGGCATAACTGGAGTCGACTGTCATCTCAGTCCACTGCTGATACGGGGCATAGAGGCATTCAAGCTTGGGCGCCTGGCCCGCAGCCATGCTGAAGCGCTGACGATATACCTCGGTACCCACCGGCAGATCGCGCCCGATAGTGATCGCCGAAATCTGCAATGGCATGGAGCCCACGGCCGGCTGGATACCCTCCATGTAGGTGCAAGTGACCGCCATGGCCGTCCCCGCCGCCGCCCACAATGCCGCGACGGCCAGGCCCGCCTTGATCAAAGCGCCAATATTCATAACTGTACCTTTTGAAGAGTGTTGGGCTGCACGCTGCCAGCGACTTGCTTACCGGCCGCACAAACCGCGTCTACCTGTTGCAATTGCTGCCCTTCGCCGGGGCCCGCCGGGATGACCAGTGCGCACTGTTGATGGGTCTTGCTTCCCCAGTTGATCAGTAACTGACGGGTTTGCGGCTTGATCCGTGCGTAGAGCTGGCCACCCTGCCCGACCACGCCGACCGAGGTGCCGTCGATATCTGTCACGCCAGCACCAAAGGGCAGGCTGCTGCCATCGTCGAGGCGTACGTTGAGCAACACTGCGCGGCCCTGGTTGGTGGTGTACTTGAGGTGCACCACCGCACCGGCGCGCGGGGCCACCTGTTGGCTGGTTTCGCTGAGCTCGACGTCCAGCGAGCTACCAATAGGGTCGATTGCCACTTCGTTCAACTCATATGGCCGCAGGTACGGCACCACGGCATTGCCGCGGCTGTCGAGCTTGAGGCCAGGGTAGCCGGACACCTTGGCCCCCTGCGCACCCGGGGCACTGACCACCGCCATGGTTTCACCGCGATAAGGAGTCATGGTCACCCCATCGGCATGCGCCACCACGCTGCCGCTCGCGCCCACCGAGGCGCTGGTGTAGCCATCACCGCGTCCCAGGGCAGCGCTGAGCATGGCGCGCGCGCCGGTGTATTGGCCATTGAGGGCCGCGCTCTTGCTGTTACTGGCACCGTCATGGCCGACCGTCGCGCCGTAGCCATATTGACGGTCCTCGCCAGCGGTGCCGCTGATGCCGGCCTGCTCGCTGTAGTTGCCTTGGGAGTCACGTCCTACCTGTGCGGTCATTTGCGGGCTGAAGCCTGGACCGCCAAATTCCAGAGGCATGCTCATGGTCAGCAAAAAGCTGTTTTCCATGTCCCCCAGGCCCATGCGGCTGCGGTTGGCGTTCACACTGAAGCTGATGCGATTGAACTGCTTGCTGTAGCTGAACTGGTACTGCAAATCACTGCCCGGCAGGTTCCAGTAGTTCTGCGCATAGCCGCTGATTGCCACTTGCCCCCACTCCCCCAGGCTCTGGTCGGCGGTGACCGAAAAGCGACTGCGCGGGCGCCCGAACATGCTGGTGTCCCACCCCGTTTTCTCGGCATCGAGCAGTTGCATGGCGTTACTGAAGTCCAGGTATTCGCTGGTAGAAAAACGATAAGCCGCAACGGTGAAGTTACTGCCCGTGCTGAGCACATTTTTGCTGTAGGACACCCGCATGCTCTGCCCTTTGGCGGCACCAGTGGCCAGGTCGGTCTGGGCGTGAGTCAAGTCGATGGCCATGGCACCGATCGGCGTGCCAAACGCCAGGCCGGTGAGCACGGCGGTGTAGTCATCGCTGGACTGCATCCCGGCAAATCCGGTGAACGTATTGTTCAGACCATATTGCACAGTGCCTTGTAGCAGGCGCGATTGCTTGTCGACGTAGTTATTGCGGGTCTCGCCTGCGGTCAGACTGAAACGCGAGGTACCGGGGCGCAGCAACTGGCTGACCGAGGCATAGGGCACGATGAAGTTCTGCTCGGTGCCGTCGGCTTCCGCCACGCTGACACTGAGGTCGCCGCCATAGCCGGTTGAATACAGGTCATCAATCACAAATGCCCCGGGAGCCACGGTGGTTTCCAGCAGGATGTTGCCGGCCTGGCGAATGGTCACACGGGCGTTGGTGCGGGCAATCCCACGGATCACCGGGGCATAGCCGCGCATGGAGTCGGGCAGCATGCGGTCGTCACTGGCCAGTTGCACACCACGGTAGGACAGGGTGTCGAAGATCTCGCCGGTGGTGTTGGACTCACCCACCGTCAGTTGGCTTTTCAACGCGGTGATGTCGCGTTGCGCATAGGAGTCCAGTGCTTGGTAATTATTGCCCTGACGTGACTGCCAGCTCATCGACGCGTTGTGGCGCAGGCGCCAGTCACCCAGGTTGAGGCCGGTGTGCAGGCCCAGGAATGCCGAGTCAGAGTTGCCACTGCGGGTACGGTTACGGCTGCCATTGAAGCTGTAGCTGAGCATGCCTGCGGTCACGCCGCGATCCCACAGTTCCGGGCTGACGTATCCTCGGACATTGCGCCGCAGCGCCGCCTGGGGAATGCTCAGGTCGAGGGCCTGGTTTTCCGGTGAAAAATTCGCGGTTGCACCCGGGATCAGACTGCCCACGGCGGCACAGCCCTGGCTGTCCAGCGCCAAAGTGCTTTCAGGCGCCAGCTTGCTCATCTCCACACCCTGACGCTCAAGCAAGCCACGCGTCATGCAGACCACCGGCTTACTGCCGTCGGCCTGGGCGTCGATGCGAATGTCCTGGCGGCTGTTCAACTGGCCGTTAAGCACTACGTCTGCACGGTATTGCCCGGGCATCACCGGGTTGCCGGTCTGGTAGGCGCCCAAGTCGAGATTGCGCGAGTCTTCAGGCAGGAACGCATCATTGAACTGCACCTCTTGCGCCAGCGCACCCTGTATACCCCATGCACCAGGGGCGATGGCCAATACCCTGAGGATCAAGGCAGAGAGCGGATTCAAGGCGAAGCAAGGCCGCGCCCGCAGAGAAAGCCTGCAGCTGGAAGAGGTCGACATAAATGACTCGCGACTAAAAAACTTGAGGTTTAATCAGGGCTTGAGTGCTTTACGGGTCGGGATCAGTGCGCCGTAATCGTTGATAGCGCTGAACTCCACCTGAGCACCCGCAGCCGGTCGGACCTTGAGCGTTGGGAGCACAAATTGGCGGGTTTCACCCGGAGCGATCATGCCGTCTTCACTGCGCTCACGCTGGGCGCCAGCCACCAGTTCCAACTCGATCAGCGAAACATGGAACGCCGACGGATTGAAGGCCTGCAAGGCCAAGCCTTGCCCATCGCGTGCGGGCACCAATTGCCACTGCACCTGCTCGATCGCCTCGCTGGCAGTGCCTGGCAAGCCGGTCGGGCGATAAAACAATTTGATCCGCGAACGGAATGCCATTTGCAGCGTATTGATATCTGCACCCGCCTCGGGCTTGGGTGGAATTTCCAATACGTTGAGCCAGAACACCGACTCTTTGTCCTGGGCCATTGGAGCCCCGGTAAACAACACCCGCAGGCTTTGGCCCTTGGTCGGATCGATGCGCGCCACCGGCGGTGAAAGCAGGAACGGCGCCTTGGAGCTGGTCGGAGTCGACTCAACGCTGCCGGTGTCGATCCACGACTGGATCAGCGCTGGCTGCGTGCCGTTGTTGTTGAGTTTTACCGTGATTTCTTTCTGGTCCGCCGGGTAGAGCAGGCGGGTTCCGGTAATCACTACACCCCCGATAGCCTGGGAACACGTCAGTGTCACAAGGCTTGCCAGGAGCAATTGTCTGAGGGCAGATGTGCAAGGCATTACGTAATCCCGTTGCTGCCTGGAAGCACGCCCTTTTGTTGTTGAACAGGGCGTGTGTCCATGAGCGGCGACTTACTGATAATTGATGGAGTAAGTCACGGAGCCAACTACGGTACCCGGAGTGGTCGGGGCTTGAGCGTAGTACTGGACAGCGTATGGTAGGATGGCGGCCTTGGAGGTTGCATCGATGGCAATACGGCTGGTGGAAGTGACCTGCGCAGTGTTGCCGGCCTTGATCGCGTTGCCATTGGTTGCGTCAACCAATTGCAGCTGAACCTGGGTGGCAGTACCGCTCACGTTCTTCAGGTTGCCGCTGGTTGCATCAACGCTGCCGCTCGACTCAAAGAATGCAGCAGCTGTTTTCAGCGCGGCAGAACAATCGCTCAGCTCGATATTGAAACCGGTCTGGCCTGCCACTTGGCCTTTTGTTCCCAGGGCAGCGGTAGAGATGGTTGGCAGCGTGACAGTCGACGGGCTCGCACCAGCCGCGCCGTTAACCGCAACCTTGCAGGTTTCGGCTTTCAGTTCGCCGTTGAAATCGATTTTGCCGTCTGAAGCCAGAGCAATGGTAGAGGCGGTGGCAGCGACCAGTACAGCGAGGGCGCGGGCTTTGTAATTCATGAGTAACTCCGAGAGAGCGATGTTCTACAGTAAGTTATAAAGCTTCCGTTTATCGGAGAGCTTCTGTGCTGTTGCGGGGCTAAGTTTAGGGAGCCCACATCGAACTCAATATAGGAGTGCTCTGAAAAACAATTGAGCACGGAAAATTCCCAACAATTAAAACCACTATAAAACTTACTGTCGCACTGCACTATTTAATGGAAAAACATTAGTAACCCGTCTATAGGAGCACTCCTAAAAACAGGCGCTGCAATGTTTATCAATGCAGAAGCAGCGAACAACCGGTGGCCGCCATCGAGTTTTATCGAGGCGGTGAGGCAGATGTTGCGGCAGGGCATGCAATTCGCGGCGATTGCATCATTCCCAGATCAACCTGTCCTGCTGTGAAGCCCCTACTCTACCTAGGCTCCGCAGGGAAGCCCGGCCCTGTGCTCAAGCAGGCTACGGGCATGGCCCGCAACCGCTTCTGCTGGCCAGTTCACTTCGTCCTGCAACAGCACTTCGATACGCTGCGCGGTGGCCGCGAAGTCCTCCCAGCCGACGTCCAACGCGGCAGTGCGCAGTCTGTGTAGCGCCTCCAGCGCCATGCCGCGATCGCGCAAGGCAAGTAGTTCTATGAGGCGGTTAAGTTCCTGGCGCACAGCCTCCGGCGACCCTGGAGTTTCCAGGTACTCTGCAACTTGCGGCGCCGGGGTTACTTCGCACCAGAGTTCAATCATCTGCTGCAACATGGCCTGTTGGACCGGTTTGCTCAGTACACCATCCATACCGGCATCGAAACAACGTTGCAGGTATTCATTCCCGCTAAATTGCGAGAGCGCGATGATCGGGCAATATGAGCGTTCCTGTTGGAGCTGCGACTCACGAAACGCGCTGACCATGCGCTCGGCGTCGCCCTCTGGCGAGTCACAGTCGATCAGCACCATACCGACCCGGTGCGCACTGAACAACGCCACCGCCTGGTCAGCATCAGCCGCCAGCAGCGCCGCGCAACCAAGGCTGTCGAGTTGTGCCTGCAACACTTGCCGACTGGGTAGCGAGTCGTCCACCACCAACACCTGCAAACCGTTAGCCGATTCCGCGCTCGGCGCAGGCTCAGGTGCCGGCAGTTGCGGGGAAACAGCCCGCTCAACTGGCAACCGCACCTCGACCTGGGTACCGACCCCCTGCAAGCTGCTGAGCACCAACCTGCCGCGCATCAACCTGACCAGGCGCCGGCAGATCACCAGGCCCAGGCCGGTACCGCCAGTGCGCCGATAGGATTGCTTGGCCTGGGCATACGGTCGGAACAGCGAGGCTTGCGCCTGCTTGGACAAGCCTATGCCCGTATCGATGACCCGGATCACCAGCTGTCGCACCTCGACCGCAGGCTTTTCCAGCTGTTGCAACTGCACCTCTACCCGGCCCACAGCGGTGAACTTGACGGCGTTGCAGATCAGGTTGCGCAGCACCTGCGCCAGACGCAGTTCGTCCAGCAACAATGGGGCGCCGGGACGCTCGCCGGTGACGAGGAGCTCAATGCCCTTTTCCTGTGCTTGCGTTCGATGCTCATCGACTATCCGCAAGACCAGCGCCCATAGGTCCACCGGTTCAAGATTGAGGGCCAGTTGCCCGGCTTCCATCTTGGAGATATCCAGCACATCATCCACCAGCCGCAGCAAGGTATTGGCGCCGCTATTGGCCAAGCTGGTGAAATGTCGCTGCTGCTCATCGAGCGGGGTGTGCTCCAGCAGTTCCACGGCGGCCAGCACTGCGTTCATCGGCGAACGCACTTCATGGCTGATGACCGCCAGGAACATCGCCTTCTCCCGTTCGCTGTTCATGGCCTGGCGCCGTTGCAGGCGACTTTGCACGACCAGTCCGACAAGCACTGCCACCACGGCCAGCAGCAACCACAGCTCACCTTGGTAGTGCTCGGCAATGGCCTTGACGGTGGGAATATCCAGGTCCATATCCACAAACCAGGCGTCATAGATCGCCTTGCGCTCTTCGCCGCTGATGGACGCCAGCACCTTGTCCAAAATAGACAGCAGGAGCACATCGCTGTCACGTACTGCCATGCTCACACCGGTATGCAGCAACGGCAGCACCCCAGAAATCTGCAGTACCCCATGATATTGGCGGGACAGGTAGGGAATCAGCAGCCATTCCGAAGCAATCGCCGCGTCCGTGCGGCCGTCCTTGACCATCGCCATCATGTCCAGCGCATTCAGGGCTGAAACAATGGTTATCCCCGGGGCCTTACGCTTCAAAAAAGCGACGTAATCCTCCTCACGCCCCAGCATCACCACCCGCTTGCCGGCGAGTTGCTCCAAGTCGGCAAACGGTTGATCGCCAAAACGGCTGACCATAACGGTCGAGCTGGTGTTGTAGGGCGTGGTGTAACGCAGCCCGAGATCCTTTGCCGGGTCATCGTCCCGGCGCCGGGTGGACAAGATATCGACTTCGCCGCTGATCAGCATGTCCTTGCGGGCGCTGCGCGTAGTGGTGGTGACGGGTTCGAAATACAAGCCCGTGCGCGATGCAATCAACCCCAGGTATTTGGCTGACAACCCTCTGAGTTGGCCATTGCTGATGTATTCAAAAGGCTGCAAGTTATCGAATACGCCAACACGCAGCACCGGATGGGCGGCAATCCAATCACGCTCCTGCTGGGTCAACTCCAGCGGCGTCGGGCCGGCCTGCACCCCGATGCCCAGGTTTCCCAACACGAACGCTATCAGCAGCAGGCGTAGCAATTTGGCGTTCATCGCTGGGTCACCCGCGTGGCACGCGCGGGCGGCAGCACTTCCAGGGGAGCATCCCCGCCCAAGGCCCGCCAATGCTCAACCAACGCCCGCAGGGCCTGGGCGTAGGCCGGGCAATCCCAGCCCTCCTGCGCACGCAGCAGGCGCTCCAGATGCTCGGCACTCTGGCCCAGGGCCAGCCACTCCATAATCAGCGCAGCACCGTGCAGACGATGGGCAACGTGGACGGCGCTGGGGCGGTCACAGAGCGCTATGGCCTTGATCAGGCTCCCCAGGTCACTGGCCATCTCCCGATTGATCGCCGCCTGATCCAGTTGAGGGGCCATCAGGCTCGCACGAGGTGCAGCCAGGGTGACGTCGCACCAGCGCTCGATCACTTCACGCAGTTGCCCAAGGCGTATCGGCTTGCTCAATACGGCGTCCATCCCAGCATCCATGCAACGTTTGAGGTGCTGTTCACCGGTCAGGGCAGAAATGGCAATGATTGGGCAGCGTGGACGCCCCAAGCCGCGCTCGAACTCACGCAGTTCGCGAACCAGGCTGTAACCGTCCTGGTCCGGCAGGTCACAGTCCATCAGAATCAATTGGTAGGCCTGCTGCGCGAACAAGCTGTGGGCCTGGGCGGCATCGGCGGCGATCACCGCCTCGCAGCCAAAGCCGCCGATCTGCGCCCGCAGCACTTCCTGGTTGGCCAGGGTGTCTTCCACGACCAGGATTTGCAGGCCGTCCGTCTCGGCCTCTGCCGCGGACTGCTGAACCTGCGGTGGTTCAGCAGTCTGGGGGGCAAACATTACCGGCACGCAGAGGATGAAGGTCGTGCCAACCCCCGGCTCACTACTGAGTGTGAACGACCCCTGCATCAAGCTCGCCAGTTGCTGGCAGATCACCAGGCCCAGCCCGGTACCACCGGAGCGCTTGTAGGATTGACTGGCCTGGGCATATGGCCGGAACAACGACGCCTGTACCGCTTCGCTGATACCGATCCCGGTGTCGCGCACCTTGACTTGCAACTGTTGACCACCGGCCGGTAGGGCCAACAGGCACAGCTTGATGTCGACACCGCCGGCATCGGTGAACTTGATGGCATTGGAAAGCAGGTTATGAAGAATCTGCGTCAGGCGGGAGCTGTCGAGTAACAGCAAGGGCAGCGCGGTGTGGATGCTCACATTCAGGCTCAGGTGCTTTTCCCGGGCGCGCAGGCGGTGCAAGCCAACTACACCCTGCACCAGCGCCGTCACATCGGTCGGTTCAATGCTCAGGCGCAACGCCCGCGCACCCGAGCCTGGCGTGTCCAGCACGTTATCCAGCAAACGCACCAACGCATTGGCGCCGCCATTGGCAAGGTGCACAAAGTGGCGCTGCTGTTCATTGAGCCGGGTGTGCCCCAATAACTCCATGGCCGCCAGCACGGCATTCATAGGCGAACGGATTTCATGGCCCATGACCGCCAGAAACATGGTTTTTTCCTGCTCGTTGCGCACAGCCTGACGCCACCGGAGATGGCCGCGATAGACCAGCACACACAGGCTGGCCAGCAGCAACGCCCCCATGATCAATACATGCCAGTAGTGGCTGGAGATGGCAACCAGGGTTGGAACATCCAGACCCAGGTCGTGATACCAGTGGTCGTACATCTCATTGCGTTGCTCGGCAGTGATTGAGCCCAGGACTTTTTCGAGGATCGAATGCAGCAGCGCTTGGTCCGAGCGAACCGCCATGCTGACATCCAGCATCTGGCTGCCGACCACACCTGAAGCCTCCAGGATGCCCTGGAACTGGCGGTACAGATAAGGCATCAGGAAGATTTCCGTGGCAACGACCGCGTCAGCACTGCCGTCCCGGACGCGCGTCAGCATCTCCAGGGCCGATTTGCTTTTGATCAGCGTGACCTCGATCCCTGATGCTCCGACGATCTCTTCGTAATGATCCACGTCGGGAACCATCACGGTTTTGCCATGCAGTTGGTCGAGGTCGAAAATATCCGGGTCTTCGAAGCGCGTCACGATGATCGGCGAGGTGGTCTGGTAGGTCAGCAAGGCAAGGCCCTTGGTGGCCGGCTCAGTCCTGAAACGCAAGTAAGAGGACAGCAGATCCACCTGGCCATCGAGGAGCATTTGCTCGCGTATCTCAATGGTCTTTCCCGGGACATAGGTGAATTCAAGGCCGGTGGCATCGGTCACCAATTGCAGGTAATGCGCTGAGCGTCCCTGCAGGGTGCCATCACGCATGTACTCAAAAGGTATCAGGTCTTCGACCACGCCCACCCGCAACACCGGATGCTGCTGTATCCAGCGCTGCTCCTGCTCGCTCAGTTGAACCGGGCCAGCAGCGAAGACGGTCCCTCCAAGCGACCACAACAGCACGCCCCCCAGCCACCACCGCCTCATGGCGAGCCAATGATTTTGTTGAGTTTGAACAGTTCGTTGTTCGACGTAACCCCCAGCTTGCGAAACGCCGAGGTTTTCTGGGTGCTGATGGTCTTGATGCTACGATTGAACTTCTCGGCAATTTCAGTGATGGTCATGCCCGCCAGGTAACAACGAATGACCTCCTGCTCGCGACTGGTCAACTCCGCCAGGATCAGGGCGTCGGGCACTTCGCCAGGGCCTTTGCGGGTATCACTGGTGACGGTTTCGGCCAGGCGATAGGTCATGTCAGGACTCAGGTACACCGCCCCCGACGCCACTTTGCGGATGGCCTTGACCAACTGGTCCATGTCCTCACCCTTGCCGACAAACCCGCGGGCTCCGACACGCATGGCCAGGCCCACGGTCGCCGGGTCGTGATGGGTGGACAACACAAGGATGTGGCTAGCAGGAAACTTGACTCGCAAGGCACGGATCAATGACACGCCGTCCAACTCCTCGGGACTCAGGGAGAAATCCAGTAGCAGCAAGTCTGCAGGCGCTGTGGCGAGACCGGCAATCAGGTCGCGGCTGCGCTCATAAATGCCTACTACTTCAAAGTTCGCCTCGGCCGCCAGGGTATTGGCCAGACCATGTCGAACAACCGCGTGATCATCCAACAAAGCAATACGTATAGATTTCATTATGATCGAGCCCACTCAACCCAGCGCAAACCGCGCTGCCGAAAACAGGGATACCCAACGATAGAACAGTATATGCAATAACCGGCAAATGACACGGCGCCAGCCCGCCAGGTTCAGATACCTTCAATGAGGTGCTTGATCTTGAATAGCTCGTTGTTCGATATCACACCCAACTTGCGAAATGCCGAAGCCTTTTGGGTGCTGATGGTCTTGATGCTACGGCTGAATTTCTCAGCAATTTCGGTGATGGTCATGCCCGTCAGATAACAGCGAATCACTTCCTGCTCACGGGCAGAGAGACTGACAAAGCGCAACGCATCCTCGCGATTGCGCGCCTCGCCGTCATAGTTGACCGCAGTGGCTTCGGCAACCCTGTAGGCCATGTCCGGGCTCAGGTAAACCGCCCCCGACGCCACCAGCCGGACGGCGTCGACCAACTGGCCCATGTCTTCACCCTTGCCGAGAAATCCCCGGGCACCGGCACGCAAGGCCAGGATCACGGTAGCGGCGTCATGGTGCGTAGAGAACACCAGGATGCGGCATTGTGGAAACTTCACCCGTAACGCTCGAATCAGTAACACGCCGTCCAACTCGCTGGGCCCCAGGACATAGTCCAGCAACAGCACCTGCGCCGGGTCCTTGGCCAACCCTGCCAACAGTTCACGCGTCCGGGCGTAGACACCGACCACTTCAAAATCAGGTTCCTGCAGCAATCGATTGACCAGGCCATGTCGCACGATTGCATGATCATCCAGCAAAGCAATTTGTAAGCGTTTCATAGATCACAGGACACTCTGTATAACGAGCAAAAAGATGAAAAATAACGCTATTTCATCATTGGTAAGTTGCCGCCAGGGAAGACGGACCTACAACATCAATTCCATCCGTGCAACTGAGCCATCGCACATTAAAAACAAACAGGCGAACTTTCGATCAGGCAATACAACACCCACCGGCAAACTTTAAGTTGCCAGGCAAGTAGTCGACTTTTTGAGATTCAAGACATCCAGCAGTGGTTATCGAATGGGCAGAGCAGTTAACTCCAGCGGCATACAATATAAAAAAATCGATGATGGAAATTTAAGGCCATGACGAAACAATTGAAATAAGAGCACTCCTAAAAACCGCCTCCTCCCAGAGCCAGACGGACAGAAATATTTTTACGGGTGTTCCCCCCGCTCAATCAGGAAGCTCAAGAAGGCCTCGATTTCCATCGGCCGCGCCAGCGCATAACCCTGCCCGACGCGGCAACCCAGGCGATGCAGTAAAGGGATCGTGGACTCATCCTCAATGCCCTCGGCCACCAGGTTCAGATTCAGCAGGCCGGCCCAACTGACGATGCCCGCAATCACCTTGCGTGATGAGGAATGCTGCTCTACGGCACGCACGAATGAGCCGTCGATTTTCATCTCATCGAACGATAGGTTTGCCAACAGGTTCAGCGTAGCCGCGCCGGTACCAAAATCATCCAGGGACACCTGGAAACCCTTGGCGCGGATCGCCGTCAGTGATGCCGAAAGATGAAGCTCATCCGGTTCGTGTACGTCCTCGGTAAGCTCGATTTTCAGCAAGCGGTTCGGTAAGTCGGCCTGCTGCATCCGTATGGCAAGGCGATCGGCAAAATGTGGGGTACAAATGGTCTTTGCCGATGCATTCACCGCGATGGGGATCAGGATGTTTTCACGCTTGAGCGCCAGCATCGCCCTGATGCTCCACATTTCCACCAGGCTGAACAGCAACAGGTCCAGGCCCAGTCGGTTAACCAACGGCATCAACACCGACGGCGGGATTTCACCAAAGCGCGGGTGCTTCCAGCGCACCAGCGCCTCGGCCCCCACTACACGCCGGCTCAACAGCTCGAATTGTGGCTGGAACACAAAACGCAATCCCTCCCCCGTGGTCAGCGCGTTGATCACTTCATCTTCGGCCAAGGCGTCGAATGTGGTCATGCACAACTGCGGGTCCGGTTTCGCCCGGGTCAGCACCACGGCTCGCAAGGCATCGCCCAGTTCCAGGGTTGCGCCTTCACGCAGAATTTCCACCAGGATCCCTGCAGCCCGGGCCAATCGTGCATGAGACTCCAACGCACTGATGGCCACTCCCCCCATGTACTTGATCCAGAACTGCTGGGTGCCAGTATGCGGGGCAGTCACGCTGCCCCCTTTCACATCGCGTAGTTGGGCATTCAAGGTAGCTTTACCGGTCCAGAAGATGCTCGGCAACTGCGCCACGGCACCGGCATCGTGCAGCCCCTTGAGCAGGCTTGGCAGCATCAGCCCATCATCACATCCTGGGAGAATTTCGCAGACGATGACGTCCACAGGCTGTTCCAACAGACACGCCTCCACGTCCCTCAACGATTGAGCATTGGTCAGCGCTTTAACGCCCATAGTGTTCAGCGTGCCGGCTAACCGATCGGCACAGGTGACGTCAGCTGCCAACGTGATAACGCGTAGGGCGTTGAACTCGTCAGACACGGCGGCATTTACGATCATGACAAAAACTTCCCGATACTTTTCCAGAAAAAAAGCTTAGCAGTACCAAAAAAGATGCAAATAGGACTGGGACTAAAAGTACCCTTGTTCGCGGGGGAGACCCACAACGAAGCGCTGGTCGGTAGGGATCGGAGCTGGCCAATGCGCGCGCTGATAGGCGCGCTAGTGAAAAATAACGTCGAGCGATGAATTATTTAGTGTCCTCATGTATCTGACCCAATAGACCATGCCATTAAAACAATGGCATCGACACCGATCAGCAACAGAGTGACCTGTATGAAATCGCGCAAGAAAAGTGTCAGCCCTATAGGGTTGAAAGACATCACCATTGTCGACGACGCCAAGATGCGCAAGGCGATCACCGCCGCGGCGCTGGGCAATGCCATGGAGTGGTTCGACTTCGGCGTGTATGGCTTTGTCGCCTTCGTACTGGGCAAGGTGTTCTTTCCCGGCGCCGACCCTGGCGTACAGATGATCGCGGCGCTGGCGACCTTTTCCGTGCCGTTCCTGATCCGCCCCCTGGGGGGGCTGTTCTTCGGTGCGTTGGGGGATAAATACGGGCGGCAAAAAGTCCTCGCGGCCACCATCGTGATCATGTCCCTCAGTACCTTTGCCATCGGCCTGATCCCGTCCTATGCCTCGATAGGCATCTGGGCGCCGATCCTGTTGCTGTTGGCCAAAATGGCCCAGGGTTTCTCGGTGGGCGGGGAATATACCGGTGCCTCGATCTTCGTCGCCGAATACGCACCCGACCGCAAGCGCGGCTTTCTCGGCAGCTGGCTGGACTTCGGCTCCATTGCCGGCTTTGTACTCGGCGCTGGCGTGGTGGTCGGGATCTCGTCGGTACTGGGTGAAGAACAGTTCCTGGAATGGGGCTGGCGCCTGCCGTTTTTCCTCGCCCTGCCCCTGGGCATGATCGGCCTGTACCTGCGCCACGCCCTGGAGGAAACCCCGGCCTTCCAGCAGCACGTCGAGAAGCTCGAACAAGGTGACCGCGAAGGCCTGGCACGCGGCCCGCGCGTGTCGTTCAAGGAAATCGCCACCCAACACTGGCGCAGCCTGATGACCTGTGTCGGCGTGGTGGCGGTGACCAACGTCACCTACTACATGCTGCTCACCTACATGCCCAGCTACCTGACACACAACCTGCACTACAGCGAAAACCATGGCGTGCTGATCATCATCGCGATCATGGTGGGCATGCTGTTCGTGCAGCCCTTGATCGGCTTTATCAGCGACAAGGTCGGACGTCGGCCCTTTATCATCGCTGGCAGCATCGGCCTGCTGGCCCTGGCGATTCCGGCCTTTATGCTGATCAACAGCGGCAAGCTGGGGCTGATCTTTGCAGGCTTGCTGATACTGGCAGTGGTGCTGAACTTCTTTATCGGCGTGATGGCGTCTACCCTGCCGGCGATGTTCCCCACCCATATCCGCTATAGCGCCCTGGCCAGTGCATTCAACATCTCGGTGCTGATCGCCGGCCTGACCCCGACTGCCGTGGCCTGGCTGGTGGAAAGCACCAACGACCTGTATATGCCCGCCTACTACCTGATGGTCATTGCCGTGGTGGGCCTGGTCACCGGCCTGACCATGAAGGAAACCGCCAACAAACCCCTGCGCGGCGCGGCGCCGGCGGCGTCGGATATTGAAGAAGCTCGGGAGCTGTTGCAGGAACACCACGACAATATCGAACAGAAAATCGAAGACCTCGACGAGCAGATCGCCGAGCTGGAGGCCAAGCGCAAGAACCTGGCGCAACAGCATCCGCGGATTGACTGACTGATCCCACGGGGGATCTCATAGGGACAGAGAACTGTGGTCCCACCACAAATCCAATGTGGGAGCTGGCTTGCCTGCGATGTCGGCGGGTCAGCCACCCACTATAGTGACTGGTACACCGTCATCGCGGGCAAGCCCGCTCCCACAGGGGACCTCATTGGGGCAGAGAATTGTGGTCCCACCACAAATCCGATGTGGGAGCTGGCTTGCTGAACTGGACTGCCCCTATGAGAAAAACCCGGCGTGTGGGGCCATTTTCTTGAGCAGGCGGTGCGTTACTCCCCAGCAGCGTACGGCTCGCCGCGGCGTCCTTTCAGCGGCCATTGTTACGGCACAGCCCCATGACTTTATATTCGATGGTGTTGAGCTTGCCGCTTGAATCTTCGTAGGTCATCCGCGACGGTACGATGTCACAGGAGCGGATCGGCGGGGTCACGCTGACCACCTTGGCGATGTCCAGTTTCATCCCGTAGCGATAGTCCTGGACCACTGGCCGGTCCTTGCCATGTTTTAACGCGTAAGCCTCCATGGCTTTCTGGTTATCGCTCATCAACGCCTCAAATGCACGATCACTGCCTCCCGTGGCGAGCACGACCGTAGACAATGACAACGCCAATGCAGCAATACTCAGTTTCAACAGGTTCATCGGGTTTACCTCTCAAGTCACTCATTCCAGGCTTGAGATTAACGAACCGACCCTGTCAGCAAGGTAGCTTGATGATTACCTTTCTGTTATCCGCAACCAAACAGTGCCTGCAACGGCAACAAGCATCACCGACTAAGCGCCGACGCGGCCAGTTGTGCTGCCCCGAGGGTGACTCCAGGCTCATCACCGTTCAGGTAAGGCTCAAACAGCGCCATCACTGGGCCCGGAACCTCAGAAAGCTCATGGCAAACAGCCAACCACTGAGCATGGACAGGTAGATAGAGGTGTACGAAGCAACGGTGTAGTCCAATAAGAAGTTGAGCGCGGTCAACGCAATGGCGGCGCACAGGAATTGCGTGGGGAGAAACCGGCTCAGAAAGCGTTCCATTGCTGCATTCAAGGTGCGCAGGTACTTCATTGGTTTATCCCTGGATAATGGTGACGGTATCCGCACACTTACACCCGCCGATCCTGAAAAACACCAGAATAATGCTGCACAGAGCTGATGAGAATCAACCGCAGAAATGCCATAGTCGCCCGTACAGCAAATGGAGTTGGCCCCCAATGAAGCAATACATCCTCTACCCCCTCTTGGCGCTGCTCGCAGGATGCAGCAGCGGGCCGTATCTGCATCCGCAATCGGCAGTGGGCACCCATGCGTTACTCGAACGTACCTGCCCCGGCCCGAAAGCCGCAATGAGCTACGCCCCGCTCTCGGAAGAACTCGATTGGGTGCACGTATTGGTCTATGTAGCACCGCCCGGAACATCCAGCTGGCCAGGCAACCTGCGTTCAACCGACACCGAACTGCGCCTGTTTGGCCGGCTTTACATCCCCCCACGCCTGCGCAACCTGGACACCCCGGATCAACGCCGGGCGGCTTACAAACAAACTGACCCGCCGCTGTGGGTCAGCGCCGATTCGCCGTTGGTCACTGTTACGCTGGCGACAGGCGAGACCTATCAAGTCAGTATCGAACAGCTGAAAACCGGCTTTGACCCCAAGAAGCAACCCAGCAGCAGCCGCAAGGGCACGGCCCTGGGCAAGGGCGATATGGATGATTTCACCCTCACCTTCCCGGCTATATTTGTGAACGGTGAAAAAGTGCCGATGGCGCCGATCCACTTCAAGAAACGCGAAGAGCGCTATGCACCGGTATTTAACTGTTGAGTGAAAAATTCAGGACCTGCGTCCGACAATTCAGGCAAGGAGCAGAGCAGTGATCAGCATTCGGGAAGCAACCATAGAAGACATCCCCCTCCTTCAGGAGCTCGGCATGAAGACATACCGAGAGCATTTCTCTGAAATCTGGACCGCTACGGGCATGCAGAACTTCCTGAACGAAGACTTCTCGACCCGCGAAATGCAGAAATCCATCGAGTCGCCTGCCCATCACTGTTGGCTTATCGCATTTGACGAAACCAACCACGCCGTAGGCTATTCAAAGGTCAACTGGTCCAAACCTATGCCCCTGCCTGGTCAGGCTGGCAGTGAGCTGCAGAAAATTTACTTCCTCAAGTCACAGGCGGGCAAAGGCTACGGAAAGCAACTCTTGCAGCTTATCCACCAGTACGCAAAAGACCGTAAGGAAGGCTCTATCTGGTTGGATGTGCTGAAGTCCAATACCAGTGCACAGCGCTTTTATGAAAACTGCGGATTTGAGGCACTCGGCGAAATTCCGTTCAGTACCGACAAGGCCGACATCGGGATGGTTGTAATGCGCTGCGATCTTTCCCGGTAGACAAGGGTCACGCTTCTCATACCCGCGACGCATTACATCACCCAAGGAATGGCAATGAGCTTCGACTGGCACTCCGGCCCCATCACCCGCACCACCCCACTGGACAAGCACTACAGGAATACACAGAAGGTGCGCCAGTTCCTGATCGGCGAGTGCGGGGGGGCATTCAAGTTCGATCTGAATCGCCCCGGATTCTCTAGACACCTTGCAAGCTCATTGCGTAACGTTTTTCAAACTCTACCGGTGACAGCTGATTGTTGAAACCATGGCGGCGTTTTGGGTTGTAGAACATCTCGATGTAATC
>NZ_JAARMC010000017.1:0-99397 GCF_012985595.1 Pseudomonas sp. WS 5411
GCTTTGCTTTTGATCTTAGGCGCCCCGTTAAACCACGCTGGCCGTCATCCGATATTGATTTGGGGGGTAACCCGGCAGGACGCCGGGTTAGCCGCGCTGGGCCATGAATGGCCCAGCGCGGCGGCCCCCCAAATCAATGTCGGATGACAGGCACACCGAGCCTAGGCGAGCGGCCGAGTGGTGGGGCAAGAGCCCTTTTGGTTACTTTTGGCTGGGCCGGCACTCCGGGCTCTTTTCCAAAAGTGACCCGCCGTAAGGGCGGAACCCTAAGTGGCCGTGATCGCAGCAACGGATATGTACACATACCCATAAGAAAGTTGTGTAGATACCTATGCTGCGATAGCGGTATATCAAGTTAAGGTCTGTTACTGACACACTGCTATCGCAAGCAGCCCCGCTCCCACCTTGGGCTGCATTTCAACCCTGGACTGGCCTCAAGCCAGGCTCTCGTCGATCACCAGCACCAGCTTCCCGGAAATCTGGTTGGTCGCCAGCTCCGCAAACGCTGCTTCCGCATCCTTGATCGGGAAGGTCTTGGCCAACTGCGGGCTCAGCCGCCCTTCGCCAAACAACGGCCACACCTGCTGGCCCAGATCGCTCAACAGATCCGCTTTGAATTGATCATCACGGCTGCGCAAGGTCGAGCCCAGCACCTGCACGCGCTTGGCCAGCACCTGCGCCAAGTCCAATTGGGCCTCGCGCCCCCCCATCAAGCCGATCAATACCCAACGCCCATCGCGGGCCAGGAGTTTGAGGTTAATGGCCCCATAGTTGCCGCCCACCGGATCGAGAATCACGTCGAACGGGCCAAAATCCCCCAGGCTCTCGATGCCGTCGGTACGTACCACACCGCCCTGGGCGCCGAGGTCTTCGCAATAGGCCAGGCGGTCCGCCGAGCCGACGCTGACCCAGCACGGGCTGCCAAAGGCCTTGCACAGCTGGATCGCTGCCGAGCCGACGCCACTGGCACCAGCGTGTAACAGCACCTTTTCCCCGGGCTTGAGCGCCGCCAGTTGGAACAGGTTGAGCCAGGCGGTGCTGTATACCTCGGGCAACGCAGCGGCTTCGGCCAGGGACAGACCTTCCGGCACCGGCAGCACGTGGCGCGCGTCCACCACCACTTCCTGGGCCATGCCGCCGCCCGCCAGCAGCGCACAGACCCGATCCCCCACTTGCCAGGACGAGCCGGCGCCAACCTCGCTGATTACCCCGGAACACTCCAGGCCCAGCACCTCACTGGCCCCGGGCGGTGGCGGATAGAGCCCTGCACGCTGTAATAAATCCGCCCGATTCAGGCCGGCTGCCGCCACCTGAATGCGAACTTGCCCTACATCGCACGTAGGACTCGGGGTCTCAACCCACTCCACATGACCTTCAACGCCTTGCAATGCTTTCACAGTGCCTCCATAGTGAGTCTGGACTGAGCCCGTTGCTGTAGCGCCGGGCTTTTTGCATTATGCGACCGGCCCAAATGGAACCGGCGACTTCAAAGACGGCCTAATATGCGTTATCAATTGCCCCCGCGTCGAATCAGCATGAAGCATTTGTTCCCCAGTACCGCCCTCGCTCTTTTCATTGGTCTCGGCCTGTTGCCGCTGTCGACCAATACGTTCGCAGCCAACAGCTGGGACAAACTTCAGCCTGATCGCGATGAGGTGATTGCCAGCCTTAACGTCGTTGAGTTGCTCAAGCGCCACCATTACAGCAAACCGCCGTTGGACGATGCGCGCTCGGTGATTATCTATGACAGCTATCTCAAGCTGCTGGATCCCTCGCGCAGCTACTTCCTGGCCAGCGATGTGGCCGAGTTCGACAAATGGAAGACCCAGTTCGACGACTTCCTCAAGAGCGGCGACCTGCAACCTGGCTTCACCATCTATAAGCGTTACCTGGACCGTGTCAAAGCGCGTCTGGACTTCGCTCTGGGTGAGTTGAACAAAGGCGTCGACAAGCTCGACTTCACCCAGAAGGAAACCCTGCTGGTGGATCGCAAGGAGGCCCCATGGCTGACCAGCACCGCCGCCCTGGATGACCTGTGGCGCAAGCGCGTCAAAGATGAAGTCCTGCGCCTGAAGATCGCCGGCAAAGAGCCCAAGGCGATCCAGGAGCTGCTGACCAAGCGCTACAAGAATCAATTGAGCCGCCTGGACCAGACCCGCGCCGAGGATATCTTCCAAGCGTATATCAACACCTTCGCGATGTCCTACGATCCGCACACCAATTATCTGTCGCCAGATAACGCGGAAAATTTTGATATCAACATGAGTCTGTCCCTTGAAGGCATCGGGGCCGTGCTGCAGAGCGACAACGATCAGGTGAAGATCGTGCGCCTGGTGCCGGCAGGCCCTGCGGACAAGACCAAGCAGGTCGCCCCGGCCGACAAGATCATCGGCGTGGCCCAGGCTGACAAAGAGATGGTCGACGTGGTCGGCTGGCGCCTGGACGAAGTGGTCAAGCTGATCCGCGGGCCCAAGGGCAGCGTGGTGCGCCTGGAAGTGATTCCCCACACCAATGCGCCAAATGACCAGACCAGCAAGATCGTGTCGATCACCCGTGAAGCGGTGAAGCTCGAAGACCAGGCCGTGCAGAAGAAAGTCCTCAACCTCAAGCAGGATGGCAAGGACTACAAGCTGGGCGTCATTGAGATCCCGGCGTTCTACCTGGACTTCAAGGCCTTCCGTGCCGGCGATCCGGACTACAAGAGCACCACCCGCGATGTGAAAAAAATCCTCACCGAGCTGACCAAAGAGAAGGTTGACGGCGTGGTCATCGACCTGCGCAACAACGGCGGCGGCTCGTTGCAGGAAGCCACCGAGCTGACCAGCCTGTTCATCGACAAGGGTCCGACCGTGTTGGTGCGCAACGCTGACGGCCGCGTGGATGTGCTGGAAGACGAAAACCCGGGTGCCTTCTACAAGGGCCCGCTGGCACTGCTGGTCAACCGTCTCTCGGCCTCGGCCTCGGAGATTTTTGCCGGCGCGATGCAGGACTACCACCGCGCGCTGATCATCGGTGGCCAGACCTTCGGCAAAGGCACGGTGCAGACAATCCAGCCGCTTAACCATGGCGAACTGAAGCTGACCCTGGCCAAGTTCTACCGGGTTTCCGGCCAGAGCACCCAGCACCAGGGCGTACTGCCGGACATTGATTTCCCGTCGCTCATCGACACCAAGGAAATCGGCGAAAGCGCCCTGCCTGAAGCCATGCCGTGGGACACCATCCGCCCGGCTATCAAGCCGGCGTCCGATCCCTTCAAGCCGTACCTGGCCCAGCTCAAGGCCGAACATGACCTGCGCTCCGCCAAGGATGCCGAGTTTGTGTTTATCCGCGACAAGCTGGCCCTGGCCAAGAAGCTGATGGCCGAGAAGACCGTCAGCCTCAATGAAGTGGACCGTCGCGCGCAGCACACTGCGATCGAGAACCAGCAACTGGCCCTGGAAAACATCCGTCGCAAGGCCAAGGGTGAAGACCCGCTCAAGGAGCTGAAGAAAGAAGACGAAGACGCGCTGCCGACCGAACCTGAAAAGACCAAGCCGGAAGACGACGCCTACCTGAGCGAGACCGGGCGGATTCTGCTGGACTACCTGAAAACCAGTAAGGCAGTCGCCAAGCAGTAGATGATGGCAATTTAATGTCTCCGCTCCACTGAGCGTCATCAAACAGACATCATTCTGTCGTGAAATGAAGGACCGGGTGCCCCAGGCACCCGGTCCTTTTTTTTCGACCGAGATCATCATGACCATGACCGAACAGCTGCATGCCCTGGGCTCCATCCTGGCTCAAGGCAGTCTGCACAGTCTGTTCCAACCGATTATCAGCCTCAGCGAACGCCGTATCCTTGGCTACGAAGCCCTGAGCCGCGGCCCGTCCAACAGCCCGCTGCACTCGCCCCTTGCGTTGTTTTGCGTGGCGCGCCAGGCCGGACGCCTGAATGAACTGGAGATAGCCTGCAGGCAAAGTGCCTGCAAGCGCTTCAGCGAGCAGGCGCTGCCAGGCAAGCTGTTTCTCAACGTCTCGCCCGAGTCCCTGCTGGAAACCACCCATCAACCGGGGCGCACCCTGCAGATGCTGCGCGAGTACGGAATCGCGCCCAGCCAGATCGTGATCGAACTCACGGAGCAAGCGCCGACCGACGACTTCCAACTGCTGCAGACCGCCCTGCACCACTACCGCGACATGGGTTTTTCGATTGCCCTGGATGACTTGGGCGCCGGTTACTCCAGCCTGCGCCTGTGGTCTGAGTTACGCCCGGACTACGTGAAAATCGACCGGCACTTTATCGACGGCATTCATCAGGATGCGCTCAAGCGCGAGTTCGTCGGCTCGATCCTGCAGATCGCCAAGGCCTCCCGCGCACAGGTGATTGCCGAAGGCATCGAGTTGCCGGAGGAACTGGCGGTGCTCACGGAAATGGGCGTGGACCTGATCCAGGGCTACCTGCTGTGCCGTCCCCAGGAACATCCGCCGATCGAAGCAAGGTTGATGCTGGCCAAGCCTGACAGCACCAGCGTCTCGCTCAATGAAGACGCCAGTGACCTCAGCGCCCTGCTCAACGAGCAACCGGCCGTGGCCCAGGACACCGCCACGGCAAAAGTCCTGGAAGCGTTTCGCAGCCAGGCCAATCTCAACTCCCTGGCGGTCCTGGATGGACGCGGGCAGCCCATCGGCATTGTGCATCGGCACTCGTTGTCCGACGTCCTGCTCAAGCCATTTGCCACCGACCTGTTTGCGCGCAAGCCGATCAGCCGCCTGATGAGCGACGACTTCCTGGCCGTGGAGTTGAGCCAGTCGTTGCAACAGGTCAGCCGCCTGCTGACCAGCCGCGCGCGGCAGCGCATCGAAGAAGATTTCATCATCACCCAGAACGGCAACTACCTGGGCCTGGGACGGGTGATCGACGTGCTCAAGCTGATTACCGAACTGAAAATCCAGCAGGCGCGCTACGCCAACCCACTGACCCTGCTACCGGGCAACGTGCCGATCCAGCAGTGCCTGACGCGACTGTTGCAGCAGCAGCGCGAATCGGTGATTTGCTATGTGGATATCGACAGTTTCAAGCCGTTCAATGACATCTACGGCTATGGCCGAGGCGATGAGGTGTTGCTGTGCCTGGCACAGTGCCTGAACGACCGGGTGGACCCCAGCCGCGATTTTGTCGGGCATATTGGCGGCGATGATTTTCTCCTGGTCCTGGGTGCCCAGGACTGGCGCAAGCGTCTCAACCAATTGGTGGACGATTTCCAGACCCAATGCCGGCGCTTCTACCGCAGCGAGCATTTGGACGCGGGCTGTTTTATCGCCCTGAATCGCCAGGGGGTGCGCCAGGAGTTTGCCTTGCTGTCGCTGTCCATTGGCGTGGTGCACCTGCATCCGCTGAGCTGTGGATATCTGGATGCCAGCCAGTTGGCGGAACTGGCCTCGCAGGCCAAGCATCACGCCAAGAACGTGGCCGGCTACAGCATCCACGTCCTCGACAGCCGCGAACTTCTGTAAGGCCGGCCCTTACAACTGCTCCAGGCGTATCTGCGCCAGCGGATGCCCGGCCTTGGCGGCAATGGTCCACCAGCGTGCGGCTTCGGCCGGGTCTGGGGCCTTGCCCAGGCTGCCCGCCAGGCTCAACACTCCCACCTGATAGGCGGCCTTGCCATCACCGGCCTGGCCCGCCAGGCGCAGCAAGCGCACGCCCTCTTCCCGCGCGCCAAGCCCTTGGCCGCGAAACGTCAGGATATGACCATAGAAACTTTGGGCCTCGACATTACCCAGGTTGGCCATGCGCGCAAACTGACCCTCCAGCCAGTGCCAGCCACGGGGCTGACGCATAAACCATGACCAATGAAACAACCTGCGGGCCAACCAATAGCTGACGTACGCTTTAAGCTTCCAGAACACTCAGGCCTCCGCTGACTCAGGATATTCGTACTCGAACACACGCACCACTTCCGAGGCATGCCACGACGCCGCAGCAACGCCATCGGACGGTCCGCAAAAGCGCCCGAGGCGCTCGACACATTCAAAAAAACCGGTGCGCGGCAAGCGGCTGGCGCCCTGGCTGATCACCAGTGAACTGCGCAGCGGTTGATCCGCCTTGGCATCCAGAGCCGCCAGGTGCTCCAGGGCGGCGGTCAGGGTTTGCATGGCTGGCGTGGGGAATTGCAGACGCTCCAGCAACGCACGGTAGGTCAAAAGATGTCGCTGGCGACGGGCCTGATCGAGCTCATTGAGCAACCCATCCCAATGTTGACGACTGATGCGCACACTCACACTTCATCCCTCCAACCCGCAATCCCCAACTCCCAGGCCAGGCTGCGACGAATCGCGGCATCCGGCTGGCGCTCACCACTTTCAATCAACCCCAGGTAGGACGGGCTGATGCCCACGGTGCGAGCCAGGGTCTCGATGGCCAGGCCTTTGGCTTCGCGCAGGCTGCGCAATTGTGCCAGGGGACGCAGGTCCTGCTCGGTAGCGACGGGAGGGGTCTGTGCAGAAGAAGTAGCGGGTTGCGGCACACCGGCGGCTTTTAGCAGCGCCTGGTACTGAGCCCATGGCAGAACCGCGTATTCGGGTTCGCCGTCCCGTGAAATGATTTGTATATCCATGACTGCCCCGTAGGATCACAACACTTACGAAGTAAGTACTTTCCTTAGGAGTGTAATCCTAACAGCCCCAAAGAGCGCAGGGGGATAATCCGCGCCTTCAGTTTTTTTTCGGGTTTTCCTGCTCCAGAAGCTGCGGCGTTGCGGGCAGACGCTCCACCACCACCAGCTTCTCCGGGCGCTGGCGTTCACGCCAGGCGCGGAAGGCACTCAACTCGCCGTCCAGGTTCTTCATGACCCAGGCCAGTACCGCAATGTCATCGAGCATGCCGAACATGGGCAAGAAGTCCGGGATCGCATCAATCGGGCTGAGGAAGTACATCAGCCCCGCCACCACCGAGATCAGCGCCTTGGGGCTGATCGCCCGGTACTCGCCACGCCAGTAGGCCAGGCACAGCGCCTGAAGCAGCTTCAGGTCGTCCTTGAGCTTACCCAAGCGATTGCCCTGGCTTGAGCCTTTGGCAGCCACAGCGAACAACAGGGTGGGCAGGCGCCCACGCACGATCAGGCGGGCGGCCAACGGCAGGAAGCGGGTGAAATTCCAGGGTGCTTTCATCGTCACTCCAGTTCCAGGCAAGAGAAAAGGTTATCCACACAACTTGTGGATAACCTTGTGAACAGAGCCCATTTTCGCGGCTGAAAGCCACGTAATACAAGGCCCTGAGTCAGATCGGGCGTTTTTTGCGCACATAAAAAAAACCCAAGAATTCATTGACTTGAAGCGCGCCTGCGGCTAGCCGTGCCGAGGTATTGCATCAGACTGCTCTAAGTCGCAGGTGTTCGTTTTGATTTGCCCCACGGTCAACTGTGGGAGCTGTCGAGCCCCAGCGAGGCGGCGATGGCGGCGGCATGGCCAACAGGAGTGTTGCCTCCACCGCTATCGCAGCCTCGCCAGGGCTCGACAGCTTCCATACGGATTGGATCAAGCCCCACACCAGAAACAACAACGCCCCGTAAAACGGGGCGTTGGGTGTTTTTGCAGCGGCTTACTTGGCAGCCGGTGCCTCAGGCGCATCGGCCTTGGCCGGGTCCTTGATTGCCAGCAGCTCCAGGTCGAAGACCAGTACGGAGTTGGCTGGAATTGCCGGGCTCGGGCTCTGGGCACCGTAGGCCAGGTCGGACGGGATGTACAACTCGACCTTCTCACCCACGTGCATCAGTTGCAGGCCTTCGACCCAACCCGGGATCACGCCGCTGACCGGCAGGTCAATCGGGCTGCCGCGATCCACGGAGCTGTCAAAGGTGGTGCCGTTGGTCAGCTTGCCGGTGTAGTGAACAGTCACTACGTCGGTAGGCTTGGGCTGGGCGCCTTCGGCTTTCTTCACGATCTTGTACTGCAGACCGGAAGCGGTGGTGACTACGCCGTCTTTCTTGGCGTTGTCTTCGAGGTATTTCTTGCCGGCAGCTGCCGACTCTTCGCTCAACTTGGTCATGCGTTCTTCAGCACGCTTCTGCAGTGCGGAAAACGCTTCAACCAGTTCTGCGTCCTTCAGTTTCTGTTCTTTCTTGCCGACGGCATCTTCGATGCCTTGGGCCACGGCCTTGGAGTCCAGGTCGTCCATACCTTCCTGAGCCAGGCTTTTGCCCATGTTCAGGCCGATACCGTAGGAAGCTTTCTGCGCCGGGGTTTTCAGCTCTACGCTGGTTTGCGAATCACAACCCGCAAGTACCAGGCTAACCAGGGCCACCGCCGCCGCCAACCGATGCTGTTTCATGCTATTTCCTTGTTCATGCGCCAAAAGGGCATTCGAATAAAGTCGCGAGCTTATCAGGCGGCCACGACCAATGGCTACCGGCATGTGAGCAGGAAACTTCTGATAAGTTCACGTGTTTAAAAGCATTTTCATCTGCCCCAAAGCCCGGCGAAGGACAGCAGGCAAGCCGAAAACCGCCGCAACAGACCGATCATGGCTACTTGCCGCCTGCTACGCTCGGTGGCATAAGGACGCAACAACTCGACAAGGATAGTTATCTTGCGCATTTTTTCCCGTGTTTTACTCCTGATCCTGTCATTTATGGGACTGGCCCTGGCCGTGGTCCTCTATTACGTGGTCAACCCCAAGCTGCCGGATTACGTGCCGGTGCAGCAGGTGCACTACCAGGACCAATGGACCGCCACCGACCGCCAGGTCTACTACTTCACGCCTCAGGGCACCCAGGTCAAGGGCCTGCGCTATAACTGGTTCACCGCGCTGGAGCTGCCGTTTTCCCAGCAGCGTTTTGCCGAACCGGCCAACCTGGCGCGTTTCGGTTTCCTCGTGGACCCGCGACAACAGGCCACAGCCCAGAACCCTGGCAACCTGCCCGTCGGCTTCGCCCGGCACAAGAATGCCGGCAGCGACGACGAGTTTCTCGATATCACTTGTGCCGCCTGCCACACCGGCGAGTTGCACTTCAATGGCCAGGCCCTGCGCATCGACGGCGGTGCTGCACAGCATGTGCTGCCCTCCAGCGTGCCGACCCTGCGCGGTGGCAGCTTCGGCCAGGCGTTGGTGGCCAGTCTCGCCTCCACCTATTACAACCCGCTGAAGTTCAGGCGCTTCGCCCACAGCGTGCTGGGGGATCAATACGACGCCCAGTACGATCAGTTGCGCCAGGACTTCAAAAAGTCCCTGGACAACTTCCTCAAGGTGGCCTGGAACGATACCCACCGTGGTCTCTACCCCACCGAAGAAGGCCCGGGGCGCACCGATGCGTTCGGCCGCATCGCCAACGCGAGCTTTGGTGATGCGATTTCGCCGGACAACTACCGCATCGCCAACGCGCCGGTGGACTACCCGCAACTGTGGGACATGTGGACCTTCGACTGGGTGCAATGGAACGGCTCGGCCCAGCAACCCATGGCGCGCAATATCGGCGAAGCCTTGGGCGTAGGCGCGACCCTGGCGTTCTTCGACAGCGCCGGCCAGCCGCTCAAGGGCGATGCACGCTACCCTTCCAGCGTACGCGTGCGTGACCTAAACCGCATCGAAGAAACCCTGCAACGGCTCAAGCCGCCGACCTGGCCTGAAGCGCTGTTCGGCGCCATTGACAAACCCCTGGCCGCCCGTGGCCGCGCGCTGTTCGCAGAGAACTGCGCAGCTTGCCATGTGCCCAGCGTGAGCGAAGTCAACGGGCGCCCGGTGCAGCAGTTGAAGATGCTGCCAGTGGACTACATCGGCACCGACCCGGGCACCGCCAGCAACATTGCCGACCAGCGCTACGACCTCAGCGCCCTGCAATGGGACCCGGCCGAACTGGCGCAGTTGAATGTGGAGTTGCACCCGACGCCGACCGAACCCCTGGACTTGCGCAGCCTGTCCGTGGCCAAGGGCCTGGCCTATGTCACGGCGTTTGTCGAAGAGCACGCCTACCGCGCCGCCGGCATCAGCCCGGCCGAACGCCCACGCCTGGACGGCTACGGCCTGCCTATCGGCGTGCGCGAACTGCGCGCCTACAAGGCCCGTCCACTGGCTGGCGTGTGGGCCACGCCGCCGTTTCTGCACAATGGTTCGGTGCCGACGATCTACCAGTTGCTTTCGCCCCAGTACGAGCGCAGCCGCACCTTCTATAAAGGCACCTTCGACTACAACCCGCGTCACCTGGGTTATCGCACCGAAGCCTTTAAAAATGCGTTCCTGTTCGATACCAGCATCACCGGCAACCACAACAGCGGCCACGAATTCCGCGCCGGCAAGCGTGGCAATGGGGTAATTGGCCGGGGCCTGGAGCCTGAGGAGCGCTGGGCGCTGCTGGAATACCTGAAGGTACTGGGCGGCCCCCTGGAGCAACAACTGCCATGACTTCCCCATTTCGATACAAGGACCGTTCCATGCTCGCTCGACTGTGGCTGCGCCTCGGCGCGTTTCTCGGCAAGACGCTGTTATGGCTGGTGGGCCTGGGCCTGCTCGGCTGGTTGCTGGCGACCCTGTGGTTTGCCTGGCACCACCGCGGCCCGGTGTCGGCCGATGAACAGATTCCGCCGGGCGAAGCCGCCATGACCCAAGGCATCATTCAGACGGCCGTGCGTATCGTCGACCAGCACCGCGAAGGCACCCGCTACCTGCGTGATGCCCATGCCAAGGCCCATGGCTGCGTGAAGGCCGAAGTCAGTGTGCTGCCTGGTCTCGACCCGGCGCTGCGCCAGGGCGTGTTCGCCGAGCCGGGCAAGACCTGGCAGGCGATGATGCGCCTGTCCAACGGCAACGCTTATCCACAGTTCGACAGCATCCGCGACGCCCGCGGCTTGGCGATCAAACTGCTGGACGTGCCGGGCAAGCAACTGCTGGCCGATCAGCAGGCGCGCACCGAGCAGGACTTTGTGATGTTCAGCCACCCCAACTTCTTTGTCAGCGACGTGGCGGAATACGCGCAGAACGTCGGGGCCCAGGCCGATGGCAAGAAGGCCATGGCGTTTTTCCCCAGCCTCGACCCGCGCAGTTGGCAGGTGCGCCATCTGTTCATCGCCCTGGCGACGTTGGCGCCGGCCCCCGCCAGCCCGACCGAGGCGACATACTTTTCGGTATCGCCCTACAAATTTGGCACGGCCAACGCCAAGTTCCGCGTCGCCCCGGACCCGCAAAGCTGCCCGGAATACAACCTGCCCAAGCAGAACCAGGACTTGCCGAACTTCTTGCGCAGCGCCTTGAGCCAGCAGTTGTCCACCGACCGGGTCGACGCGTGTTTTGTGTTGCAGATCCAGCGCCAGAACCCACAGAAATACATGCCCATCGAAGACACCAGCATCGAATGGAAGGAAAGCGACGCGCCCTACGAGAGCGTGGCAAAAATCCGCATTCCGGCGCAAGACTTTGATACCCCAGCCTTGAACCTGGCCTGCGACAACCAGTCGTTCAACCCATGGTTTGGTGTGGAAGAGCACCGGCCGATTGGGGGGATCAATCGGCTGCGCAAGGCGGTGTATGAAGCGGTGAGTGATTATCGGCATAGCCGCAACGCCCCGTGAACAACGCCCGCGCTGACGTCAGCAAGAACGCCTCACCGCGTCATCGTTAACGATCATCGCGGGCAAGCCCGCTCCCACAGAAAAGCCCCTGCGGCGTTGTATCGGACGCCGTCAGCAACCATTGCTGAAAACTACGCGCTGCCGAAGGCGGGTTGCGATGCTGTGGTTGCATCAGTTGCAGGCGGCCACGGCTGTGCATGTGGTGCGCCAAGGCCAGTTGCAGGCGACCGGCAGCCAGCTCGCCTTCGAGCAAGCGCTTCCAGCCCAGGGCCACGCCATGCCCCATCACCGCCGACTGCATCAGCAACTGATAGCTGTTGGTGCGCAAAGCGTGCCGGGGCGTGTGGTATTGCGCGCCGATATCGGCGAACCAGTCGGTCCAGGTCAACCAATCGTGATAGTGGTCCTCGACGATCAACAAGGTATGGCTGTGCAACAGGTGTTGGGCGTCGCGTATCGCGCCATGACGCTCGATGTAGGCCGGGCTGCACACGGCGATGACCTGCTCGCTGGCAAACACCGGGGTCAGTTCCAGGCCAAGGGGCGCCGGCAGTTCGTCGAGGTGATAGAACAGGCCCAGGTCATATTCGCTGACATCCAGGTGGCTCGGGCTTTCACTGCACAGGATGCGGATATCCAGGTCCGGGTGCGCATGCTGGAACGCCGGCAGCAGCGCGGCGAGCCAGATCGAGCTGATGGTCGGCGTGCTGGCCAGGGTCAGTTGGCGATCGGCACCGCGTCGGCGCAGCTCCGCCGACTCACGGTCGAGCTCGCGCAGCAGGCGCTGGATGGTACGAAAGTAACGCACCCCGGCCGGGGTCAGACTCAGCCCCAACGCCAACCGATAAAACAGCGGCCGTGCCAGGTCCTCTTCGAGGCGCTTGATCTGCCGGCTCACCGCGCTTTGGGTCAGGTTCAGTTCGTGGGCCGCCTGGGTAAAGCTCAGATGACGGGCGGCCGCTTCAAACGTCTGCAAACAATTGAGCGGTGGAAGGTCGACATTTCGGCGCGACATGCAGGGATCCGTGGCTGATCAGATGAGCAGGCATCCTGCCATTTGCCCGCTCACAACGCGACCCGCGCAACCCGTTTGCTCCAGGTGCGGTGATGCACCTGCACCCCGTTTTCCAGGGCCTGCTGCTGCGCCTCAATGTAGAACCACTGGGCGTCGGCGCGCACCTGCAGGCGACTGTCGACCTCCACCGACCACGGCGCTCGCTCGACGCGGTACTGCCAGTGGATATCGGCCTGGGTCGACAACGGGTCCCAGGGCAAGGTGCGATATTGCTCGGTACAGCGCTGGTCCACCGCCAGGCCATGCTCGGTGAAACGCACGGCGCCCAGGTCGTCCTCGATGGTGACGCAGACTTCGCCACTGCCCACATCCTCGCTCAAGGTGCGTTTAGGCGCTGCCGCCCGCAGCACCTCCAGCGCAACCGGGCTAGCCGCTTGCGGGGCCTCGAACGGGCACGGCACGGCCGCGCCGCTGAAGATCGGCAATTGCACACGCTGCACGGCGGGCAGCACAGTCAGGGTGGTCAACTCACGACTGGGCCACAGCAACGGGAAGCTCGCAGTACTCAGGGCCAGGCGCAAGCGGTGGCCGGCCGGCACGCGTACGCCGACGTGATCCAGGTTCAATTGCACGTCCATGGGCTCGCCCGGCACAGGCGGCGTCAGACGGGAGAAATCTTCACGTAGGGCAAGGTTAAGCACGCCGTAGGTGATCTGCGTGACTTGGCCGTCGGGCGCCACCGCATTCAGGCGTGCCACCAGTTGCCCGCAGGGGGTATCGCTGGCCAGGCGCAGGTGCAAGCGCACATCCCCCAGCAGCGCCAGGGGTTCAGCCAACGGCGGCGAGTCGAAACACAGCGACTGCGCATCGTCGCGACGCTGATCGGTGGGGCCATCGGGGCCGAACCAGATGGCGCAGTACTCGCCCTGGTGCAGACCGGTGGTCAGTGGCGAACAGATACTGCGCGGGCCGCCCAGTGCCTGCTGGCCGGGGCTGAGGCCATGGTCGTTGAGGCTGTAGTCGGTCCATTGCACCTGGGGATCGGGCCAGCCCGAGGTCTGCACCCAGATCCCTGGGCGCTCGGCATAACTGCCCTTGGGTGCCAGCACATCCTGTAGGTAAAAGGTGCAGGCAGCGTCGTCCATCACCCGATTGTCGATACCTTTAAGCCAGTGGTCCCACCAGCGCTTGGCCTCCTGCAGGAAGCCAATGGCCGGGTTGGGCACGGCGAAGTGCGGGTACTTGTGAATCCACGGGCCGATCATGGCTTTCTTCGGTCCCGGCAGATGTTGCATCAGGCGCGGCACCGCATTCTTGTAGGCATCGCCCCAACCGCCCACGGCATACACCGCCGCCTTGATCGCCGAGTAGTCCTCGCAGACCGAACCGTGACGCCAATAGGCGTCGCGGGTCTGGTGCTGCAGCCAGGTCTCGGCCAGCAGCGGCATGGCGTCGAGGCGTTGTTGCCACAGGCTTTTCCAGGCATCGCCGACCAGCAGCGGGTCGGGCGCCGCCGCGCTGAAGTTGAGCATGGTCGCGGCCCAGCCGAAGTTCTCCAGCAGCAGGTTGCCGCCCTTGTAATGGATGTCATCGGCATAGCGGTCATCGGTGGAGCACAGGGTGATGATCGCCTTCAATGCTTCGGGCTGGCGCGCGGCGACTTGCAGGCTGTTGAAGCCGCCCCAGGAGATGCCCATCATTCCCAGGTTGCCGTCGCACCAGGGCTGCTGGCACAGCCAGTCGATCACTTCGAGGGCGTCATCCTGCTCCTGCAACAGGTACTCATCGGCCATCAGGCCCTGGGATTCGCCATTGCCGCGCATATCGACCCGCACGCAGACATAGCCCTGCCCCGCCATCCACGGATGGGTCAGCGCATCGCGTACCGCCGTGCCATCACGCTTGCGATAGGGCAGGTATTCGAGGATCGCCGGGAAGGCCTGCACACTGGCGGTGTCAGGCAGCCAGATACGCGCTGCCAGTTGCGTGCCGTCGCTCAGGGGGATCAGGCAGTGCTCGATTTCACGGACCTTGTAGGCAAACTCGGTGACGATTTCCATCGGTAACTCCAGCAACAAAGAGGCAAGTCAGCGGGCAAAATCCGCCACGGGGCTGGCACCACGCAGGCCAGGTTCGACGTGGACCGCAGGGGCCTTTACGTCCAGCAACGCGGGGTTCTTCAACCAGTAGAGCAACGACGTGCTGGCCAGCAGCACCAGGATCATTCCCGGCAGGCCGCCGAGGTTGGAGAGCATCTTCACCCCGTCGATGCCGACAAAGGCCACCATGACCCACGACACCGTGCCGATGATCACGCCCCAGACAATCTTCAGCAGCGGGTTGCCGTCCAGGTCCGAATCGGCGGTGACGCCTTTGCTGCACAGGTTGGCGATCACGTCGGTGCTGGAGTCGGCGGCAGTGACAAAGGAGATAAAGGCGACAAACAACAAAAACGCGATCATCAGGCCGCTGGCCGGCAACTGCTGGAACATCTGGTACAGCACATGCTCCACGCCTTGCTCGTTGAGCACGCGGTTCAAACTGCCATCGCCGAGGGCATCGAAGTACAGGCTGCTGCCGGAGAAAATGCAGATCCACAGCGCGGTAAACAGCGCCGGGTACAACATGTTGATCTGGATAAATTCGCGCACCCTGTAGCCCCGGCCGATCTTGCCGAGGAACAGCGCACTGACCGGGGCCCAGGCGAACCACACCGACCAGTAGAACACCGTCCAGCTCTGCGGCCAGCTGTCGCCACTGGCGGCACCGGTGGACAGGCTGCGGCTGAAGAAGGTGTCGAGGTACACCCCCAGGGACTCGACGCCCAGGCTGAAGATGTACAGGGTTGGCCCACACACCAACACGAACGCGCCCAGGGCCAGCATGATCCAGGTGTTGAACGACGACAGCATGACGATGCCGCGCTGCAGGCCGCTGGCGGCCGAGGCGACAAAGGTGAACACGATCACCGCAATGATCAGGCCCAGGCGCAACGGCGTGGTCTCACCGCCGATGTACTGGCTCAGGCCACCGGACAGGGTCAGCGCCCCGGTGCCCAGGGACGACGCCATGCCTGCGACCAGGGCGAACATCGCCAGGGTGTCGATCAACCCCGCATAGCGTTTGACCCGCTCGGCGCCGAGCAAAGGTTGCAACATGGCGCCAATCGAGAAGTGGCTGCGCAGGTTGTAGAACACCAGGGCAAACACCAGGGAGGGCACCAGGTAAATCGCGTAGGGCGTGAGGGTCCAGTGCAGGAACATCGTCGACAGGGCAAAGCTCTTGGCCGCCGCGCTGCCCGCCTCGATCGGCAGGCTGGAGGGTGGCGAGTACAGATGGTAGAGCGGCTCGGCCGTGGTCCAGAACAGCACGCCCACCGCCAGGGTGGTGCACAGCGCGACCATGAACCAGCGCCATTTGCTCAACAGCGGCGTGGCGCCCTCCCCGCCGATACGCACCTGGCCCAGGGGCGAAAAATACACAATGGCCGTGAGCACCAGCATGGCGAAAGAACCGGCACTGAATAGCCAGGAAAAGTTTTGCAGGATCACCGTATTAAGCTGTTTGCTCACGGCGAGGAATGCGGTGAGGTCAACGTAGCTGGCGATCACCGCCGCCAGCAAGATCAGAAAGGTTGGCCAGAAGACCAAAGGACGCAATGGGTATTTCATCTCGTGCGCTTCCCCAGACAGACTATTTTTATTGCCTTTGCAGGCCATTGTTAGAAGCGGGCACTGTGCCGCCTTGAAGTCTTCGCGTGGCTATAGATAAGCGTGGGTGCCGGCCGCGGTGCAATCGACCAATGGGTATGGGGGTATTCCGTCAGGTCATGGCTGAGCAGGAGCAAAACCGCGATTGCTGTGGCGAGCGGGCTTGCCCGCGTTGGGTCGCGCAGCGGCCCCAGTAGGGTCGCGCCGAGTCTTCCAGGTAGACCGGGGGGATGGCTTTGGGGCTGCTACGCAGCCCAACGCGGGCAAGCCCGCTCGCCACAACAAGCCCGCTCGCCACAATTGATTCTCAGGTTTTAGGGTTTTTATCCGCCCCCCCTGTAAAGAGTTCATATAGTTTGCCTGTTCGCCATAACGTTTACGTCGCCGCTATTGAGTAACTAAGTCCAAACCCTCTACCGTCACCTCCTACCCCAACACCCGTAGGAAGTTATCGTGGAAAGTTCAACTTTAGGCATGGTCGTCCTGTCGATGATTGCGCTCTTCGGCACTGCCGCGTTTTGCTTCGAACACCTCGCCACCCGCAGCGAGAAGAAAAAGAAAACCAAATAAGCGGGTCGTCAACCTCAGCAGCACCCCAGCGTTTAAAGGGATACCCGGGCGGCGGGCTATCCCTTTTTTTCGTGCACCCGGCAGAACCTTTTCTATATGCCGTCTTAATGCCGCTGCGCGTAATCAGTGCCCGAACTTGATACTCCGGGGATTAACCTCCCCGCCTCCGCAGTTGCGGCTTATTTACTCAGGGGAGTTACACCGTGCTCACACTTACGTTCATTTATATCGCCAGCGGCATATGTGCCGTGGGGCTGTTCGCTTACTTGGGCTACGCCCTTATTCGCGCAGAAAAATTCTAGGGAGTTGGCCATGTACGACCTGATGTTTATCAGCCTTTCCCTGGTGTTTTTTGTTGCGACTGCCATGGCCATTGTCGCCATGGGCAAGATTTGAACGGAGCCACGACATGTTAAGCACGCTGCTGGAATTTACGCTGGTCCTGGGGGTAATGACGGGGCTCGCCGTACTGATGGGCAAATGGCTGACCCGGGTCTTCACCGGAACCCACCATGCCTTGCCGGAACGTTATACCTATCGCCTGCTGGGCATCGACCCACAGGAAACCATGGGCTGGGCCCGCTTCGGTTCGGCGCTGTTGTTGTCGAACGCGGCAATGATGCTGCTGGGCTATCTGGTCCTGCGCCTGCAGGCGGTCACGCCGATCAACCCGCTGGGGCTCGCCGCGCAATCGCCGGACCTGGCGTTCAACACCGCCGTGTCCTTTATCACCAACACTAACTGGCAGGCGTATTCGGGCGAGACCAGCCTGTCGAACTTCAGCCAGATGGCGGTCATCACCTTTCTGATGTTCGTCGGCGCCACCTCCGGCGTGGTTGCGGCGGCCGGTTTCATTCGCGGCCTGAGCCGCTCCAGTTCGGGCGATATCGGTAACTTCTGGGTCGACTTCACCCGCACGCTGTACCGCGTAATGCTGCCGCTGTGCGTGGGCATGGCGCTGGTGTATGTCTGGCAGGGCATGCCACAGACCTTCGCCTCCCAGGCCCTGGTCACGACCCTGGAAGGGGCGCAGCAACAGTTGATTGTCGGTGCGGTGGCCAGCTTTGAGTCGATCAAGCATATCGGCACCAACGGCGGTGGTTTTTTCAGCATGAACGCCGCGCATCCGTTCGAAAACCCGACGCCGCTGACCAACATCCTGCATATCCTCAGCATGTTGCTGATCCCCTCGGCGCTGACCTACACCTTTGGCAGCATGCTGTTGCAACGTCGTCAGGGCTGGGTGTTTTTCGGCACCTTCCTGGTGATGTTCATCGGCTTCCTCGCCCTGGTCTACAGCGCCGAGCAGAACGGCAACCCACTGCTGACCCAGGCCGGCGCCAACCAGACCCTGTCGGTGGAACACAGCGGCGGCAACATGGAAGGCAAGGAACTGCGCTTCGGCATCGCCGACAGCAGCCTGTTTATCGCCACGACCACCGCCGCCACCACCGGTTCGGTCAACACCATGCATGACTCGCTGACGCCCATGGGCGGCTTCGTGCCCCTGGCGCAGATGATGCTCAACTGCGTGTTCGGCGGCGACGGCGTGGGCTTTATCAACCTGATCCAGTACGCCCTGCTCACGGTGTTCCTGGTGGGCATGATGATCGGCCGCAGCCCGGAGTTCCTCGGCAAGAAAATCGAGGCGCGGGAGATCAAGCTGGTGATGCTCTCGGTGCTCGCGCACCCCATCAGCATCCTCGGCTTCACCGCCCTCGCCGCCCTGTGGCCCGACACCATGGCCAGCCTCAACAACATCGGCCCCCACGGGTTCAGCGAGGTGTTGTACGCCTACACCTCCGGCACCGCCAACAACGGCTCGGCCTTTGCCGGCTTGAACGCCAACACGCCGTTTTTCAACACCACCATCGGCCTGGCAATGCTGATCGGACGCTTCTTCACCATGCTGCCGATGCTGGCCGTGGCCGGCTCCCTGGCGATGAAAAAAACCGTGCCTGCCGGTGCCGGCACCATCCCCACCGCCACCCCGCTGTTCATGCTGCTGGTGGTGTTCGTGGTGCTGGTGGTGGGCGGCCTGACCTTTTTGCCGGCGCTCGCGCTCGGCCCGCTGGTGGAGCAACTGCAGTTGCTGTCCGGCCAGACGTACAACTGAGGACACCTTGATGACGACTCACTCGATATTCAAAGGGCTGTTGCGCCCAGTGCTGGTTTCGGCGGTGTTTTTCATGCTGTTGACGGGGCTCGCCTACCCGGCGTTCACCACCGTGACCGCACAGCTGATGTTCCCGTTCCAGGCCCGTGGCTCGCTGATTGAACGCGATGGCCTGGTCATGGGCTCGACGCTGATCGGCCAACACTTCACCCGGCCGGAATACTTCCATGGCCGCCCGAGCATGACCCTGGGCGCCGACCCGCAAGACCCAGGCAAAAGCGTCTCGCAGCCGTACAACGCCGGTTCCAGCGGCGCCAGCAACCTGGGGCCGACCAGCCAGAAACTGGTGGACCAGGTGGCCGCCCGCGTGCAGGCCTATCGCCTGGCCAACGGCCTGCCCGCCGACGCCCAAGTGCCAGTGGACGCGGTCACCGCCTCCGCCTCGGGCCTCGACCCGCATATCTCGGTGGCCAATGCACGGCTGCAACTGCCACGGGTGGCGCGCCTGCGGCAAATCCCCGAAGCCGAGCTGCTGCAACTGGTCAGCCAGCACACCAGCGCGCGCACCCTCGGCCTGCTCGGCGAGCCCCGGGTCAATGTGCTGCAACTCAACCTGGCGCTGAACGCCCGCCTGCCATCACCTCCTATTGCGGCCAGTGAGTAAGAGATTTCCCCCATGAAAAATGCTCGTTTACCTCTGTTTGATCGCGCCATCGTGCTCACCGCGTGCGGCGATGCCCTGAAAAAACTGTTGCCCCAGGCGCAATGGAAAAACCCGGTGATGTTCGTGGTCTACCTGGGCAGCATCCTCACCACCCTGCTCTGGTTCCAGTCCCTGGGCGGCCAGGGTGAAGCTCCCAGCGGCTTTATCCTCAGCATTACCTTGTGGCTGTGGTTTACCGTGCTGTTCGCCAACTTCGCCGAGGCCTTGGCCGAGGGCCGCAGCCGCGCCCAGGCCGCCAGCCTGCGCGGGATGAAACGCCAGACCCTGGCCAAGCTGCTGCAACAGCCCAAGCATGGCGCGCCATGGCTGCCGACCGAAGCGTCGCTGCTGCGCAAGGATCAAGTGGTGTTGATCGAAGCCGGCGACCTGGTGCCGCTCGATGGCATCGTGATCGAGGGCGTGGCGTCGGTGGATGAAAGCGCGATCACCGGCGAATCGGCGCCGGTCATTCGCGAGTCCGGTGGCGATTTTTCCTCGGTCACCGGCGGCACCCGTGTGCTGTCGGACTGGCTGGTGGTGCGCATCAGCGTCAACCCTGGCGAGTCGTTCCTGGACCGCATGATCTCGATGGTCGAGTCGGCCAAGCGTCAGAAAACCCCGAACGAGGTGGCCCTGACCATCCTGCTGGTGGGCCTGACCCTGTTGTTCCTGCTGGTGATCGCCACGCTGAGCCCTTACTCGATCTTCGCCGTGGCCATGAGCGGCAGCGGCAGCGTGGTCAGTGCCACAGTACTGGTGGCCTTGCTGGTCTGCCTGATCCCCACCACCATCGGCGGCCTGCTCTCGGCCATCGGCGTGGCGGGCATGAGCCGGATGATGTCGGCGAATGTCATCGCCACCTCCGGGCGGGCGGTCGAGGCCGCGGGTGACGTCGACGTATTGCTGCTGGACAAGACCGGCACCATCACCCTGGGCAACCGCCAGGCCAGCAGCTTTTTGCCGGCACCGGGGATCAAAGAGGCCGACTTGGCGGATGCCGCGCAATTGGCCTCCCTGGCCGATGAAACCCCGGAAGGCCGCAGCATCGTGGTCCTGGCCAAGCAGAAGTTCGACATTCGCGCGCGGGACATCAACCAACTGGGCGCCAGCTTTGTGCACTTCACTGCGCAGACCCGTATGAGCGGGGTCGACCTGCCCGCAGGCCGGGCGATTCGCAAGGGTGCAGCGGACGCGATTCGCCGCCATGTCGAGGCCTTGGGCGGTAGTTTTCCGACAGCCTTGCAGGCCAAGGTCGATGAAGTCTCGCGGCGCGGCAGCACGCCGCTGGTGGTCAGCGACGGCGCCACGGCGCTGGGCGTGGTGGAACTCAAGGACGTGGTCAAAGGCGGCATCAAGGAACGCTTCGCCGAGCTGCGGCGCATGGGCATCAAGACCGTAATGATCACCGGCGACAACCGCCTGACCGCCGCCGCCATTGCCGTGGAGGCCGGGGTGGATGACTTCCTCGCCGAGGCCCGCCCGGAAGACAAGCTGCAATTGATCCGCGACTACCAGGCCAAAGGCAAGCTGGTGGCCATGACCGGCGACGGCACTAACGACGCGCCGGCGCTGGCCCAGGCTGACGTGGCGGTGGCAATGAACAGCGGCACCCAGGCTGCCAAGGAGGCCGGCAACATGGTCGACCTCGACAGCAACCCGACCAAGCTGATCGAAGTGGTCGAGGTCGGCAAACAGATGCTGATGACCCGCGGCGCCCTCACCACCTTCAGCGTGGCGAATGACGTGGCGAAGTACTTTGCAATCATCCCGGCGGCGTTTGTCGCGACCTATCCCCAGCTCGGCGCGTTGAACGTAATGCAGCTGACCAGCCCCAACTCGGCGATTCTCAGCGCGGTGATTTTTAACGCGCTGATCATCGTCGCGCTGATTCCCCTGGCCCTGCGCGGCGTGACTTACCGCGCAATCGGCGCGGCGGCGCTGCTCAACCGCAACCTGCTGATCTATGGCCTGGGCGGGGTGTTGGTGCCGTTTGCCGGGATCAAGCTGATCGACATGCTCTTGACCGCAGTGGGCTTGGTGTAACGACTCAACCCCATGTGGGAGCGGGCTTGCCCGCGATAGCGGTGTGACTGACTCACCCCTGTCGCGGGCAAGCCCGCTCCCACACTTGAACCGCATTGACCAGGAATGACATGCCCGCCTTAAACAACGAACGCCCCGACCCCGACGCCCTGCTCGCTCGGGTCCAACAAGAAGAACAGGCCGCCTTGCGCGGCAAATTGCGTATCTACTTTGGCTCTAACGCCGGGGTCGGCAAGACCTGCGCGATGCTCGAAGCGGCACGCCGCGAAACCGCCCTGGGCCGCGACGTGCTGGCCGGCGTGGTGGAAACCCACGGCCGCCAGGACACCGCCGAGCTGCTCCACGGCCTCGAACAACTGCCTCGCGCCCAGCACCGGCACCGTGAATTCGCCCTCAGCGAATTTGACCTTGACGCCGCCCTGTTGCGCCATCCTGCCGTGTTACTGGTGGACGAACTGGCCCACAGCAACGTGCCCGGCTCGCGCCACCCCAAACGCTGGCAAGACGTGGAAGAACTGCTCAGCGCCGGCATCGACGTGTGGACCACCCTCAACGTCCAGCACCTGGAAAGCCTGAATGACCTGGTCAGCGGAATCATCGGCATACGCGTGCGCGAAACCGTACCGGACCATGTGTTCGACAACGCCCACGAAGTGGTGGTGATCGACCTGCCACCCGACGATCTGCTGCAACGCCTCAAGGACGGCAAGGTGTACCTGGGCCCGGCGGCGGCGCGCGCCTCACAGCATTTTTTCCGCAAGGGCAACCTGTTGGCGTTGCGCGAGCTGGCCCTGCGCCGCACGGCCGACCGGGTCGACACGCAGATGCGCGTGTACCGCCGCGAACAGTCGATCAAGACCCTGTGGCCGGCCCGCGAACGGCTGTTGGTCGGCGTAGCCGGTGATGCCGGCGATGAGCGCCTGGTGCGTGAAGCGGCGCGCCTGGCGCAAAAACTGGAAGCCGACTGGATTGTGGTCCATGTGGCCTCGGCCCAGGGGCGCGGCGCCCGGCGCTACCTGAGCGCGATGAAAACCCTGGCCCTGGCCGAAGAATTCGGCGCCGATACCGCCACACTGCCGGGTATGGACGTTGCCGAAGCCCTGGTGGCCTGCGCCCGTGAGCACAACGCCAGTCGCCTGATGCTCGGCCATCATCCGCGCCGCCGCTGGCGGTTCTGGCATCAGTCGGTCAGCGACCGGATCAGCCGTCACCACCCGCAAATCGACCAGATTGTGATTGCCCATGGCCTGCTGCCGGGCAAACCCGCCGTGCGCGAAAACACCACGCCACTGCCCGGCACTCGCCTGGCCTACGTCTGGACCAGCCTGGCCTGTTTCGCCACCAGCGCCGTCGCCGCGCTGCTGCTGCAGGTGTTCGACCTGGCCAACGTGGTCATGCTGTTTTTGCTCACAGTGGTGCTGGTTGCGCTGCGCTTTGGACGCGGCCCCGGCGTATGGGCGGCGATGCTTGCGGTGCTGTGTTTCGACTTCTTTTTCGTCCAGCCGCGCTATTCCTTCACCGTCACCGACACTCAGTATTTCTTCACCTTTGCCTTGATGCTCGGCATCGCCCTGATCACCGGCCAACTCACCGCGCGCCTGCGCCACGAAGCACGTACCGCCGCCGCACGGGAACGCCGCGCAACCTCCCTGGCGCGCCTGGCCCGTGATTTGTCGGCGGCGCTGACGGTGGAGCAAATCAGCGAAGTGGCGCTGCGCACCTTCAGCGGCGTCTTCGAGGCACGGGTGGGCCTGGCCCTGCCGGACGCCGCCGATGGCGTCCACAGCGTGAGCGCCGGTGGGCTGCCGATCGACGACAGCATCGCGCAATGGACCTACGACCACGGCCACCCCGCCGGGCACGGCACCGACACCCTGTCCGCGGCCAAGGGCTGCTACTGGCCGCTCAAGGCGCCGATGCGCGTGCGCGGCGTGCTGGTGCTGGAACTGGCTCAGCGCGATCGCCTGAACGACCCGCAGGAACGCCGCCTGCTGGAAGCCTGCATGAGCCAGCTGGCGATTGCCCTGGAGCGCGTGCATTTCGTCGAAGTGGCGCAAAGCACCCTGGTACAGATGGAAGGCGAAAAAATGCGCAACACCCTGCTCGCGGCGATTTCCCACGACCTGCGCACACCGCTGACCACCCTGATCGGCGCCGCCGAGACCGCCCTGCCCCACGCCCAGCCGGGGCCACTGAACGAGCTGCTGCAGGGCATTCACGAACAGGCCACGTCCATGCAGCGCCTGATCGAAAACCTGTTGGACATGGCACGCCTGCAAGAGCGCGGCGTGCGCCTGAACCGCCAATGGCACTCGCTGGAAGAAATCGTCGGCAGCGCCCTGCGTCAATTGCGCGAACCCTTGGCGCAACACCGCGTGCAGACCACGCTCGACGCGCACTTGCCGTTGGTGGAGGTCGACGCGCTGCTGATCGAGCGGGTGCTGGTCAACCTGCTGGACAACGCCGCCAAGTACACCCCGCCGGGCACCACCATCAGCGTGGCCGCCAGCCAGGCCGGCGAGCAGATTGTGCTGGAGGTCAGCGACACCGGCCCCGGTAGCGCGCCGGCCAATCTGTTTGAGCCCTTCACGCGCGGCCAGCAGGAATCGTCGGTGGCCGGCATCGGCCTGGGCCTGGCGCTGGTCAAGCGCATCGTCGAAGCCCACGGCGGGCGCATCCAGGCCAACCCCGGCCGCGCGGGCGGCATGCATTTCACCATCACGCTACCGGCAGGCACCCCGCCGGCCATGGAACCCTTATGAACACTGCACGCATTCTGATCGTTGAAGACGAGGCCAACATCCGCCGCTTTGTGCGCATTGCCCTGCAAGATGAAGGCTTTCATGTGTTCGAGGCCGACAGCGTCAAACGTGCGCTGATCCATGCCGCCAGCCGACAGCCGGACCTGGTGATCGTCGACCTCGGCTTGCCGGACAGTGATGGCAAACAATTGATCCGCGAACTGCGCGGCTGGCTGGCGGTACCGATCCTGGTGCTGTCGGCGCGTGACCGTGAAGAAGAAAAAGTCGCCGCCCTGGACGCCGGTGCCGATGATTACCTGACCAAGCCATTCGGCGTGCCCGAGTTGCTGGCACGCATCCGTGCCCAACTGCGCCGGCATGGGCACACTGGCACGGTGATGGCCACCAGCAAGGTGGTGTTTGGTGAGATTGCCGTCGACCTGGCGACCCATGAGGTGTGGCGCTCAGGCCAGCCGGTACACCTGACGCCCATCGAGTACCGCTTGCTCTGCGCGATGATCCGTGGCCAGAGCCGGGTCCTGACGCACCGGCAACTGCTGCTGGAAGTGTGGGGCCTGGATTACGTCGACCGCGCCCACTATCTACGGGTGCATATGGCGCATCTGCGGCAAAAGCTGGAGGTGGATCCGGCGCAGCCGCAGTACTTTATTACCGAATTGCAGGTGGGCTACCGGCTGGTGGGGTTGTAGAACAGCAAATCCCAGGCACAAAAAAGCCCGCTCAATGAGCGGGCTTTGCGTGGTGACCTGGCGTTCAGCGTTCCAGGTAACCGAATATGGCGCAGCGGACGGGACTCGAACCCGCGACCCCCGGCGTGACAGGCCGGTATTCTAACCGACTGAACTACCGCTGCGCGTAGCGTTGGACGTAATGGTGGGTGATGACGGGATCGAACCGCCGACCCTCTGCTTGTAAGGCAGATGCTCTCCCAGCTGAGCTAATCACCCTTTACGTTCGGTGCGGGGCGCATCATATACGAAAAATCCGCAATGTGTTGATTTAAATGCAATTTATTTTAAATATCTTTTCGCCGGCAGCCTACACCCCGGAAAACCGGCGCATGTAGCGGGTAGATGCGAGTCTATTGGTTACCCCGCCCCAGCCCCACAAAAGGACGACGCGGCGCTCTCAGGTGCTTCGCGAGCAAGCCCATTCCCACAGAAAGGCAAACCCCAGACAGCAAAAAGCCCGCTCGATGAGCGGGCTTTCTGTGGTGACCTGGCGTTCAGTGTTCCAGGTTACCGAATATGGCGCAGCGGACGGGACTCGAACCCGCGACCCCCGGCGTGACAGGCCGGTATTCTAACCGACTGAACTACCGCTGCGCGTAACACATGAAGCGAATGGTGGGTGATGACGGGATCGAACCGCCGACCCTCTGCTTGTAAGGCAGATGCTCTCCCAGCTGAGCTAATCACCCTTCGTTTCGGTGTGGCGCGCATTCTACGGAGCGTCCCCTGGTCTGGCAAGCACTTTCTTAAATCTTTTTTTTCAGCCCTTCCAATGGCTTAGGCAGGGTTGGCCTCAGGCCTTATCAAGAGAATAATGCCCCACTTTGTATAAAGGAGAGACTCACCCCATGTGGTTCAAGAACCTGCTTATCTATCGCCTGACCCAAGATCTGCCTGTTGATGCCGAGGCGTTGGAAACTGCAATGGCCACCAAACTGGCGCGCCCTTGTGCAAGCCAGGAGTTGACCACTTACGGTTTCGTCGCGCCTTTTGGCAAAGGCGAAGACGCGCCCCTGGTGCACGTCAGCGGTGACTTCATGCTGATCGCTGCGCGCAAGGAAGAACGTATCCTGCCGGGTAGTGTGGTGCGTGATGCGGTGAAGGAAAAGGTCGAAGAGATCGAAGCCGAGCAAATGCGCAAGGTCTACAAAAAGGAACGCGACCAGATCAAGGATGAAATCATCCAGGCCTTCCTGCCTCGTGCGTTTATCCGTCGCTCGTCGACCTTCGCTGCCATCGCGCCGAAACAGGGCCTGATCCTGGTGAACTCGGCCAGCCCCAAGCGCGCCGAAGACCTGCTGTCGACCCTGCGTGAAGTGATCGGCACCCTGCCGGTACGCCCACTGACCGTGAAAACCGCGCCGACTGCGGTGATGACCGACTGGGTCACCACCCAGAAGCCGGCCGATGACTTCTTCGTGCTCGACGAATGCGAACTGCGCGACACCCACGAAGACGGCGGCATCGTGCGCTGCAAGCGCCAGGACCTGACCGGCGAAGAAATCCAACTGCACCTGACCACCGGCAAAGTCGTGACCCAACTGTCCCTGGCCTGGCAGGACAAGCTGTCGTTCATGCTCGACGACAAAATGACCGTCAAGCGCCTGAAGTTTGAAGACCTGCTGCAAGACCAGGCCGAACAGGACGGCGGCGACGAAGCCCTGGGCCAACTGGATGCCAGCTTTACCCTGATGATGCTGACCTTCGGCGACTTCCTGCCGGCGCTGGTGGAAGCATTGGGTGGTGAAGAGACCCCGCAAGGCATCTAAACGCGCACGCTCAATGTAGGAGCTGGCTTGCCTGCGATGGCGGCGTATCAGTTACAGAGTCACTGACTGACTGACACACCGCTATCGCAGGCAAGCCAGCTCCCACAGTTGATGGGGTTACCACTCCCAGTACTCTAATAATAAGGACATCGCCATGCGCGCACTCGCCGCCTTGAGCCGTTTCGCCGGCACTACCTTCGCCTACTGGGTGCTGATTTTTGCTGTGCTCGCCTTCCTTCAGCCCCACTGGTTTATCGACCTGAAAAGCGCCATCGTGCCGCTGCTGGGCCTGGTGATGTTCGGCATGGGCCTGACCCTCAAACTGGAAGATTTCGCCGAAGTCGCGCGCCATCCGTGGCGCGTGGCCCTGGGCGTGATCGCGCAATTTGTGATCATGCCCAGCGTGGCCTGGCTGCTGTGCCAGACCTTCAACCTGCCAGCAGAAATCGCCGTTGGCGTGATTCTGGTCGGTTGCTGCCCTAGTGGCACCTCTTCCAACGTCATGACGTGGCTGGGCCGTGGCGACCTGGCGCTGTCAGTGGCCATCTCTTCCATCACCACCCTCCTCGCCCCGCTGCTGACGCCGGCCTTGATCTGGCTACTGGCCTCGGCCTGGTTGCCGGTGTCGTTCATGGACCTGCTCTGGTCGATCCTGCAAATGGTGTTGCTGCCTATCGTGCTGGGTGTCTTGGCGCAGCGTCTGCTGGGTGAGCGCGTGCGTCATGCCGTCGAAGTGCTGCCGCTGGTCTCAGTGGTCAGCATCGTGACCATCGTCGCTGCCGTGGTGGCTGCAAGCCAGGCGAAGATTGCCGAGTCGGGCCTGCTGATCATGGCGGTGGTGATGCTGCACAACAGCTTTGGCTACCTGCTGGGTTACCTCACCGCCCGCGTATTCGGGCTGCCACTGGCCCAACGCAAGTCATTGGCGCTGGAAGTCGGCATGCAGAACTCGGGGCTGGGCGCCGCATTGGCCAGTGCGCACTTCTCGCCACTGGCGGCGGTGCCCAGCGCGTTGTTCAGTGTCTGGCACAATATTTCCGGGGCGTTGTTGTCGACGTATTTCCGCCGGATGAGCGAGAAGGAAGATCGCAAGGCCCTCGCCGAAACTTGATCGGCTGCGGGCTTTTCGGCACTCTACGAACCTTCGCGGGGACGACCCCGCGACTCGTTTGAGCACTTACCAGGGGACGACCCCACTTCTAAAAGGAAGGTCTTTATGTCCTGGGTCATTCTGTTTTTCGCCGGGTTGTTTGAAGTTGGCTGGGCCGTCGGCCTGAAATACACCGACGGTTTCAGCAAGCCAATGCCCACCGCCCTGACGATTGCCGCCATGGCCGTCAGCCTCGGCCTGCTGGGGCTGGCCATGAAGGAGCTGCCGCTGGGTACCGCCTATGCCATCTGGACCGGCGTCGGTGCAGTGGGCACGGTGATTGCCGGGATTATCCTGTTTGGGGAGTCCATGGCGCTATTCCGACTGGCCAGTGTGGCGTTGATCATTGCCGGGTTGATCGGGCTCAAGATTAGCGCGTAAGCCACTAACGCTATCGCAGGCAAGTCGAATCGTCGACTTGCCTGCGATGAGGCCCTTAAATCCGAAAACCTACCTGACACTCCCCCGCAACGCCCCAACCTGTTCCTGCAAGGCCTGTGGCGTCGCCTGCTCCACCGCCAACGGCGGCCCCGCCACCAACGTCACCCGCGACCAGATCCGGTGAAAGATCCCCTTGTTCGGGTCACGGCTGAAAAAGCTCCCCCACAACCCCTGCAACGCCATGGGAATCACCGGTACCGGGGTTTCCTCGAGAATCCGTGTCACACCACTCTTGAACTCGTTCATCTCACCGTCGGCAGTCAACTTGCCTTCGGGGAAAATGCACACCAACTCGCCATCCTTCAGGTACTGGCTGATGCGCTGGAAGGCCTTTTCATAGATCTGCAGGTCTTCATGGCGTCCGGCAATCGGAATGGTGCCAGCGGTGCGGAAGATAAAGTTGAGCACCGGTAAGCGGTAGATCTTGTAATACATCACAAAGCGAATCGGCCGACGCACCGCGCCGCCAATCAGCAGTGCATCGACAAACGACACATGGTTGCACACCAGCAACGCCGCGCCTTCGTCCGGTATATGTTGCAGGTCGCGATGCTGCACGCGGTACATGGAGTGGCCGAGCAGCCAGATCATGAAGCGCATGGTGAACTCGGGAACAATCCTGAAGATGTAGGTGTTGACCGCGATATTAAGCAGCGACACCACCAGGAACAGCTCGGGGATCGACAGCTTGGCCACACTCAACAGCACGATGGTGACAATCGCCGAGACCACCATGAACAGCGCATTGAGAATATTGTTGGCGGCAATCACCCGCGCCCGCTCGTTTTCAGCGGTACGCGACTGGATCAAGGCATACAGCGGCACGATATAGAACCCGCCAAACACCCCCAGGCCGAGGATGTCAGCCAGCACCCACCAGGCCTGGCCGTACCCCAACACCGCCAGCCAGTCGTTGGCCTGGACGTTTTGCGGGAAGCCGCCGGAATGCCACCAGAGCAACAGGCCAAACACCGTCAGGCCGAATGAACCAAAGGGCACCAGACCGATTTCCACCTTACGCCCGGAGAGTTTTTCGCAGAGCATCGAGCCCAGCGCGATACCAACCGAGAACACCGTGAGGATCAGGGTCACCACGGTCTCATCGCCATACAGCCACTCTTTGGCGTAGGCCGGGATTTGCGTGAGGTAGATCGCCCCGACAAACCAGAACCACGAGTTGCCGACAATCGAGCGCGACACGGCGGGCGTCTGCCCCAGGCCCAGGCGCAAGGTGGCCCAGGACTGGCTGAAGATGTTCCAGTCCAGGCGCATCTCGGGGCTGGACGCCGCGGCGCGCGGGATACCCCGGCTGGCCAGGTAACCCAGCACGGCAATCGCGACAATCGCAGTCGACACCACCGGCGCGTACTGCGCAGAGGACATCATGACCCCGGCCCCGATGGTCCCGGCGAGGATCGCCAGGAATGTGCCCATTTCCACCAGGCCATTGCCGCCCACCAACTCCTCTTCGCGCAAGGCTTGCGGCATGATCGAGTACTTCACCGGGCCAAACAGCGCCGAGTGGGTGCCCATGGCAAACAGCGCCAGCAGCATCAGTTCCAGGTGGTTGGTCATAAAGCCGACGGCCCCCACGGCCATGATCACGATCTCGCCGAGCTTGATTGCGCGGATCAACGCATCCTTGTTGAATTTCTCGCCAAACTGCCCGGCCAGGGCCGAGAACAGGAAGAACGGCAGGATAAACAGCAAGGCGCACAGGTTGACCCAGATCGAGCGGTCACCTTCGATGGTCAGCTTGTAGAGAATGGCGAGGATCAACGACTGCTTGAAAATATTGTCGTTGAACGCCCCCAGGGACTGGGTAATGAAGAACGGCAGAAAACGCCGTTTGCGCAGCAAAGTAAATTGCGAGGGGTGACTCATCGTCAGTGTTCCTGCGTGGCCTGAAGGCTTTATTGATTTTTCAGGCCACGACTTTACCTAATCCTGCTTACTTATTCCCCAATCCTGCAATGCACGGTGAAACAAACAGCTCACCTTTATAGGCACCCTGCACCGTGCGCTTGCTGACCACCAGCCACATCAGGGCCAGCGCGGCGACCAGCACGCTGCCGGTCACGCTGAAAAATGCCAGGTGCAAGGTACTGCCCAGTTTCAACGTGGTCAGGGCATACACCCCCAGCGGGAAGGTAAAACCCCACCAGCCCAGGTTGAATGGAATCCCGGCACGCAGGTAACGCAGGGTGATCAGCACCGCGATCAACATCCACCACAGGCCCAGGCCCCACAGGGTGATGCCGGCAACCAGCCCCAGGCCGGCGGCAATCTCGCCGATGCCGGCAAAGCCATTGGCGGCGAAGATCGCCGGCGCGTCCTGGCCCAGCAGCAACATGCCCAGGGCGCCGGTGCCGATCGGGCCCAGGGCCAGCCAGCTCGACGCGGCCATGTTGGCGTGGGGCAGTTTATGCAGGGCCATGCGCAGCATCAGGATCGTCAGAATGCTGAACGCAACCGGCAAAGAAAACGCCCAGAGCACGTAGCTGGTCACCAGCATCACCAGTTGCGAATGGGCGTCGACCAGATGCGGCGCCAACAGGCCACCACTGGCGGCGGCGACTTCGGCAGCCACCACCGGCAACAGCCAGACCGCTGTCATCTGGTCGATGCTGTGTTCCTGGCGGGTAAACATCATGAACGGGATCAACACCCCGCACGCCAGGGCCATGGCGACGTCCAGCCACCACAGGGCCTCGGCCAGTTGCACCACGCCCTCGCCCCAGCGCGGCAGGCCAAACAGCAGCAGGCCATTGATAATGGTCGCCAGGCCCATGGGGATGGTGCCGAAGAACATCGAGACCGTGGAGTGTCCGAAGATTCGCCGCGCCTCGTGAAAAAACATCACCCAGCGCGCCGCGTATAAACCGCTGAACAACACAAACAAAACGATCGTCAGCAGCCACAGCCCTTCGGCGATGGCATAGACACCCGGCAGTTGCACCGGCAATTGCGCCAGGGCCAACGCCAGCACGCCGGTGCCCATGGTGGCGGCGAACCAGTTGGGGGTGAACTGGCGAATCACTTCCCTGGGGGCGGCCAAATGGCTGAAAGGTTTGTAACTGGGGGTGATGCTATTGGGGCAGGTCATGGCTCAATCCTCTTCCTCGTAGGAGGTTGAGCCCATGATAGAAGCCTAAGAAATATCTATATAACGGGTAATATCTCTAACTGTTATCTGTTTTACCTATATGCAGACTTGGCCGGCGCTTGCCTCATCAAGCCAATCAAGGCGCCGAGGGCCAATACGATCAACACCCCGCCGTAGCCATAAGTGGTAGCGATCAGGCCAAAACTGCGGGTCAGGTTGCCCGCCAACAGGGTCGGCAGGCAGAACGCCAGGTAACTGAGGACGTAGAACGCCGACATCAACCCGGCCCGCTCATGGGGCAAGGCCAGGGGGACTACGCTGCGCAACGCGCCGAGAAAACCTGCGCCAAATCCGCTGCCAGCCACCAGCGTGGCGAAGAAAAACAAGCTCAGGTTGGCGCTGTGAACCGCACCGAGGATCAGTGTGACGCCCACGGCCAACAGGCCGGCTCCCAGGCGCAGCACCTTGTCCGCCGGGCGATTGCGCAGGCTGAAAATCATCACCGCACCGCTCAAGGTCAACACCGCGACCAGGCCGCCACCGATCAGGTTGGAGGTGGATCCGGTCGCCGCCCTTACCAGCGACGGCGCCAGCGACAAGTAGAAACCACTCATGGCCCACACCGCGATATCCACCGGCAGCGACAGCCACAAGGCCCGGCGCGCCTGGGCCGGCACATGCAGGGTCGGCCATAGCGAGGCGAGCGCGCCAGGGATGGGGCTGACGCTTTCCGGCAAGCGCCAGACATACAGGCTCTGCAACAGCATCGGCGCGAACAAGGCCCAATAGATCAACTGGGTCGGCAGCGGCGCGAACTCCACCAGTACACTGCTGCCCATGGCGCCACAGGCCATGCCCAGCAATGGCGCAACACTGTTGACCAGCGGGCCCTGCCGACGGTCGGTGTCGAGCAACGCAGCGCCGAGCACGGCGGTGGCCATGCCTGTGGCAAACCCCTGCAAGGTGCGGGCGGCAATCAGCCAGGCGACACTGTCGGCGTAGATAAACAGCAGCATCGCCAGCATATTCAGCACCAGCGCGGCAAAGATCACTGGCTTGCGCCCCAGGTAATCCGACAGCGAACCGACGGTCAACAACGCAGCCAGCAGGCTCAAGGCATAGACGCCGAAGATCAGCGTCAAGGTGCCAGCAGAAAAGTGCAGGCCCTCCTGGTAAAGGTGATACAACGGCGTCGGCGCGCTGGAGGCGGCGAGAAACGTCAGCATGGTGCTCGCCAGAAACACCAGGCTGGAACGATGAGAAGTGACGCTGGACATGGGCACGCTCCGCTAAAGCTAATATTTTGCTTTTGTGCAGTGTGCTACTGGGTCGCGCTTAAAGCAAATTCTTTGTGTTAAGGTTTTGGCATGGCGATAAAAGAAGGCCTCCGCCCGGGGGGCCGTAGTGCCCGGGTACAAGAATCGGTTCATTCGGCGGTGCACCAGCTACTGCAAGAGCAAGAGCGCGCCAGCGTGACAGTACCGCAAATTGCCACACGCGCCGGGGTCACGCCGTCGACCATCTACCGGCGCTGGGGCGACCTCGCAGCCCTGCTCGCCGACGTCGCCCTGGCCCGCATGCGCCCCGACAGCGAGCCCGCCAACACCGGCAGCCTGCGCGGCGACCTGCAAGCCTGGGCCGAGCAGTACCTGGACGAGATGAGTTCGGAACCGGGGCGCACGATGATGCGCGATGTGCAGTGCAGCCAGACGCCGGGGTACTGCGTGACGATTCTGGGGGGACAGTTGCAGGTGATACTGGACCGTTACCAAGGCAGCGGCCAGGCATTGCCCAGCGTGGATCGACTGATCAATCTGCTGGCGGCGCCGACGGTGTTTCGGATTCTGTTTGACGCAACGCCGATGCGGGTTGAGGAGTTGCATGAGCTGATTGAGATTGCCCTGCACACCTGACCCAACTGTGTGTATGCGGGCTTATGTGGGAGCGGGCTTGCCCGCGATTGCAAGGTGTCAGTCAATACCTCTTTAACTGACCCGCCGCTATCGCGGGCAAGCCCGCTCCCACACAGGCCCGTACATCTTTAGACCTGGCTTAGGTACGCATCCCACGCCCGCTCACCAGCAGCCGTGCGCAGCCCAGATACAACACCACCGTCGCCACGATCATAAAGGTGATCGCCACGCTGATCTTGATATCCGACACGCCCAGGATCCCGTAGCGGAAGGCATTGACCATATGCAGCACCGGGTTGGCCAGCGACACGGTCTGCCAGAACGGCGGCAGCAGGGTAATCGAGTAGAACACGCCGCCCAGGTAGGTCAGCGGGGTCAGCACAAAGGTCGGGATGATCGAGATGTCATCGAAGTTGCGCGCAAACACGGCGTTGATAAAGCCCAGCAGCGAGAAGATTGTCGCCGTGAGCACCACCACCAGGATGGTCACCCCCAGGTGATGCACCTGCAGGTCGGTGAAGAACATCGACAGCACCGTCACAATCGCCCCGACCATCAAGCCACGCAGCACGCCGCCCAGGGTGTAGCCGATCAGGATGGTGTGTGGCGACACCGGCGAAACCATCAATTCCTCAATGGAACGCTGGAACTTGCTGCCAAAGAAACTCGACACCACGTTGCCGTAGGAGTTGGTGATCACCGACATCATGATCAACCCCGGCACGATGTACTCCATATAGGTGAAGCCACCCATATCGCCAATCTGCCGGCCGATCAGGTTCCCGAAGATCACGAAGTACAGAACCATGGTGATCGCTGGCGGCAGCAGGGTCTGCGGCCAGATGCGCATAAAGCGCTTCACTTCGCGGTAGACGATGGTGTTGAGCGCTACCAGATTGGGTTGGAACTCGGAATTCATACCGCCACCTTCGCCAGATTCTTCTCCACCAGGGACACGAACAACTCCTCCAGGCGATTGGTTTTGTTGCGCAGGCTCTGCACTTCAATGTTCTGCAAGGCCAGTTGGCTGAACAGCGCGGTGATGCCCACGGTTTTATCGACCTGCACTTCCAGGGTATGGCTGTCCACCAGGCGGTTGGGGTAGCCGATCAACGCAGGGGGCGCGGACAGGTTGTTTTTCAGGTCAAGCAGGAACGTCTCCACATGCAACTGGCCCAGCAAGTTACGCATGCTGGTGTTCTCGACAATGGTGCCGTGGTCGATGATGCCAATGTTGCGGCACAGCTGTTCAGCCTCTTCCAGGTAATGGGTGGTGAGGATGATGGTGATGCCTTTCTGGTTCAGCTCGGTGAGGAAGGTCCACATTGAGCGACGCAATTCGATGTCCACGCCGGCCGTCGGTTCGTCGAGGATCAGCAGGCGCGGCTCATGCACCAGGGCGCGGGCGATCATCAGGCGCCGCTTCATGCCGCCGGACAAGGAACGTGATGGCACGTCGCGCTTGTCCCACAACCCCAGCTGGGTCAGGTACTGCTCGGCGCGCTCCTTGGCGATTTTCGGCGGGATGCCGTAGTAACCGGCCTGGGTCACGACGATATCGAAGGTCTTTTCAAACTGGTTGAAATTGAACTCCTGGGGCACCACACCAATGCAGCGCTTGAGCGCGGCCGGGGATTTATCCAGGTCATGACCAAAGATATTCACCGTGCCACTAGTCTTGTTGACCAGGGTCGACAGAATACCGATGGTGGTGGATTTGCCGGCACCGTTGGGGCCGAGCAATGCGAAGAAATCACCTTCGGCGACATCCAGATCAATACCACTCAGGGCCTGGAAACCGTTGCCGTAGGTTTTGGTTAGCTGCCGGATGGACAGAGCGGAACTCATATCGGATTACGCACCAAGGAAGGGAATAGAAGAAATAGATAAGGGCGCGCCACACCTAATACAACCGCAGCGCACGGCAAGCATGGTGCTTGCCTGCGCCGCACAAGTACAGTCACCTGTATTAATAGTCAGTATTAAGTCAACGCGGTCATTACCGCTTTTTGATAGGCCGGACGTTGCTGCAAACGCCGGTACCACGCCTCTAGATTGGGCATCGCCGGGCGTTCGATCGGCATCTCGAACCAGGCATAAATAAAGCTGCCCAGGGGAATATCACCCATGCCGATCTCGTTGCCGGACAGGTAGGGCTGCTCAGCCAGGGCCTGGTCCACGGTTTTCAACACCTCGATACAGGCATTGCGCCCGGCATGGATGCTGTCCCAGTCCTGCCGCTCGGCCGGCGTGCGCAAAATGCCCCAGAACACCGTTTTGAACGGTTCGGCAAAGGTCGAGGTGGTCCAATCCATCCACTTCTCGGCATTGGCCCGCGCCTGCAGATCGGCGGGGTACCAGCTCGAAGCCTGTTTGGCGCAGAGGTAACGCACGATGGTGTTGGATTCCCACAACACAAACTCGCCGTCCTCGATCATCGGCACCCGGCCATTGGGATTCAATGCCCGGTACTGCGGTGTATCGACCACACCAAAGGCCCCGCCCGCATCAATTGCCTCATAGTCCAGGCCGAGTTCCTCGGCGCACCACAGTGCTTTCCTGACGTTTGACGAATTTTTACGACCCCAGATCTTCAGCATGACCGCCTCCCAGTGGATGAATGCCGGAGCAGCATACGCCGGTTCAGCCGCGACTCAAATCGCTCTGCATATCACCTAACAATTGCGGCGAATGCTCGCCAAACAGGTGCGGGTAACACTTTTCCAGGTGGGCAAAGAAGAATTCCTCGGGCACCTCGGCAAATTGCCCATGGTCCACCACATACTCCATGGAGCGCTGGCCCTGGCGGTTGAACGGGTGGAAAACGCTGTCGTTGATTCCGTCGAAATCCAGGGGCGGCACATCGAACAATTCGCACAATTGCTGGTTGAACGCCGGGGTCGCCTTGACCCAGCGCCCATCCAGATACAACTCCGTGTAGCCATGCATGGCGAACACATCACTCTTGAGCAACTCGATCAGGCGCGGGGTCGACAGATGGTTGCGCACATCGGCCAGGCCAATGCGCGACGCTATGCCGCAATGCCGGGCGCACGCCGCCAGCAGGGTGGCCTTGGGCACGCAATAGCTCTGCCCGGCAGCCAGGGCGTAACTACCACGCAGGGTTTGCGGATCGCGGCTGAAGGTGTAAGGGTTGTAGCGCACCGCTTCACGCACGGCGTAATACAGACTGACTGCCTGGTCACGGGGATCACGGCTCGAACCGCGATGTTTTTCGGCGAACTCCACCACCGTGGGGTGGTCACTATCGATGAAGCGGCTGGGACTCAAGTACGCATTCATGGGGATTTTCTCCGAGGCGAGCCTGGAGTCTAACCACAGGCCCGACCGAAGGTTAACGACGATTCGGCCAAATGTCGGCGCCTGCTGCCTGTGACTGTCGAGCACTTCCCGCCACACCACGTAACACCCTCAGGCACCGCTTTTCCGGATGCCGGCTAAGCTCTGAGGGTGCTTCTGCCCCTGGTTTCACGGAGGATTGAATATGCTGTTGTTGTGGATACTGGTTCTGGTGCTCGGCATTGCCTACCTGGCACACCGTCGTACCGCGCCCCTGCCCGCCCTGGGCGTGGTCGCCGTCTACCTGTTGGCGATGGGCGCCTTCAGCCATGCACCGGGCTGGTTGCTGCTGGTGTTCTGGGTGCTGCTCGCGATAGTCGCCGCCCCCCTGCTGCTGCCCGACCTGCGTCGCCAGTATTTCACCGCACCGCTGTTCAACTGGTTCCAGAAAGTATTGCCGCCGATGTCCGAGACCGAGCGCGATGCCATCGACGCCGGGACCGTGTGGTGGGACGGCGAACTGTTCAGCGGCCGCCCCGACTGGGACAAGCTGCTGGCCTACCCCAAGGTGCAGTTGACCGAAGAGGAACAGGCTTTTATCGACGGCCCCACCGAGGAGCTGTGCGCGATGGTCACCGATTGGGAAATCGGCCAGGCCATGGACCTGCCGGCAGCGGCCTGGGACCATATCAAGCAACACGGTTTCTTCGCCCTGATCATCCCCAAGGAGTTCGGTGGCAAGGGCTTTTCCGCCTACGCCCACTCCCAGGTGGCAATGAAACTGGCGACCCGCAGCGGCGACCTCGCCTCCACCGTCATGGTCCCCAACTCCCTGGGCCCGGCCGAGCTGCTGCTGCACTACGGTACCGACGAGCAACGCAACCACTACCTGCCGCGCCTGGCCCGTGGCGATGACATCCCGTGCTTTGCCCTGACCGGCCCGCTGGCCGGCTCCGATGCCGGCGCGATGCCCGACACCGGGGTGATCTGCAAGGGCGAATGGCAAGGCAAGGAAACCCTTGGCCTGCGCCTGAACTGGGAAAAACGCTATATCACCCTGGGCCCGGTCGCGACCCTGCTGGGCCTGGCCTTCAAGGCCTATGACCCGGACCATCTGCTGGGCGGGGAAGAAGACCTGGGCATCAGCCTGGCGCTGATCCCCACCGACACCCCCGGCGTGGAAATCGGGCGCCGTCATCTGCCCCTCGGCGCGGCATTCATGAACGGCCCCAACTCCGGCAAGGATGTGTTCATTCCCCTGGACTTCCTGATCGGTGGCCAGGAAATGCTCGGCAAGGGCTGGATGATGCTGATGAACTGCCTGTCGGTCGGCCGTTCGATCTCCCTGCCGGCGGTGGGCACCGGTGCAGCCAAGTTCACCAGCCTGGTGACCGGTCAGTACGCCCAGGTGCGCGAGCAGTTCAACGTACCGCTGTCCGCCTTCGAGGGCATCCAGGAAGCCCTGGCCCGTATCGGCGGGAATGCCTGGTTGATGGACAGTGCGCGGATGCTCACCGCCAATGCGGTGGACCTGGGGGAAAAACCCTCGGTGCTCTCGGCGATCCTCAAGTACCACCTGACCGAGCGCGGCCGCGAGTGCATCAGCCACGCCATGGACGTGCACGGCGGCAAGGGCATCATCATGGGCCCCAACAACTACCTGGGCCGCAGCTGGCAGGGGGCGCCGATCTTCATCACCGTGGAAGGGGCGAATATCCTTTCGCGCAACCTGATGATCTTCGGCCAGGGGGCGATTCGCTGCCATCCATTCGTCCTCAAGGAAATGGCCCTCGCCGGTCGTGAAGATCGCGACCAGGCACTCAAGGAGTTCGATGGGCTGTTGCTGCAACATATCGGTTTTGCGGTGAGCAACGCCGCCAGCACCCTGGTGTTGAACCTGGGCCTGGGCCACTTCGAAAAAGCCCCGGGCAACCGCTTGAGCCAGGGTTACTTCCGCGCCCTCAACCGCCAGGCCGCCGCGTTCGCCCTGCTGGCAGACCTGAGCATGATGCTGCTGGGTGGTGAGCTGAAGCGTCGTGAACGCCTGTCGGCACGGCTGGGGGATGTACTCAGCCATATGTACCTGGCCTCGGCGGCGCTCAAGCGCTACCACGACCTCGACTCCCCGGATCATCTGGAACCGCTGTTTGCCTGGGCCATGGAAGAAAGCCTTGGCCAATCGGAACGCGCGCTGGATGAGTTACTTAGCAACTTCCCCAACAAAGTGCTGGGCTGCCTGTTGCGGGTCATCGTGTTCCCATTCGGGCGTCGCCATAAAGGCCCGTCCGATGCACTGGACGCTGAAGTCGCCGCAGTGATTGGCCGGGCCAAGGGCGACCCGACCCTGGAAGAGCTGCTGGCTGGCTGCTATCGCCCGCAATCGGCGGAAGATCCGGTCGGCGCGTTGCAACACGCCTATGACCTACTGGGTGCCAGCCACCCGCTGCAAAAGAAACTCCACAGCGCCCTCAAAAGTGGCCAGGTCAAGCCGCGTGCAGGGGAACATGCCATCGACGCCGCACTGGAAGCTGGCGTGCTGCAACCAGCTGAAGCGCAAACCCTGCGCGACGCGGAAGTGGCGCGGCGCAAGGTGATCGACGTGGATGACTTCAGCAAAGAGGAGCTGGCCCAGGCGCCCGGCAGAGTCCGCTGAGACCAACCGTCATATAAAAACGGGCGCGAGAGCTATATACTCTCGCGCCCGTTTTTGCTTTTGAGGACTTACTCTCGTGTCCAACGTCGTTGCCGATCATCTCGTCTTGCTCGACCACCTGCGCAGCATCCTGGTTGCCGTCGGCGAAGCCGAACAGGTTCCCGAGGAAAGTCACGCGCTGTTCCTGGAACGCTTTGATGAACTGCGGGCCCTGCTGCCCATCGACCCGATCGAAAGCCAATACCTGGGCCAGGACATGATGAGCCAGGTCATCCTGCGCTACCCGCAGATTGCCCATCTGGTACCGCGCGACCTGTTGTGGTTCTTCGGCGGTGACTGCCTGCACTTCATGCCCGACGATGAACTGGACCTGTACCAGGCCCTGGAAGAACGTCGTTTCGAAGCCGAACAGAACGACGAACCGTTCGACTGGAACCAGGAAAAGCAATTGCTGGCCATGTCCAACGACCAGCCCAAGCACTGATCTCAAAAGCACCAAAGATCCAAATGTGGGAGCGGGCCCGCTCCCACACTAACCTGCTCCACATTCTCGATCGCGCGCCTACCGCCGATGCAATGTAGGCTCCTTAGCCATGCACTCCACCAGATAATCAATAAACACCCGCAACTTCGGCGGCAGGTAGCGTGTGGGCGAATGCAGCAACCAGGCATCCCCATGGTACGAGGCAATGAAATCCCATTGCGCCAGGACCTGCACCAACCGCCCCTCCTCCAAGGCATGCCGCGCGGTGAAGTACGGCAAGCTGCCAATCCCTACATCCTGCAACACCGCATCCAGCCGCACCCCCGTGTGATTGGCCGCATACCGCCCGCGTACCCCTACCGTCACTGTCTTACCCGCCTGGCGGAATTTCCAGCGCGCATCCCCCGGCGTTTCGCCCAGGTAGATGCAACTGTGCCCCAGCAAATCATGGGGATGCAGCGGCGTACCGTGGGCAGCCAGATACTGCGGCGTGGCACACAACAAATGCTCAATCGGTAATAACTGGCGCCCTACCAACCCCGGTGGCGGGCTATCGGTGATGCGGATGCTCAGGTCGACATTGTCATCAATCAAATCCACCTGCCGATCTTCGAGGATCAACTGCAGATCGACCTTGGGATAACGCCGCAAGAACTCTGGCATATGCGGATGCACCACAAACCGCCCGACCGCCTTGGGCACACTGACCCGCACCAGTCCTTCGGCTTCGTGGGTGTACTGGCCGCTGATTTCCATCACCGAGCGCGCCGCGCTGACCATTTCCTGGCAGCGTTTGAAAACCTCTTCGCCACCTTCGCTCAAGCGTAATTTGCGTGTGGTGCGCTGCAGCAGCCGCGTGGCCAGGGCCTGTTCCAGGCGCGAGATGCTGCGACTTACCGCCGATGGCGACGCCCCCAGTTGGCGCGCCGCCTCGGAGAAGCTGCCGGTTTCCACCACCTTGACGAAAATCGCCATTTCGCCCAGCAGCGGCAAAGGAAGATTGATGCTCATGACGCACAAATCCATTGAGATTTCAGCGGATTATCACCCATTGGCGCACTACTTATACTGCTGTTTAGAACCCTGATGCGGATGTAGACGATGACCCAGCGCCTGTTTTTTACCCATGACCACCTGGTTGCCGATGTTGATGTGCTGGAGTGCACGCCGTTTGAGCAGCAGTTTGCGGTGGTGCTGCACTCCACCATTTTCCACCCCCAGGGTGGCGGCCAGCCTTTTGATACGGGTTGGCTGGGAGACAGCAACGTGTTGAAAGTGGTGCAGGAAGCCGAGCGCATCGTGCACTACGTGGACCAGCCCGTCGCACTCGGGCTCCAGCAAGCGCGGGTCGACGGCGAGCGCCGCGCCCTGCATACACGCCTGCATTCGGCAGGGCATCTGATTGGCAACGCCGGTGAGACCCTGGGCTGGATGCCGATCAAGGCCCACCACTGGCCAGGCGAAGGCAAGATCAGTTTTATCCGTGGGGAGTTCGCCCAGAACATGGAGGCCGATGCCCTGCAACAACAGGTCAACCAATGGATCGCCGCAGATTTACCGCGCCAAATGACGCTGCAAAGCGGCTCCCGGGAAGTAGGTTTTGGTGATCTGCCGCCCTACGCCTGCGGCGGCACTCACGTACAGGCCCTCGCCCAAGTCGGCCAGGTCACGATCCTCGGCCTGTCGGAGAAGAAGGGCACGTTGTCGGTGCGCTACAGCCTCGACTGACAGATTGATGGCAGGCGGCGTTTTATTATTGAGATAGGACATCACCGCGCAAGGGGCTCCCCTGGAGCTTGTGGGTGATGCTAGTGTGTGAAAATGTTTCCGACATAAAAATCGGAAACCTCCTACTCACCACCTGCAAAGGAATGCCCCCAGCAATGGACTTCTCCCTCAAGCATCTGGCCGCCGCCATCCTGATGGTCACCAGCCTGTCCGCCGTTACCGCACCAGCGTTCGCCAATATCACCCCGCAACAGAGCGCGACCATCCTCAAGACGTTCAATGACGCCTCGTTCAAGGACTTCCGCACCTTCCTCGGCAGCCTGGCCACAAGTGAACTGGGCAAAACCGCCGACTTGGGCCCGGCAATCAGTGCTTTTCTCGATAACAAACGCCTGTCCGCCGAACAGCAAAACGAAATTCATCGCCTGCTGGGTCTCTACGCCCGAGTGAAATACGGCACGGCGGCTACCGAGACCCTGCGCGAGCTGGTGGCCATACCGACCTTCCAGGTAGAAGGCGTAGCCCAGCACGACAACCCTGAATTCATCAAGATCGCCGACAAGATCAAAAGCCTGGCCCAGGCGTTCAACCTGAAGTTCCGCAATATCGACAACCGCGTCTACGAAATATCCCTGGAAGGTGCCGGCGACGAAGTTGTGGGCATCCACGCCCACGCCGACGTGGTGCCGGTGACCCCGGAAAACTGGGTACTGGCCGATGGCACCCGCCTCGACCCGTTCAAGGTCACGCTGATTGGCGACCGCATGTACGGCCGCGGCACCGAGGATGACAAGAACGGCATCGTGGTGACGCTGTACGCGATGAAAGTGATCAAGGAAGAAAACCTGCCCCTGGCACGCAACTTCAAGCTGCTGGTGGACACCACCGAAGAAACCACCGGCGACGCCATTCCCTACTACTTCGAACACAACCCGACGCCCAACTACAACCTCGCGCTGGACGGCGGCTACCCGGTCGTCATCGCCGAAAAGGGTTATGGCACGGTCATGGCCACCTTTGCCAAGCGCAAAGCCGACGGCAAAGGCGCCGAAATCATTGCCATGACCGGCGGCCTGGCGACCAACCAGATTCCTTCGGCATCGGTGGCCACGTTGCGCAGCGACAGCCCCGCCGAACTGGCTGCCAGCCTGCAACAGGCCGGGAGTGCATTCGCCAAGGCCAATGGTGGCGATTTCACAGTAGATGCCAAGGTCGTCGACAAAGACGTCAAGCTGACCGTCACCGGGGTATCGGCGCACTCTTCCGAACCCGAATCGGGCATCAACCCGGTGGCGCGGATGCTGGTCTTTATCAACAGCCTGGACGGCAAGGTTGCGTTCAAACACAACGAGATTACTGACGCTGCCCGCTATGCCTCCGATAACTGGGGCCTGGATTACCTGGGCGGCAAATTGGGCGTGGGCTTTGCCGATACGTTCATGGGGCCACTGACCACCTCGCCGACCTTTGTCGGCATGGACGAAAAAGCCTTCAAGCTGGCGGTCAACCTGCGGGTGCCAAAAGGTAAATCTCCAGAAACGCTCAAGAAAGAGATCGCTGACAAGCTGAGCGCCTGGAGCCAAAAGACCCATATTGCGCCAGCCTTCGACTACTCGGTCGCCGCGCCGATGTACCGTAACCCCGAGGGTGAATGGGTCAAGGCGCTGCTGGCCGTGGCCACGGAAAACCTGGGCATGAAGCCTGAGTACGGGACTTCGGCTGGCGCAACCTCGGTGCATGACCTGCCCAATGGCGTGCAATTCGGCCTGGCCCGCCCCGAGGTCAAATACACCGGGCACACCGACAACGAGTTCAAGACCACCGAGCAGTTCCTGCTGGACCTGCAGATCGTGACGGAAATGATGGGCCGTATCGGGCAGTTGCCGAAACTCTGACCCAGCACCTGGACCCGCTTGTGCGGCGGGTCCATTTGCGCAGGCTTGAATTGCAGACAAACAAAAACGCCGCTCATCACTGAGCGGCGTTTTTGTTGAATATGGAGCGGGAAACGAGACTCGAACTCGCGACCCCGACCTTGGCAAGGTCGTGCTCTACCAACTGAGCTATTCCCGCAAATGGCGTCCCCTAGGGGACTCGAACCCCTGTTACCGCCGTGAAAGGGCGGTGTCCTAGGCCACTAGACGAAGGGGACACGCTAACTGAAACACATGGTGTGTGTTCCAGTGCCCAGAGGCCTTGTCCGAAGACTTGGTCCTGGTTTCACTCAGTGCCGCCCGAAAGCCACACTGTTTAAAAATGGAGCGGGAAACGAGACTCGAACTCGCGACCCCGACCTTGGCAAGGTCGTGCTCTACCAACTGAGCTATTCCCGCAATGGCGTCCCCTAGGGGACTCGAACCCCTGTTACCGCCGTGAAAGGGCGGTGTCCTAGGCCACTAGACGAAGGGGACACACGTACAACATTCACTCCCTACCGCGTTTCGCTGTGTGCTTTACGCTGTAAGTGGCGCGCATTCTATGGATGGATTGAAAGGTCGTCAACCCCCAAGGATAAATTTATTTAAATCAATGACTTCGCCCCGCTTTACCGCCACTGTCGGAGTTTCTCGCCGTCCAGGCTTTGGCGCCTATATTCTGGCGCCCGACAAGACGTTATAGTCCTGACCCGCGAATGGTGGCAATGTGCATCTATTCAGAGTTACTACATATACAGATGAAAGCACTGACTCATCTCGTCGAAGAGTCCTATCCGCCGCAAGCGCCAATCACTACACTTCAACGCACATACTACAAAGAGGTCACACCGGTGACACCACTCATGATCACCCTGCTGGTAATAGCCGGGATCGTAATACTGATCGCCATTGGCTACATGAACCACGTGGTGGAAAACAACAAACTGGAAAAAGCCCGGGCCCAGATTGAGCTCAATGATCGGCTGCGCCGCTGTGGCGAGATCACCGAGACGTTCCCCGGCCAACTGATGACGCCGCAGCTCAAACTGCTGCTGACCCGCCTGGAACTGAACGTCAACCAACGCATGCTCCACCTCAACAAATCCAGCAGCACCATCAAGGCCCGTATTGCCGAGCTGGAAGCACTGGTGGGCCAGGGCGAGTCGATCCCGGTGAACAACCCTCCAGGGCCGATCCAGACCGAAGCCAAGGCCAAGGATGTACGCTTCCTGCTCGAAGCCCTGCACGGCCAGGTCACCCGCGCCGCCCAGGACGGCTTTTTGCCCACCAACGAGGCCAAGCACTGGATCCGCGAAATCCGTCACCTGCTGGTGCTGCTGCACATCGAGTTCTTCAACAATCTTGGCCAACACGCGCTGCAACAGGCGCAGCCCGGCCAGGCGCGCCTGGCGTTCGAGCGCGGCGTGCAATACCTGCGCAAGCAGCCTGAACCGGCCACCTACAGCCAGCACCTGCAACTGCTGGAAAAACAATTGGCGCGTGCCAACTCCATGGTGCTGACCAACAGCCAGCAAACCGCCGAAGAGACCAATGAGCTGACCGCAGGCTTGAAAGCCGATGACGCTGATGCCGAGTGGAAAAAGAAAGTCATCTACGACTGATCCTCTCCTGCCTTGATTCGCCGGGTGCATGCTTTGCACCCGGAGCCATCATCCTGCCTCTACCCCTCGCTGCAATAACTCGCGTACAAAAGTGCACTTCATTCCGTAAACGAAAGAGGCCTTCATGCCAAGTGTCATCATTGATGGTCAGCCCCTGCACTACGTGGACCAGGGCTCGGGCCCTGCTGTCCTGCTCGGCCAGAGCTACCTGTGGGACCAGCACATGTGGGCACCGCAGATCGCCGCCCTGTCGCAACAGTACCGAGTGATCGTGCCAGAGCTGTGGGGTCACGGTGAGTCTGGCCCGCTACCGGCACAGACCCGCACCCTGGACGACCTGGCACGCCAGGCCCTGGCCTTGCTGGACCATCTGGAGATTGCCCAGGTCAACCTAGTGGGTTTATCCGTCGGCGGCATGTGGGCTGCGCCGCTGGCGTTGCTGGCGCCCGAGCGGGTCAACAGCCTGGTATTGATGGATACCTATCTGGGCGCAGAGCCTGAGGCCACCCGCGAACAGTATTTCGCACTGCTCGGCGCAATCGAGGCCGCGGGTGCTATTCCAGATGCCCTGCTGGATATCATCGTGCCGATCTTCTTCCGCCCCGGCATCGACCACGACTCTGCGCTGTATCAGGACTTCCGCCAGTCCCTGCGCGACTTCCCCAAGGATCGCCTGCTGCAAAGCATCGTGCCCCTGGGTCGCCTGATTTTCGGTCGTGGGGATGCGCTGGAAGGCTTATCCCGCCTGAATGCTGATACGACTCTGGTGATGTGTGGCAACGAGGACCAGCCGCGCCCCCCCGCAGAAGCGCAGGAAATGGCCGATCTGATCGGCTGCGATATGGTATTGATCCCGGACGCAGGGCATATCTCCAGCCGGGAAAATCCTGATTTCGTCAATGAGGCACTGCTGACCTTTTTGGCCAATCACGCCTGATCACACCTCGAGTATCTCCAACGTAGATGAGATGCCGAGGCGCGCAGCTACACTCCCCCCTGTGGGAGCGGGCTCGCCCGCGATGGCGCCCGTGAGTACACCTCAGGGTGTCAGCTCCCTCAGGGAACTCGTTCCGGCCCTGAATATGATCACAGCCGGAAATGCCCCACCATCCCCTTGAGTTCCGCCCCCAGTTGCGCCAACTCGATACTCGATGCCGCATTACCCTGCATGCTCAGCGCCGATTGATCGGCGCTGGCGCGGATACTGGTGACGCTGCGGTTGATTTCTTCGGCCACCGAGCTCTGCTGCTCGGCCGCCGCCGCGATCTGCTGGTTCATCTGCTGGATCAGCGACACCGCCGCGGCAATGCTGCCCAACGCACTTTCGGTTTCCAGGGCATCGCTGACAGCCAGCTTCACCAGCTCGCCGCTGTGCTGGATATCCCGCACTGAAGACTGCGCCGCGCTGCGCAAGGTGCTGACCAGACGTTCGATTTCCTCCGTCGATTGCTGGGTGCGCCTGGCCAGGGCGCGCACCTCATCGGCGACCACCGCAAAGCCGCGCCCTTGCTCCCCGGCGCGTGCCGCCTCGATGGCGGCGTTGAGCGCCAGCAGGTTGGTCTGCTCGGCAACACTTTTGATCACCTCCAACACGCTACCGATATTCTGGATTTCGGCGCTCAGGCTTTCGATGCTGGTGCTGGCAGAGGTCGCCGAACTGGCCAGCAGCTCGATGCGCTGCAGGCTCTGGCGTACCACCTGCTGGCCAGTGTCGACCTTATCGTCGGCGGTCTGCGCCGCTTGCGCGGCCTGCTCGGCATTGCGTGCCACATCGTGCACCGTGGCGGCCATCTGGTTCATGGCAGTGGCGACTTGCTCGGTTTCTTCTTTCTGGCTACTGACTTCGAGATTGGTCTGCTCGGCCCCCCGGGACAATGACTGGGCCGAGCTGGCCAATTGTTCAATCCCCGCCTGCAGCCCGCTGACCATATTGCTCAGGCCCCCGCCCATCTGCTGCATCGCCTGCATCAACTGGCCCATCTCATCCTGTCGGCTCACCTCCATGCGCCCGCTGAGATCCCCGGCCGCAATCTGCCGGGCCACGGCAATCACGCTGCGCAGCGGCATCACGATCAGCCGGGTAATCAGCCACGCGGCAATCACCCCGACCAATAAGGCCAGGGCCGATGACACAATGATCAGCAAGCTGCTCTTGGCCAACTGCGCCTGCATCGACTGGTCCTGCGCGGCATAGGCCTGGTTGACCTGCGCCACCACTTGCGCGGCCCGCTCATGCAACTGTTGGTAGACGATCTTTTCCTGGGCCAGCAGGCCGGTGTATTCGGTGAGTTTTTCGCTGAAGGCTCCGATATGCCCGACCACCTCATTGAGCACGGTCTGATAGCCAGGATCCTTGACCAGGTTCTGCAGTTGCCCGGCCTGGGCCAGGGCCTGATCGGCCTGCTCGATGTGGCCTTGCCCGGCACTGTCCGCGTCGCCCTTGCGGCTCTGATCCAGGCGCACATGGGCTTCGTTCATGGCCTGCAACATCAAGCGCGAAACCTGCCCCACCTGCCCGGCCTGCTCGATAAACTCGGCGCCCTCTTTGCCTTGGCTTTCCTTGAGGTTATAGGCCCCATCGTCGGCCAGGCCGGCCTGCAATACATCAAGGTTGTTGGCGACACTGGACACCGACCAACTGGCCATTTCCAGCGCCAGGTCCTTGGCCTGGGTCAGCTCGACAAATTCGTCAAATGCCTTGCGATAGGCGCCCAGCGCCTGCTCGACCTCGCTCATGTTGAGCGCCTGGGCTTCGGCCACCAGGCTATCCACCCGTTGGTGCAGGACCTCGACCGAGTCGGCATCGCTGCGCAACGCATACTCCTGCTCAATCAAACGCACATTCAGCAGCCCCTCATTGAGCGAAGACATGCCCTTGAGCCCCACAAAACGCTGACCAACGGTTTGCAGGGACCACACGCCAATCGCCGCCACCAGGGCCGTCAACAGCAATACCAGGGCAAACCCCAGCCCCAGCTTCCTGGCCAGCCCAAGGTTGGCAAATCGTCGTTGCACGGCCGAAATCATTGCGCAAAGTCCTCTTGGGGTGGCGAACGCCAGCAAGCCCGGTATCCATGCAACGAGATTCGCAATCCCGGGCCCTGCAACACAAGACGTTGGCGCCACAATAATGGCAAAAAGCTACATCCCCGTCGTTTTCAGAATGGTGGAGGTCGATCCTGTGGGGCCCATGGCTTTGAACAATGCCAGGGCCCGATGATCGCAAGCATAGGCCACATTGATCCGCAGCCATTCAGCGTGCTCGCCGGTCGGGCTGAACAACTCGCCGGAAGACAGCAAGACCCCAAGCTGTCGGGCCCTTGCGTGCACCCTTGAGCCATCCCCTGAACCCGGGCGCGCCCACACAAACATGCCACCTGCGGGCACCGCAAAGACCTCCCACTCTTCATCCTCCAGCACCTGCAAGGTCTTCGCCATCTCCGCGCTCAGCCGTCGGCGCAGGCGCTGTACCCATTTGCGGTAGGTACCGTTGGTCAGGAGACTGGCCACCATCGCTTCGGCAAAGCGTGAGGTGCCCATACCGGTCAAGGTCTTGAGCTTGAGCAATTGGCTGATGAGGGCCGTGCTGGCGGTGAGATAGCCAACCCGCAGGGCGCTGCTCAGGGTCTTGGAAAAGCTCGAGACATAGATCACCCGATCATCATGGGCCAACGCCGCCAGACGGGTACAGGAAGCATGTTGCAGGTCGCCGTAGACATCCTCCTCGACAATCAGGAAGTCCCGAGTGTGGGCCAGGTGCAACAGACGCTCGGCGACCACCCGCGACAGGCTGGTGCCCGTCGGGTTGTGGTAGAGGCTGTTGATGAACAGGCACTTGGGGCGGTGGCGGGCCAGCAGCGTTTCCAGGGCCTGGATATCCGGGCCGCTGCGGGTTCTGGGCACCTCCAGCAACATGACACCGTGGAAAGCCAACTGACGATACAGGTTGCCGTAGCCAGGGCTCTCGACCACCACCGTGTCGCCGGCCTTGAGCAAGGTGCGGATCAGCAGGTCCTGGGCATGGCTCGCGCCGTGGGTGGTGAGGATCTGCTCGGCAGTGCTGGCCACCTGGATCTGTGTCAGGCGCTTGTGCAATTGCTCACGTAGCGCTGGCAACCCCAGGGGCGTGCTGTAATTGAAAACCCCAGCGGTATCGGTACGGCTGATTTCGCGAATCGCATAGCTGATGTCATCACTTTCACGCCAGGAGTCCGGCAGCCAGCCGCACCCCAGCTTCAATTCTCCCAACTGGTTATCGGTAAAGGCCCCCCACCTGCGTTCTGCCCCCTCATACCACTGGCACTCCGCCAATGGGCTGCTGGCCACCGGTTGCTCGGCGATAACAAACCCCGAACCGGCCCTTGAGGCCAAGACCCCTTCGGCCACCATGCGCTCCAGCGCCTCGATCACACTGGATTGACTGAGCAGGTTGTCCTGGGCCAGTTGCCGGATGGAAGGCAGGCGCGTTCCGGGGCTGACCCCGCTCTCCCGAATCCATGCGGCAATGGCGCTGACAATTTGCTGAACCACCGGTACAAGGGCTTGTCGATTGATCCCTAAATCCATGAGCCACCCCCCTTCAACTGTTTGGCATTTAACTCAAAACAGTTAAGCACAGAAGGCCAGGATCACCCTGTTCATAAATTTATTAAATCATTGATTTTATTGGGTTATTTACCTATTGAAACACAATAGCCCAGGGCATCTTGCCACCTGCGGAAACGCCCCACAGCACTGGAAATCACTTTCTCAGTGGTGCACGGCGACCCGTCCTAAATAGCCGTCGCACCGCCATCCACGGCCAATGCCTGGCCAGTGGTGAACGCGGCGCCATCGCTGCACAGATACAGCACCGCGCTGGCGATTTCCCCGACCGTGCCAATGCGCCCGACCGGGTGCATGGCGGCGGCAAACTCGGCCTTGCGCGGGTCGGCTTCATAGGCACGACGGAACATGTCGGTGTCGATCACCGCCGGGCACACGGCGTTGACGCGGATTTTCTTTTTCGCGTACTCGATGGCTGCCGACTTGGTCAGGCCAATCACCGCATGCTTGGACGCCGCATAAATACTCATCTTCGGCGCAGCCCCCAACCCCGCCACCGACGCGGTATTGACGATCGCCCCACCGCCCTGGGCCAGCAGCAACGGCAGCTGATACTTCATGCACAACCACACGCCCTTGACGTTGACCCCCATGATGGCGTCGAACTCATCCAGGGTGCCATCGGCCAACTTGCCCTGTTCAATCTCGATGCCGGCATTGTTGAACGCATAGTCCAGGCGACCATAGCTGTTCAGCACTTGCTGCATCAGTTGCTGCACATCCGCCTCCAGGGTGACATTGCAGCGCACGAACAACGCCTCGCCGCCCGTCTCGCGGATCAACGCGACGGTGCCCTCTCCGCCCGCCACATCCAGGTCGGCGACCACGACCTTCAGGCCTTCGTTGGCGAATGCCAGCGCCGTGGCGCGGCCGATACCGTTGGCAGCGCCTGTGACCAGGGCGACCTGGCCGGAAAACGTCATGCTCATTGCTTATATCCTTGGATGAATGCCCGTGGGCCCAGCATAGCCAGGGCCAGGCGCCACGCGTCAGCACTATCAGAGGGCCGGTTGAGCGCCCATGCACGGCAGTGATAAGCCTGCCGGGCCCACTATCAACCCAGCCTATCGCCGGGCATTCGCAGGTATCGGCCGACCTTGCTCCTGGCGCCTGGAAGGTCTATCACTTGAGGTCCATTTATCCAGAGTCCTTGCCATGACTGCCCAGACCAACCGCCAATTCCTGCTTGCCAAACGCCCGGTCGGTGCGGCCACGCGGGACACCTTCACCTACCAGGAAGTGCCGGTGGGCAACCTGGCGGACGGCCAGGTGCTGGTGCGCAACGAATACCTGTCCCTCGACCCGGCCATGCGTGGCTGGATGAATGAAGGCAAATCCTACATCCCGCCGGTCGCCATCGGCGAAGTCATGCGCGCCTTGGGCGTAGGCCAGGTCATCGCCTCGAACACACCGAAATTCGCGGTCGGGGACTACGTGAATGGCGCCCTGGGTGTACAGGACTACTTCCTCGGCGAGCCGCGCGGTTTCTATAAGGTCGATCCGAAACTGGCGCCGCTGCCGCGCTATCTGTCGGCGCTGGGCATGACCGGCATGACCGCCTACTTTGCCCTGCTCGACACCGGCGCGCCCAAGGCCGGCGATACCGTAGTGATTTCCGGCGCCGCCGGGGCGGTGGGCAGCATTGCCGGGCAGATCGCCAAGATCAAAGGCTGCCGCGTGGTAGGGATTGCTGGCGGCGCCGACAAGTGCAAGTTTTTGCTGGAGGAACTAGGGTTCGACGCGGCCATCGACTACAAGCACGAAGACGTGCCGGCGGCCCTCAAGCGCGAATGCCCAAAAGGCGTGGACGTGTATTTCGATAACGTCGGCGGCGATATCCTCGACGCCGTGCTCAGCCGCCTCGCGTTGAAGGCGCGGGTGGTGATCTGCGGGGCCATCAGCCAGTACAACAATAAGGAAGCCGTGAAGGGGCCGGCCAACTACTTGTCACTGCTGGTCAATCGGGCGCGTATGGAAGGGTTTGTGGTGATGGACCATGCGGCGAACTTTGCCGCCGCCGGGCAGGAAATGGCCGGTTGGATGGCGCAAGGCAAGCTCAAGAGCAAGGAAGATATTGTCGAGGGACTGGAGACGTTCCCTGAAACGCTGATGAAGCTGTTCAACGGCGAGAACTTTGGCAAGTTGGTGCTGAAGGTCAACTGACACCCCACAGCGCCCTTGTGGGATCGGGTGCCAACCGGCACACCGTAAGCAACTGTGGGAGCTGGCTTGCCTGCGATAGCATCACCTCGGACTGACTGAAAAACCGAGGTGCCTGCATCGCTGGCAAGCCAGCTCCCACATTTTTAGCGCAAAGGCATCAGGCGATTTCGGCAACCACCGCCGCCAGGGCCTTGGCCGGATCGGCCGCCTGGCTGATCGGACGACCGATCACCAAGTAATCAGAACCCGCATCCAGCGCCTGGCGCGGCGTAAGAATCCGCCGCTGATCGTCCTGGGCGCTGCCCGCCGGACGAATCCCCGGGGTCACCAGTTGCAGCGTAGGATGGGCAGTCTTCAACGCCTGGGCCTCCAGCGCCGAACACACCAGGCCATCGAGGCCGGCTTTCTGCGCCAGGGCCGCCAGACGCAGTACTTGCTCCTGGGGCTCGATATCCAGGCCAATACCGGCCAGGTCCTCACGCTCCATGCTGGTCAGCACGGTCACACCGATCAGCAACGGCTTGGGACCGCTGCGCTGATCCAGCACCTCACGGCACGCGGCCATCATGCGCAGGCCGCCGGAACAGTGGACGTTGACCATCCACACGCCCATCTCGGCCGCGGCCTTGACCGCCATCGCGGTGGTGTTGGGGATATCGTGGAATTTCAGGTCGAGGAACACCTCAAAACCCTTGTCACGCAGGGTGCCGACGATTTCTGCGGCACAACTGGTGAACAGCTCCTTGCCGACCTTGACCCGGCAGAGCTTGGGGTCCAACTGGTCAGCCAGCTTCAGTGCGGCGTCACGGGTAGGGTAATCCAGGGCGACGATGATAGGAGTCTGGCAGACGGACATTGGAATGGGCTCTCAGGCAAGTCGAAATCGGCGCGGATTGTAGCGCAAGCAGCGGCTTTGCGGGATCCGATGATCGGTAAATCCTCGGCAAGCGCCTATTTTTCTGGGAGAACCGACTAATATTTCAAAGCAGATACATTCACGACACGCCTGCAACATGCCCCGACAGTAGCCTCGCCCGCAGGTGACGGCAAAAACGTGACTACCCTGGACCTAGCCATTGCCGGCTCCTACAAAGGATCAGCTCACCTTGTCCTCGCGACGAACCTGCGCCTGAGTCGCGCTCCAATCCGTCAACAGGCTATACGCCACCGCCAACAAGGTCGGCCCGATAAACAAGCCGATAAAGCCAAACGCGATCAAGCCACCAAATACCCCCAGCAACACGATCACCAGTGGCAGGTTACCGCCGCGGCTGATCAGGTAGGGCTTGAGCACGTTGTCTACGCCACTGATGATGAATGTGCCCCAGACGCCGAGGAACACCGCGTAGGTGTAATCGCCCTTCCATACCAACCAGGCCGTGGCCGGGATCCAGACCAGGGGCGGGCCCATCGGGATCAGGCTGAGCAGGAAGGTGACGATGCCCAGCACCAGTGCCCCGGGCACGCCGGCAATCAGGAAGCCGATCAGTGCCAGCAATGCCTGGGCGGCGGCGGTGCCGATCACGCCGTTGACCACCCGTTGCACCGTACCGGCCACCAGGTCGATGTAGTAGCCGGCGCGATCACCGATCAAACGCTCCAGCAGGCGGTGGACGAACATCGCCAGGCGTGGCCCGTCGCGGTAGAAAAAGAATACAAACACCAGGCTGAGGGTCAGTTCGAGGATGCCACCGCCGATCTGCGCGCTGCGGGCCAGCAGCCAGTTGCCGACTTGCCCCAGGTAGGGCTTGATCGTGACCATCAGGGCCGCGCCCTGCTGGTCGATGCTGTCCCACATGCCCACCAGCCGCTCTCCCACAAACGGGATCGAGCCCAGCCAGGTGGGTGCTTCGGGCAGGCCGTCGACCTGGACGTCCTTGATCAGCGCCACGGCATCGCGCACATGGTCGGCCAGGTTGAAGCCCAGCCACACCAGTGGCACTGCCACCAGCAACATCCAGCCCAAGGTCAGAATCCCCGCTGCCAGGGACTCACGGCCGCCCAGGGCGCGGGTCAACAGGCGCATCAGCGGCCAGCTGGCAAACGCCAGCACCGCGCCCCAGAACAGCGCCGACCAGAACGGCGCCATCACCCAGAAACTGGCACCAAACAGCACCAGGAGCAGGATCTGCACCAGCAGGCGATCATTGTTGAGCATGTGCTTTCTCGAAAAGAAGTCTGTTGAGGGAGAGCTTAGGCGAACGGCGCGGGTCCGTTCGCCCTGGAACGATCAGCGGATCACTTGCAGATGCAGGCCCTGGGTCTCGCCAGTAGCGGTTTCCAGGCGCGCCGCACGCACGCCCTTGTCGATCAGGCCCTGGCGCCAGGCTTCAGCGTTGGGTCCGCTCAAACTGACCCGCAAGGTGGTGTCGAGGTTCAATCCACGGGAAATCAGGGTCAACCATGTTGCGTCGGGCTCAGCCCCCAGCAAAGGGAAATCCAGGTCGCCGGTGCTTTTCAGTTCGCGCAGCAGTGTGGCAGAGGTCGGCAGCAATTGCCCCAATGGCGCGCTGGCGTCCATTTGCTCCACATGCAGGTAAGCCCGGCGATTGCCGCGGGTGATGCCGTACAGCGCCACCAGAGAGTTGTCCTGAGGGGCGGCCAGGCGCAGCAAGAGGAATTCCTGCTGGCCATCGGCGCCGACCAGCTTGGCATTGCCCAACACTTCATTGGCCCAGAGGCTGCTTTCGCCACAATCGCGGGCCTGGCACCAGAACAACAACTGCGCGCCCTGTTCTTGCAACGCCTCGCGCGTGGCTTTGAAGGCCGTGCTGGAACTGTGCTCGGCAGGCAGTTCATAGGTGATGGCGGTTACTTGGCCACGGGCCGTGGCCTGACCGTCGTAGCGCAACTGGCCGCTGATCTTGCGGATCGCGCCCATGGGGTAGATGCGTTCTTTTTCTTCGGCGGGACGGTAGTCGACAATCTGCGCATCCACCTGACGGGCCACGCTGGGCAGATCCTGGCTTCCCGGTAGATCAGCAGCGAAGACCAACGGGCTGATGCAGCACAGCCCAAGCACACGGATAATTCCCTTGGCACTACTCATCGGATCGGTGCGCCTGGGCCGGTGGATGCCTTCGCGGTATTCGGATTGTTCATGGTTGACTCCCTTTCAATCCGCCCAGCCTCGACAGTTGCCCCCGCCAAGTCAAGGCGCGGTGAAGAACCGATTGAAACAGTCTGCAACAAGAACCGCTCCCGACTCGTCATTCAGGTGCAAATGATGGCCACCTGCAAGGGTGGTGACAGTGAACGGCACCTGCGCAAGCAGCTCGGGATGTTTGGCCAGCATGCCTTCTTGCGCGACCACCAACTGTGCAGGGCACGCCACTCGACGCACAAAGGCCATGGCCTGTTCTTCCGTCAGGCGTATTGGCGAGGCCAGGGTCAGGCGGCTGTCACTGCGCCAGGTGTAGCCGCCCGGCACTGGTATCAAGCCGCGCTGGGCCAGGAGTTCCGCGGCTTCACGGCTGACGGCCACCACGCCTTTCATTCGCGCTTCCACCGCCCGGTCGAGGGTGCCGTACACCGGTTTGCGCTTGTCCTGCAGGTTGATCTGCGCCTGCAGGGCCATGCCCAGGCGCTCGGCGGGGTCCTCGCCGGTGGCGGTCGGCGGGATCACGCCGTCGATCAACGCCAAGTGCGTCACGCGCTCCGGCAAGGCCCCGGCCAGCACCGTGGAAACGACTGCCCCCAGGGAGTGGCCAAGTAATGCAAAACGTTTCCAGCCCAGCTGTTCGGCCACTTGCAGCACATCAAACACGTAATCCCACAAGGCGTACCCCGCCCCAGCCGGGCGGTGGGCCGAGTGGCCGTGACCGGCCATGTCCAGGGCGACAATGCGCAAACCCTGCAGCTTGGGCGCCAGGCGCGCAAAGCTGTTGGCGTTGTCCAGCCAGCCATGCAGGGCGATCACCGGCAGGCCGTCTTCCGGGCCGAACAGATGGGCCGCGAGCTCAATGTGCGGCAGGCTCAGGCGCACTTCTTCGACAGGCGTGGTCATGCGCAACTGCGCTCGCGGGCTTCCCAACGGGTAAACAGGTTCTTGATCAGGGTCGCCGTGTCCTGCGGCCGCTCCAGGGGAAACATGTGGCCGCCGGGCATGGTCAGCATCTCGCCCATGGGCAGGCGTGCGACGCCGCTGGCGTGATGGCGCATCACCACCCGGCTCTGCCGGCCGCGTACTACGGCCAGTGGCACTTTCAATTGGCGGGTCTGGCCGGGGCTGGTGTGTGGCACGCCCCGATAAATGCTGATTTCCGTGGCCGGGTCGAACCGCAGGCGCAGGCGATCGCCGACCTGGTGCAGACCATGTTGCAGGTAGGCCTCCAGGCAGTCCGGGTCAAACCCGCGAAACAGTGTCTTGCCGGAAAAATACTGACGCGCGGCGTCCAGGTCGCTGAACTCTTCGCGCCGGCCCAGGGTGCGGCCAGCCGGGGTCAGGCGGTCGATCAGGCCAAAACGCTTGGCCGCGCGGATCACCCAGCGGTCAGCCAGGGTCAGCACCGGCGAGTCGAGCATCACCACCCCGCGATACAACTGCGGGCAACGCAGGGCCGCGTGCAAATGCAGCACCCCGCCCAATGAGTGGCCGACGCCCCACACCGGCTCCGGCTGCTGCTCCAGGTGGTGGATCAGTTCGTCCACCAGGTTCTGCCAATTGTCATCCACCGGAAACCGCGGGTCGTGGCCGTGCTGCGACAGGTGCGCCACCGCGTACTCCGGGGCCAGGGCATCGAACAATTTGCCGTAGGTCGCCGAAGGAAAGCCATTGGCATGAGTGAAAAACACATGTTGCGACATAACCAACCCATCATCCAAAACAGAATTCGATTGTCCTCACGCCTGGCCGCTACAGCAATGACTGTAACTGCCAGGAATGATGACACTCACGCCACACCTATCGCGCCGGCGGGTTCTCGCCCAGGGGCACCACGGCCATGGTCAGGCGCGACACACAACTGGCCTTGCCCTCGTCACTGGTCAGGCGGATGTCCCAGACATGGGTGGTGCGCCCGATGTGGATCGCCCTGGCCACCGCCGTCACCCGCCCGGAACGCAGGCCACGCAGGTGGTTGGCGTTGATTTCCAGGCCCACGCAATAGAACTTGCTGGCATCGATGCACAGGTAGCTGGCCATGGAGCCGACCGTTTCGGCCAACACCACCGAGGCCCCACCGTGCAGCAAGCCATAGGGTTGATGGGTGCGATGGTCAATCACCATGCTGGCGGTCAGGGATTGGTCGTCGAAGGTCTCGAAACGGATATCCAGCACTTCACCAATGGTGTTTTTCTGGATGACATTGAGTTGCTCGATATTAGGGAGGGTGCGCCACAGGCTCATTGCAGTGTCCTTGTTGATTTTATTTGGGTGCTCAATCCTGCCACAGCACTGCCTCGGAACGTGCGCTCCAGGCCTGGAACTGTGGGCCGTAGGTTGACTCGATCACGTTGCGCTTGATCTTCAGGGTCGGTGTCAGAAAGCCGTTTTCCACGGCCCAACTGTCTTTCACCACCACCAGTTGACGCAAGCGCTCATGTTTATCCAGCACTTGGTTGACCTCTTCCAGCAGGCGCTCCAGGCTGCCATGCAAGGATTGCCGGGCCTCGCCGGCGGCCTCCTGCTGGCCCACTGCAGACAGCACGCACAAACCCATCGGCGCGCTCAGGCCATCACCGACCACACACACCTGCTCAATGCGCCCGTGCTCCGCCAGGCGGTTTTCGATGGGGGCCGGGGCGACGTACTTGCCCTTGCTGGTCTTGAAGATCTCCTTGAGCCGCCCGGTCAGGCGCAGGCGGCCTTCGGCATCCTGCTCGCCCTTGTCGCCGGTACGCAGGAAGCCGTCTTCGGTGAGGGTCTCGGCAGTCTTCTGCGGGTCCTTGAAGTAACCGAGCATGGTCGCGCCGCTGCGCACCTGGACTTCACCGGCCGGGTCAATGCGCACCTCCACGTCCGGGCACGGCAGGCCGATCCAGCCAATCTTCTGCTGACCGGGGCGACAGACATGGGAATAACCACAGCTTTCGGTCATGCCATACACCTCCAGCACATCCAGGCCCAGGCGCAGGTACCAGCGTAGCAACGCCTCAGGCACCGGCGCCGCGCCGGACAGGGCCACCCGCACCGCGTCCAGGCCAAGCCCGGCGAGCACCTTGCGCCCGACGCGCTTGCCGATAAATGGCAGGCGCAATAGCAGCTCCAGACGTTTTTCCGGGATTTTGCCGTACACCCCCATCTGGAACTTGGTCCAGATCCGTGGCACGCCAAACAAGGCCGTGGGCCGGGCGCGTTGCAGGTCGGTGAGGAAGGTGTCGAGGCTTTCGGCAAAAAACACCGTTTGCCCGGTGTAGATCGCAGCCATCTCGACAAACATGCGCTCGGCCACATGGCACAGCGGCAGGTAGGACAGCAGCCGGTCGCCCTCCCCCAGGCCGAACAGCTCGGTGCCTCGGGTTGCCGCAAACGCCAGGGCGCCGAAGGTGTGCATCACGCCTTTGGGCAGGCCGGTAGTGCCGGAGGTGTAAATGATGGTGGCCAGGTCCGTGGCAGCCGGCGCCGGGTCATCCTGGATCGGTGAGCAGGCCTGCAGGTCGGCCCAAGTGAAGTCGAACGGGCCCTCGGGGCACAGCGGCAGGCTGATGGTCGCAAGCCCGGCCTTGATGCCTGGGGCCATGGCCGGCCAGTCGTCGAGCTTGCCGATAAACACCAACGCCGCCTCGGAGTGCTCCAGCACATGGGCCACGGAGTCGGCGGTGAGGTTGGGGTACAGCGGCACCGAGACATGCCCGGCCATCCAGATCGCCAGGTCGGCGATAATCCAGTGCGCGCAGTTTTTCGAGATCAGGGCAATGTGCGAGCCCTGGGGCAACTCCCGTGCCCGCAGCCAATGGGCGGCGCAACGGGCCTGGTGGCCGACCTCGCCCCAGGTGAGGGTCTGCACCTCGCCGCCACCCGTGGGCTGGACCAGGAAGCGCTGGCGCGGATGGCGCGCCTCACGTTCAAAGAAGACCTGCAGCGGCAAACGAAAAGCGACAGACATGGGACGCGCTCCTGTGTGTTCCGATGGTAGCCAACCAAGCACTTGCTTGGTGGACTATTCCATGCACACAGGAGCACTGCAAGTCGCTTGCGGGCAGAACGCAATCAAACTGTGGGAAAGGGCTTGTGTGGGGGTGGGCTTGCTCGCGATTGTGCCGTGTCAGTCGATACATTTAGCGACTGATACATTGCTATCGCGGGCAAGCCCGCTCCCACATTGTGCCCAGGTGCGCCTTGGGAACTAAGGGTTTTTCACGCTGTTGAGGCTCATCAGCCCCGCCAGCGGGAAGTCCCCTTCCAGCTCCGCCAGGCTGGCGGTGTGCATCGGTTGCGGCTGGCGCTGGTGCCCGTGCTGCAAAAAGCTGATCAGGTTGCCCACCAAAGGCTGATGGCTGACCAGCAGCACATTGTCATCGGTGTCGAGTTTTTCCAGGACTTGCAGGGGGTTGCCGTCCGGCGTCAGCCACGACACGGTGCGGATTTCTGGCACAAACCCCAACGCCTCGCGCACCAACTGGGCAGTCTGTTGCGCCCGCACATAAGGGCTGGCGATGATCGCGCTGATGGGCTGGCCGATCAGGTGCGCGGCGCTGTGCAGCACTTCTTCGCGGCCACGCTCGGTCAGGTTGCGCTGGGCATCGCTGGGTGCATGGGACTCGGCTTCACCGTGGCGCAACACCCACAGCTTCATAGTTTGGGCTCCTCATCGCGCACCGGGTGCGGGGCTGGCGGCACGCTGTGGGCGGCTTCGCCTTCCGGGGCGCGCGGGGCTGGCCAATCAGCAAAGGGCCAGGGTTTCTGCTCACTGTGGAAACTGCCAAAACGGCCAATCTGCGCGAGGAACTGGCTGAGGCTGTCGCCAAAGTTCATCAGGCCCAGGTTCGGTGCGCCGTAGATCAGGCGGTAGATCAATTGCACCACCACCAACGCCCCGAGGATGAACTGCGCTACTTGCCAGACCAGGGCAAACACCAGCATCCACAGGATGCGCAGGGCAATGGATTCATACTTGGGTGCTGCTTTCGGATCGTTCATCGCGGGTTCCTCAGTTGAAACCACTGGTGGAAATAAAGTCGACATCAGTCTTGGGCTCGGCACGCATCAGCAACTCGATGACCTGGTTCAAGGTGCGCCCTTCGAACAGGATCGCGTGCAGGCCGGCGACCAACGGCATATAGACCCCGGTTTCCTGGGCCTTGGCCTTCAGCACTTTGAGAGTATTGACCCCTTCGGCCACTTCACCCAGGCGGGTGACGGCATCTTCCAGGCTCAGGCCCTGGCCCAGGGCGAAACCGACCTGATAGTTACGGCTTTTCGGTGACGAACAGGTGACGATCAAGTCGCCCACCCCGGCCAGGCCGAGGAAGGTCATGGGGTTGGCGCCCTGGTTGACCGCAAAGCGGGTCATTTCCGCCAGGGCACGGGTAATCAGCATGCTCTTGGTGTTTTCCCCCATGCCCAGGGCCACCGCCATGCCGGCGATGATGGCGTAGACGTTTTTCAACGCGCCGCCCAGTTCTACGCCAAAGCGGTCAGCACTGGCATAGACACGGAAGGTACGGCCATGCAGCACGGCCTGCACCTGTTCGCACAGGGCCTCGTCTTCACTGGCGACCACGGTCGCGGTCAAGGCATGTTCAGCCACTTCCCGCGCCAGGTTCGGCCCGGAGAGCACACCAATGCGCGCCTGGGGCGCGATTTCTTCGAGGATTTCGCTCATCAGCTTGAAGGTCTGGGCCTCGATACCTTTGGTCAAGCTGACCAGCATCTTGCCCGCCAGCCGCTCGGCATGGGGCGCCAGCACCGAGCGCAGGGCACTGGAGGGCAGCGCAACGAAGCACAGGTCGCAGTCATCCAGGGTGGCCTGCAGGTCCGTGACCGGCGTGACCGCAGCGTGAATCTTGATGCCCTTGAGGTAACGGGGGTTTTCGCGGTTGACCCGGATGGCCTCGGCCTGTTCGGGATCGCGCATCCACTGGCGCACCTGATGGCCGTTTTCGGCCAGCAGATTAGCCACGGCGGTACCAAAACTTCCGCCTCCCAGGACCGCAATTGGGCGCTGTTCAGTCATATGCAATCCGTTAATCCATAAGCAGTGGCGATGGCGGCATTATACGGGCCGGCCAGACGGCGACCAGCCCTTCTGTGTTTTCCGCATTTGTCGGAAAATGGCCGAATAGACCACAGTAATTGCGATGGTGCCGACTGGCAAAAGCGCCCGCCTCAGTTAACATGGGCGGCTATCCGCAATTATCAAGGCCGTGCCGTGTATTTGGGCCCTCCTCCTCGTTCATCTCTGTTTCTGGCGCTGTTGGTCAGCACGCCGTTGCTGGCCGACGATCTGTTCCTCGACAACCAGCCACTGCCCCAGGTCCTGACGGCGACCCGACTCAAGCAGTCGGCCGCTGCCGTACCTGGCAGCATGACGGTGATCGACAGCGAACTGATCAAGGCCAGCGGCGCGCGGGATATCGCCGAGTTGCTGCGCCTGGTGCCGGGGATGATGGTGGGCTACACCTCGGGCAACCAGGCTGCAGTCAACTATCACGGCACCAACGCCAGCGAAGCGCGGCGCATGCAGGTGCTGATCGACGGCCGCTCGGTGTACCGCGCCGGCCTGGCCACGGTGGACTGGAGCGATATTCCGGTGGCCATGGAGGATATCGAGCGGATCGAGGTGTTCCGTGGGCCCAATACCGTCAGCTACGGCGCCAATGCGCTGATGGCGGTGGTCAATATCCTCACCCGCTCGCCGGCCAACAGCCAGGGCACTCGGATGAAAATGATCCGGGGCGAGCGCGGGATCAACGATTGGTATGCCAGCCAGGGCCTGGGCTGGGACACCGGCAACCTGCGGCTGTCGCTGTCCGGGCAGCAGGATGACGGCTTTGACAGCGACCGCGTGGGTGCCGACTACCGCGACAGCCGGCGCCTGAGCCGCTTCAGCCTGAAGGTCAGCCAGACCCTCGACCAGCAGCAAAGCATCGACTGGCAGATCAACGCCAAGGAAGGGACCAACCAGCGGCCATACACCTACAAGCCGGTATTTGCCGGGATTACCGATGGCGGTACCGATTCCGACGTCAGCGCCAAGGACTACGCCGCCTCCCTGCGCTGGAACTTCGATTTCAATCCCGACCACAGCATGTATATCCAGGGCTCGGCGCAGCAATGGGATCGCCGGCAGATCTGGAAAGCCTGTGATGCCAAGGTCTCGTTCAGCCCGCAGTTGACGCAACTGTGGCAAATGAACCCCAACTACGCTGAAAAGTTGGCGCGGCACATAAAGGATTTTGAAAACGGCAGCCCACCACCCGGCTCCCCTGCCGAGCAGGCATTGGCCGAAGAAGTCCTGAAACAGTGGAATGACGGCGGCAAGGAAAGTGTCTGCGGCAATATCGACCAAAGCACCAAGGAAAGCCGCTACGACCTGGAAGTGCAGGACACCCTGAGCCTGTCCGACAGCCTGCGCCTGGTCAGCGGCATGAATTACCGCTACGACCGCGCCGATTCCGACACCTACTTCAATGGCCGGCTGGACGACACCACCTGGCGCCTATTCGGCCACCTCGAATGGCGCGCCAGCGAACACTGGCTGTTGCAGGGCGGGGCGATGTATGAAAACACCCAACTGAGCGATAGCTCGCTGACGCCCAGGGTCGCAATCAACTACCTGATCAACCCGCGCCACGGGCTGCGGGCGGTGTACTCCGAAGCCATCCGCTCGCCGGACATGTTCGAGAACAACGTCAATTGGAGCTATAAGGTCACCAACCTCAGTTCCCCCACCTACGGGCAGAACTCCGGCCAGTATTTCGTCAAGACCCGGGGCCCGGGCAACCTCGACAAGGAACTGATGCGCTCCCGGGAACTGGGCTATAACGGCTTTTTTGCGGATTTCGGGCTGAACCTCGACATCAAGCTGTTCTATGACGAAATCACCGGCATGATCAGCGAGCCCCTGCGCAATAACCAGTACATCGCCAGCAACAGTAACAGCTCGCGGTTTACCGGCACCGAAACCCAGCTGGACTGGCACCTGAGTGCCGCCGACCGCCTGCGCCTGACCTATGCTTACGTGGATGCCCACGCCAGCAACGCGCTGGACCGGCAACAGACCGCGCGCAACAGCGGCTCGGCCGGCTGGATGCGCGAGTGGGGGCAAGGCTGGTCCAGCGCGCTGTTCTATTATGGCAACGACGCACTCAACCAATATCGCTTTGAACGGGTCGATATGCGGGTCGCCAAACGCATCGCCCTGGGCAAGGCCAACCTGGAGCTGGCCGGCATGCTGCAACAACGCCTTGACCGCCAGCCCACTACCCATGTCGACAATAACTACGACCAGCGCCATGTCCTCTACTTCAGCGCGGAGCTAGAGTTCTGACATGAACCCTGCCCAGTCAAGGATGACCGCCCTCTTCGGCGCCAGGTTCTGGCGCCGCTGCCTGCTGCTCGTCAGCCTGGCATTGGCCCTGCCCGCGTGGAGCGCCGAAATCCTGCTGACCGCCGCCGAGGATGGACCCGGCGTGCAGGCATTCACCCAGGCCCTGCGCGAACAGCGCCCTGCCGATAGCGTCACCTTCAAGGCCCTGCAAGACATGCCCGCCCCCGGCCAATTACCGACCAGCACCCGCCTGATCCTGCTGGATCTGCCGAGCCTCGACTGGCGCCTGCAGGACCCCCAGGGCCCGGCCACCCTGGTGCTGCGCATCAGTCGCCTGCAAGCCCGCGAGCGCCTGGGCAGCCATGTGCCCGGCAAGATCAGCCTGCTGTGGAGCGATCCGCCCCTGGACCGGCAGCTGCGCCTGATCGCCAATATCCTGCCCCAGGCCCGGCGCATTGGAGTGCTGTACGGTAGCGACAGCGAATTCCTGCTGCCGGAACTGCGCCAACATGCCGCAGCCCTGGACCTGGAAATCGTCGCCCAGCACTGGGACAACATTAATGACAGCCGCCCGCTGCTCAGCCTGTTTAAAAACAGCGATGTATTGCTGGGGCTGGATGATCCCCAACTGTACAACCCGAAAACCGTAAAAAACCTGCTGTTGAGCAGCTACGCCAGGCAACTGCCACTGATCGGTCCCAATGCCGGCTTCGTGCGGGCGGGCAGTCTGGCCAGTACCTACAGCGATCAGGCCGACTGGTTAAATGTGCTTGACCGCCTGCTCGATCACGCGCCGGCCGCCTGGCCGCGCTCGCTGTACCCGGAACACTTTAAAGTCGTGGGCAACCCGCAAGTGGCGCGCTCGCTGGGGATCGAAGTGGTGGACGAGACCACCGTCGCAACCCGATTGGCCGAAGGGGAAAAACACCCATGACCTTGGTTCGCCGCTGGGATATCAACACCCGCACCCAGATCATCACCCTGGGCCCGGCCCTGTTACTGACGCTGCTACTGATCAGCTTCTTTACCTTCGTGCGGATCCAGGACTTGCGCCAGGAACTGGACCACACCGGCCAACTGATCGCCAACCAGTTGGCCCCGGCCACCGAGTACGGGGTGATCTCCGGCAACAATGACGTGCTCGACAGCCTGCTGCGGGCGACGCTGGCCACGCCCCATGTGCGGTTCCTGGAAATTCAGGACAGCGCGGAAAACATCCTGGTGTATGTCGAGCAGCCGTCGGAAAAGCACGACCGTTCGCTGTCGGTGAAAGTCTTCCAGGCGCCGATTCGCCTGCAGCATATCCAGTTGGGCAACGATTTTTTCCAGGACAGCACCGCGCAACCCAAGGCGCCACGGGCCGACTATCTGGGGCGGGTGATTGTCGGCATGTCCAATGACGCCTTCAGCCAGCGCCAACAGGAAATCCTCTTCAAGGCCGGGATCCTCGCGCTGTTTGCCCTACTGTTCACCTTCCTTCTGGCGCGGCGCCTGGCCTCCAGCCTGTCGCAACCGATCAGCGCCATGGGCCATGCGGTCAAGGCAATCCAGCAGGGTGATTACAAGACCCCGCTGCCGATTGTCGACGACTCCGAGCTGGGCGACCTGTCACGGCATATCAACAACCTTGCCGAAGGCCTGCACCATGCCAGTCGCGAACAGCAGCAGGCCATGGCGCAGTTGATTCAGACGCGGGAGGAAGCCGAGCGCGCCAACAGCGCCAAATCCGACTTCCTGGCGATGATGAGCCATGAACTGCGCACGCCGATGAATGGCGTACTGGGCATGCTGCAACTGCTCGAAACCACCGCCATGACCGACGAGCAGACCGAGTACGCCGCGCTGGCCTCGGAGTCCACCGAACACTTGCTCAAAGTCATCAACGATATTCTCGACTTCTCGCGTATCGAACGTTCGGCCCTGGAGCTTGAGCATATTCCGTTCAACCTGGTGGACCTGATCAACAGCTGCGCCCAGGCCTTCCAGCACAGCGCCATACAGCGCGGGCTGGTCCTGGAGTTGCCGATCCCGCCGGGCATGGAAGCGCTGCGCGTGCAGGGCGACCCGACGCGGATCCGGCAGATCCTGGTGAACCTGATCGGTAATGCGCTGAAATTCACCGAACAAGGCACGGTCAGCGTCGAGCCGAACTGGCAGACCCTGGACCACGAACTGCTGTGGTTCACCTGCACCGTGCGCGACACCGGGATTGGTATTTCGGCCGAGCGCCTGGAACTGATGTTCGACGCCTTTCAACAGGCGGACAGCTCTATCTCCAGGCGTTACGGCGGCACCGGCCTGGGCCTGCCGATTGCCCGGACCCTGGCCGAGCGCATGGGTGGCACCTTGCGCGCCCAGAGCGAGGAAGGCCTGGGATCGGTGTTTACCCTGGAAATTCCCCTGGCGATCTGCCAGCAGAGCCTGCCGCAGATTGCTCCGGACGCGCAGCACAAAGCCGGCGCCGGTGAAGGCCGCCATGTGTTGCTGGTGGAGGACAACCCGGTCAACCGCACCGTGGTGCAAGCCATGCTGCGTAGCCTGGGGTTTGAGGTGAGCGTCGCCACCGACGGCGCCGAAGCGATCCGCAGTGCCGAAAGCCTGATCTTCACCGCGATCCTGATGGATTGCCGGCTGCCGGTGATCGACGGTTATGACGCCACCCGCCAGATCCGCCAATTGCCCGGCTGCGCCGACCTGCCGATCATTGCCCTGACGGCCAATGCGTTACAGGGTGATCGCGAAGCCTGCCTGGCCGCCGGAATGAACGATTACCTGGCCAAGCCGTTCAAACGCACGGATTTGCAGCAAATCCTACAGCGCTGGGTGCATTAGATGGGCAGCATCAGCCAACTGCGACTGGCGTGAAAGACGAAAGTGCGGCAGTCTTAGGCACCCGAGCGGGCCTATAAATGAGTCCGGTTTAAAATTTCAGTGCACAAGTGTACATTCATGTCCTTGATGCTGTGACTTTCACTACAACGCAATAGTCTACCTGTAGGCTGCCGACGTGAGGCAAGCACGCTTCAGTCGGTCGGGAAGATTTACCCGGCCCTGCCGCATGGGATTATTGAGGAGCTCGCATGACCAAACAAAACGCCTTTACCCGGGAAGACCTGCTGCGCTGCAGTCGCGGTGAGCTGTTCGGCCCAGGTAACGCGCAACTGCCCGCCCCCAACATGCTGATGGTGGATCGCATCACCCTTATCAGCGAAGAGGGTGGCAAGTACGGCAAAGGTGAATTGGTCGCCGAGCTGGATATCACCCCGGACCTGTGGTTCTTCGCCTGCCATTTCGAAGGTGACCCGGTGATGCCGGGCTGCCTGGGCCTTGATGCCATGTGGCAGCTGGTCGGCTTTTTCCTCGGCTGGCAAGGCCTGCCAGGCCGCGGTCGTGCCCTGGGTTCGGGCGAAGTGAAGTTCTTTGGCCAGGTCCTGCCGACCGCCAAGAAAGTCACCTATAACATTCAAATCAAGCGCGTCCTCAAGGGCAAGCTGAACCTGGCCATCGCCGATGGTTCGGTGAGCGTCGACGGTCGCGAGATCTATACCGCCGAAGGCCTTCGCGTCGGCGTGTTCACTTCCACTGACAACTTTTAAGGGTTATCCGCATGCGCCGCGTCGTTATCACTGGTCTGGGCATCGTTTCGTGCCTGGGCAATGACAAAGAGACCGTCTCCGCTAACCTGCGTGCAAGTCGCCCTGGCATCCGCTTCAACCCGGAATATGCCGAAATGGGTCTGCGTAGCCAGGTTTCCGGCTCCATCGACCTTCCCCTCGAAGAACTGATTGATCGCAAGATCTATCGCTTCGTTGGCCATGCCGCAGCTTATGCCTACCTGGCCATGAAAGACGCGATTGCCGACTCTGGCCTGAGCGACGACCAGGTGTCCAACGTCCGCACCGGCCTGATCGCCGGCTCCGGCGGCGCGTCGACCTTGAACCAGATGGAAGCGCTGGACATCCTGCGCGAGAAAGGCGTCAAGCGCGTTGGCCCGTACCGCGTCACGCGGACCATGGGCAGCACCGTTTCCGCGTGCCTGGCCACGCCCTTCCAGATCAAGGGCGTGAACTACTCGATCTCCTCCGCCTGCGCCACCAGTGCTCACTGCATTGGTACTGCGGTCGAGCAGATCCAGTTGGGCAAGCAGGACATCGTGTTCGCTGGTGGCGGTGAAGAAGAGCACTGGAGCCAATCGTTCCTGTTCGACGCCATGGGTGCACTGTCCACCCAGTACAACGAAACCCCGGAAAAAGCCTCCCGTGCCTACGACGCCAAGCGCGACGGTTTCGTCATCGCCGGCGGTGGCGGCATGGTGGTGGTCGAGGAGCTGGAACACGCTCTGGCCCGTGGCGCGAAGATCTACGCGGAAATCGTCGGCTACGGCGCGACTTCCGACGGCTATGACATGGTCGCGCCAAGCGGCGAAGGTGCCATCCGCTGCATGCAGATGGCCATGGCCACCGTTGATACCCCAATCGACTACCTGAACACCCATGGCACCTCCACTCCGGTGGGCGATGCCAAGGAAATGGAAGGCGTGCGTGCGGTATTCGGCGACAAGGCTCCGGCCATCAGCTCCACCAAGAGCCTGTCGGGTCACTCCCTGGGCGCCGCAGGCGTTCACGAAGCGATCTACTGCCTGCTGATGATGGAAGGCAACTTCATGGCCGGCTCCGCCAACATCGACGAGCTGGACCCAGCCGTTGCCGATATGCCGATCCTGACCAAGACCCGTGAAGATGCCACCATCAACACGGTCATGAGCAACAGCTTCGGCTTCGGTGGCACCAATGCCACCCTGGTGCTCAAGCGCTGGCAGGGTAAGTAATACCCCGCAGGTTGTGCTTATGAAAACGCCCCGACTGGTTCGGGGCGTTTTTTATGGGGTGGGGTTAACTTTAGACCGCGTCGCTTTCATCGCAGGCAAGCCAGCTCCCACATTGATCGCATTCCAACTCGGTCGGGTATGGGCTTGCCTGCGATGGCGATCTTCAGCCCTACACCGAAAACCGCGCCACCATGGTGTTCAGATCCACCGCCAAGCGCGATAACTCCTGGCTCGCCGCACTGGTTTGATTCGCCCCTGCCGACGTCTGCATCGACAGGTCGCGGATATTCATCAGGTTGCGATCCACCTCCCGCGCCACCGCTGCCTGCTGCTCCGAGGCGCTGGCAATCACCAGGTTGCGCTCGTTGATCAGGGTAAACGCCGAGGCAATCTCCTCCAACGCCGTGCCCGCAGACTTGGCAATCTCCAGGGTCGCACGCGCCCGGCCATTACTTTGCTGCATGGAACTGACCGCCTGATCGGTGCCCTGCTGAATCCCGCCGATCATCTGTTCGATTTCCTGGGTCGATTGCTGGGTGCGATGGGCCAAGGCCCGCACTTCATCGGCGACCACCGCAAAACCACGCCCGGCCTCGCCGGCCCGCGCTGCCTCGATCGCCGCATTCAACGCCAGCAGATTGGTCTGCTCGGCAATGGAGCGGATCACATCCAATACCTTGCTGATGCCGTACACCTTCTGCGCCAAGTCCTCGACCTGGGTGGCATTGGCGGTCACGTCGTCGGCCAGGGACTCAATCGACAGCACCGTCTGGTGTACCTGTTCGCGCCCGTGCTGGGCAATACGATCGGATTCGCGCGAGGCCTGTGAGGTAGCTACCGCGTTACTGGCCACCTCCTCCACCGCCGCCGTCATCTGGTTGACCGCCGTGGCGGCCTGTTCGATTTCCTGGCTTTGCTGGTGCAGGCCACGGGTGGCGTCTTCGGTGACCGAACTGAGCTCCTCGGAAGCGGAAGCCAGCTGGCTGGAGGACTGGGAAATACGCTGGATGGTCTCGCGCAGGTTTTCCTGCATGCTCTTGAGCGCCTGCTGCAGGCGCGCGGGCTCGTCCTTGCCGCTGACGGTGATCTCGCCGGTCAAGTCGCCGCTGGCCACCCCTTGGGCGACCCTCAGCGACTGCGCCAGTGGCGACACGATACTGCGGGTCAACAACACGGCCAGGCCGATGGTAATCAGCGCAGTCAGGGCAATCATGCCGATCACCCCTATTCGGGATTGACTGAACACTTGCTGGGCCAGTGCCGCCGCCTGATTGGCGCTGACCTTGTTGAGAGTGACCAGTTCGCCCAGGGTACCGGCCATGGTATCGGCCAGATGATTCATCTCGCCATTGACCACCTTGACCGCATCTTCCAACTGGTTCTGCCGGGACAACGCCATGACCTGCTCCTGGCGTTGCAGGTACTGTTGCTGCTCAACCTTGAAGCGGTCGAACAGTACCTGGTCCTCGGGCAGCACAATCAACGCTTCATACAGCAACTGCGCGGTGTGCAACTGCTTTTTGATTTCGAGGATTTTTTGCTCATTCTGCGCCACCGCCTGAGGGTCGCGATTGACCAGCAGGCGCAGGGTCAGAGCGCGTATGCGCAGCAGATCCTGACTCATTTCACCGGCCGCCATCACACTGGGCAGCCAGTTGGTTTCCACCTGGTCGGACTGCTCGCGCATATTGGCCATTTGCAGCAAGGCGAACCCGCCCAGCACAAACACCATCAACGCCAAAAATCCAAAACCCAAGCCTGCACGCGGAGCGATATTGAGACTTCTGATACTCATTGCGCTGATTCCTTTCAAGAGCGCTGCATCCACCTGCAGCGAGTTGCTCTTGAAAGGTATCGGCGTCTTCGGCTTTTTGCGTAAGACGAAAACGCGATATCAAAACGCCTTTATCTACTGAGTCTATTAGTGTAGCGATTCAGCGCACGGTAAAGCTCTTCTGGGTCAGCAGGCGATCACCCTGGAACACCATGAACCGCCACTCGCCCGGCACCACTTCGTGGCTTTCGGTGAACTCGTAGGCCATCACGTCCTGAGGCGCACCGGGCACCAGTTTCTGGGTCACTTCGAACTTGTCATGCCGCTGGCCATCAGCCGTGCGAATGCCTGGGGTGAAGTAGAGCAAGGTCAGCGGCGTGTCTTCGGCCACCTTGCCGAGCAACTGGTAACGCAGGCCAAACTTGGTCCCCAGCTTGGCCGGCACTACGGTGGTGGCCTGGATCTGCTCGTTGCTACGGCGCAACACGCGCTCGCCCGATTGCAGCTCGGCTTTCGGGCCTTCGAATACGCCGAATTCCACCGGGCCTTCGATACGGACTTCGGCACTGGCCAGGCCGCTGATCATCATCAATGCCGCCAGGGCGCTTAAACGGGTGAGGTGCATAGTGGGCTCCTTGAGTGAGATGGCGGGAGCTTATGACACCGGTATGACGGGACGATGACAAACCCGATCAACGCGCCTTGGGCAAAATCGCCAGGAAATTGTCCCGTGCGACTTTTCGCGCAACGTCTTCAGGCAAGGCATCGAGGAAGGGATTGAAGCTGCGCATCTCCTTACCCAACTTGTTGAACCGCCCTACTACATCAGACCCCAGCATAAAGCGCTCCGGGAAGCGCTCTACCAGCGCCAGCCATTGCGGACGGGGCTTTCCCGCCTCGTCCAGTAAATACGGGGTGAGCACGCTCCAGGACAGGTCGATGTACAGGTTGGGATAAGCCTCCAGCATGCGGCTCAAGGTCGGCAACAGGAAGTCCAGCTGCGTCTGGTGCCGGTGGATCTCCATGCTGGTACCGGCATGGGCCCAGATAAACCGGGTATGCGGATGATTACGCAGTGGCCCTTCGATCTCCGCCAGGTACAAGGGGTTGCGCTCGCGCTTGGAGGTGATGTTGGAGTGCACCAGCACCGGCAGGTCATTCTCGGCGGCCAGGTGATAGATCCGCGTCATGGCCTCGTTATTGGCCCGCGGTGTGTCACCGGAGGTCAGCGCAGTCAGGTCATCGTGGCGGGTGAAGACTTCGCCAATGCCCTGCCACAGGCCCGGATACAGGTCGAGCATGCGCTGGATATGGGCCTCGGAGTTCTTGTCGTTGGGGTTGAAGCCGCTGAGGAACGGGTGGAAATGCTGGCGCTGTTCGGGGGCCAGCTTGCTGACGGCTGCGGCGACGATTACATCGGTGGCGCTGTACCAGTAGGCATCCGCGTCATCTCCAGCGTAATAGCGTGGGCGCTTGGGTTCGTCTTCGTGCCACTTCTTCGCAACCGGGACGCCGGAAATCATCACATGCTCGATGCGATTATCGGCCATGGCCTTGAGCAGCTTGTCCATGCCGGCCGTCTCCTGGAAGAAGTCGACGTAATGCAGGTGCGCGTCGCTGTAGGCATAGTCGCGGGCTTGTACGGTAAGGCTGCTGGCGGCGAGCAACAGGGCAAGACTCAGGCGGGTCCAGGGCACGATACAACCTCAATAAGGGATTAGTCAGGTAGACCAGCGGCGGCCTGCCGGGGTTCAGCTGATAAAAACACGGAACACTCAGGTGCCAGCATGCTCTATAACTGCATGATCTTCATCCTGCCACCCTGTGAGGTTTACCATGCCTGTTATCGTTAATACGCTGAACACCGAGAACTTTCGCCATAGCGTCAACATCAATAACCATGAGCTGTTTACCGACCTGCCCAAGAGCCTGGGTGGCGATGACTCGGCGCCCTCGCCCCACGATTACTTCGACGCCGCGCTGGCCTCATGCAAGGCCCTGACCGTCAAACTGTATGCGCAGAAAAAGGACATCCCCCTGACCGGCGTGACCGTGGAAGTCACCCACGACAGCACCGAGGAGCAAAAGGGCAAGTACAAGCTCAACGTCAAGCTGACCCTCAAGGGTGTGCTCACCGATGAGCAACGCACCGAGCTGCATCGCGTGGCCGACAAATGCCCGGTGCATAAACTGATGACCACCGCCGAGATCAGCATCGAGACCAAACTCGCCGAAGGTGCGTTCAGCCAGTAACACCGATTCCCTGCCTGGCGGGTTATGCTCAAGCCCTACAAACCCGCTCAGACAGGGATGCTCCATGACCACCGTGACTGTGATCCGCCCGCGCGCCGAAGATGTCGAAGGCCAGCCCATCCTGCGCCCGCTGCCCTCGCGGGAATGCCGTAGCGTCGGGCCCTTCGTGTTTTTCGACCATATGCTCCAGACCCGCTATGCCCCTGGCAACGGCATGAATATCCGCCAGCATCCGCATATTGGCTTGTCCACCCTCACCTACCTGTTTGAAGGCGAACTCCTGCACAAGGACAGCCTCGGCTCCGATCAAGTGGTACAGGCCGGTGACGTCAGCTGGATGACCGCCGGCAGCGCCATTGCCCACGTCGAACGCACGCCCGACGCGCTCAAGGCCAAGGGGTTCGATCTACATGGCCTGCAGGTGTGGCTGGCCTCGCCCAAGGCACACGAGCAAGGGCCGGGGCATTACAGCCATCACCCTGCCGCCAGTTTGCCGGTCAGTGACAACCTCGGGGTGGTGATCCGCATGATCGCCGGCAGTGGCTTTTGCCTGGAATCACCGGTGCCAGTGCTGTCACCGACGCTGTATGCCGAAGTCCACATGCAAACCGCCACCACCCTGCTGATTCCGGATGAGCATGTGGAGCGGGCAGTGTATGTGCTGGAAGGTGATGCGCAGCTCGAGGGCGAACCCGTGGAACCCCATAGCCTGGTGGTGCTGCCGGCGGGCCAGAGCATGGCGCTGTTTGCCGAGACCGACTGCCATCTGGTGGTCTTCGGCGGTGCGCCACTGGATGGGCCACGGCGGATCAACTGGAATTTTGTCGCCAGTGACCCGGCATTGATCGAACAGGCTCGCCAGCGCTGGGCGGCCGGGGATTGGCCGACAGTGCCGGGCGAGGCAGGGAGAATTGAGCTGCCTCTGAGATAGCTATCGCGGGCAAGCCCGCCCTCACACTTGGAATGCCCTCCAACATGTGGGAGCGGGCTTGCCCGCGATGGGGCCAACTCAGGCGCTAAATATTCAGCCCTTGAACACTTCATCCAACAAATTATGCATCGCCTGGAACGCTCGCCCAGCGGTCTTGGCGTCGTACATCATCTTGCCCGGCACATTCGCCTGCGGGTCAGTGAACGAATGCACCGCGCCACCGTAGCTCAGCAATTGCCAATCCACCCCGGCCGCGTTCATCTCGTCTTCAAAGGCAGGCAACTGCTCTTTGGGCACCAACGGGTCAGAAGCGCCATGCAGCACCAGCACCGAACCCTTGATGTTCTTCGCGTCTGCCGGGTTGGGCGTGTCGAGGGTGCCATGGAACGACACCGCCGCCTTCAGCGGCGCGCCGGTACGCGCCAGCTCCAGAGAGCAGCAACCGCCAAAGCAGAAGCCAAAGGTCGCCAGCTTCGAGGTATCGACAGCCGCTTCGGCCTGGCCTTGCAGTTGTTCAAGGGCCGCCTGCATGCGCTTGTTGAGCAGCCCACGGTCATTCTTCAACGGCATCATTGCCGCGCCGGCTTCATCACCGTTCGACGGGCGCACCTGTTGCCCGTATAGATCGGCGATCAACACCACATAGCCCTTGCCGGCCACGGCCTTGGCGATCTCTTCGGCGCCTGCGCTGACCCCCATCCAGTTCGGCGCCATCAACAGGCCCGGCAGCGGGCCCTGGTGGCTGGCATCGAAGGCCAGGCGGCTTTCATAAGACTGGCCATCAATCTGATAGACCACGGAACGCACGGTGACTTGGCTCATCATTTTCTCCGGTTGATATCCATGAAAACGAAAAACCCCGCCGAAGCGGGGTTTTCTTGCAGCGTTGTTAAACCGACAGTTCAACCAACAGCTTGTTCAGTCGGCGCACGTAGGCGGCCGGGTCTTTCAAGCTGTCCCCTGCGGCCAGGGCCGCCTGGTCGAAGAGGATGTGCGACAGGTCGCCAAAGCGCTCTTCACTCTGCTCGCCGTCGAGTTTCTCGATCAGCGGGTGAGCCGGGTTGAATTCGAAGATCGGCTTGGAGTCCGGCACCTTCTGCCCGCTGGCTTCCAGGATCTGGCGCATTTGCATGCCCAGGTCCTGCTCGCCAATGGCCAGGATCGCCGGGGAGTCGGTCAGACGGTGGGAAACCCGCACTTCGCTGACAGCATCGCCCAGGGCGGTCTTGATGCGTTCAACCAGGCCTTCTTTGGACTTGGCCACTTCTTCAGCGGCTTTTTTGTCCTCTTCCGAATCCAGGTTACCCAGGTCCAGGTCACCACGGGCCACGTCGACAAAGCTCTTGCCGTCGAAGTCGCTGAGGTAGCTCATCAGCCACTCGTCGATACGGTCGGTGAGCAGCAGCACTTCGATGCCTTTCTTGCGGAAGACTTCCAGATGCGGGCTGTTCTTGACCTGGGCGTAGGTTTCGCCGGTCAGGTAATAAATCTTGTCCTGACCTTCCTTGGCGCGAGCCAGGTACTCGGCCAGAGACACCACCTGCTCGCCGTCTTCGCCTTGAGTCGAGGCAAAACGCAGCAGGCCGGCGATTTTTTCCTTGTTGGCGAAATCTTCAGCCGGGCCTTCTTTCATGACCTGGCCGAAGTTTTTCCAGAAGCCCTTGTACTGCTCAGGCTCGTTCTTCGCCAGTTTTTCCAGCATGTCGAGTACACGCTTGGTCAGCGCCGACTTCATGGAGTCGATGATCGGGTCTTTCTGCAGGATTTCCCGCGACACGTTCAGCGACAGGTCGTTGGAGTCGACCACGCCCTTGATAAAGCGCAGGTACAGCGGCAGGAAGGATTCCGCCTGATCCATCACGAACACGCGCTGCACGTAGAGCTTCAGGCCTTTGGGCGCTTCACGCTGGTACAGGTCGAACGGAGCACGGGCCGGGACGTAGAGCAGCGAGCTGTATTCCAGCTTGCCTTCGACCTTGTTGTGGCTCCAGCTCAGTGGGTTCTCGTAGTCGTGGGCGATGTGCTTGTAGAACTCCTGGTATTCCTCGTCCTTGACCTCGGTACGCGGACGGGTCCACAGGGCGCTGGCGCGGTTGACCACTTCCCATTCCTGGGCTGGAGCCTCCTCGCCTTCGGCCGCCGCTTGTTCTTTCGGCAGTTCGATCGGCAGCGCGATATGGTCGGAGTACTTCTTGATGATATTGCGCAGGCGCCAGCCATCGGCGAATTCATCTTCACCGGACTTGAGGTGCAGCACGATGCGGGTACCGCGGTCGGCCTTGTCGACGGTGGCGATTTCGAATTCGCCCTCGCCCTTGGAGGCCCAGTGCACGCCTTCGCTGGCGTCGAGGCCGGCGCGGCGGCTGAACACTTCAACTTTGTCGGCGACGATAAAGGCCGAGTAGAAGCCCACGCCGAACTGGCCGATCAGGTGCGAATCTTTCTTCTGGTCGCCCGACAGGTTCTTCATGAAATCGGCGGTGCCGGATTTGGCGATAGTGCCCAAATGGGTAATCGCATCTTCACGGCTCATGCCGATGCCGTTGTCTTCGAGGGTGACGGTCTTGGCGTCCTTGTCGAAGCTCACACGGATTTTCAGTTCCGCGCCACCTTCCAGCAACTCAGGCTTGGACAGGGCTTCGAAACGTAATTTGTCGACAGCGTCAGAGGCGTTCGAGATCAATTCGCGAAGGAAGATTTCCTTGTTGGAATACAGCGAATGGATCATGAGGTGCAGCAGCTGCTTCACCTCGGTCTGGAAGCCCAGGGTTTCCTTTTGAGTTTCCACACTCATGGTCATCAAACTCCAATTGGATGGCAGTGGCCGCACCCGAAAGGGTTAGCGGCGGGTTGTCATCAAAGTTGGGGGCTAAGACCAGGATTTCAAGGGCGGGCCTGCTCCTGAATCTTGAAATGCGCGCGAGCGGTCGCGATAGGTTCGGCCGGGGTGCTTTGCCAGGCAGTGATTGCCACATTGGCCACCCGCCGTCCCTGGCGCCACACCTGGCAGGTGGCAAAGGTGTCGCGAAACTGCCCGGCCCGCAGGTAATCCAGGGAAAAATCGACGATCTTGGGCAAGCCTTTTTCAACCCCTGGGGTGCCCGTGGCCACCCATAGATGAAAGGCTGCCGACAGCTCCATAAAGCCTGCGATCACACCGCCATGGATGGCCGGCAATATCGGGTTACCAATATTGTCCTTGTTGGCCGGCATGCGAAACAGCAACTCATCCCCCAGGCGCGTGCATTCAACACCGATCAGCCTGGCGTAGGGGATCAGTTCGAGCAGCGCCTTATAGTCGCCCCGGTGATGGGCCTGTTGCATGCGGGTCTTGAATTGATGGGTCATGCCTGTTCTCCCTTGATGCTGCTGCCCAGTCCTTTAGTGCCCTTCAGGCGTTTGCCCATGCGCATGAACGTGCCCACCACATGGGCAATCGGCTGCTGGGGGTCATCCTGATAAGCGAAGCCACGGGTGAAAATCACATCGGTGGTCACCCGATAGCATTGGGCAAAGCCGAACACCGCCTTGTGCGGCTCGGCCGGGTGCATGTAGTCGATACGCAGATCCAGGGTCGGGCAGACCTCAAACTCCGGAAGCACACACAGAGTGGCCATGCCACAGGCCGTATCCATCAGGGAGGTCAGGGCGCCGCCATGGATAATCCCGGTTTGCGGGTCACCGACAATCTGCGCGCTATAGGGCAAGAGCAAAGTCATGCCCTGGGGGCTCGCATCATGTACTTGGATGCCCAGGACCTGACAGTGACGCAGGGCCGAAACAAAACGTGCAGCACGCTCTAAAAGGGGGCTATCGGTCATTGGATAAAGACTCTTATTAGTAGTGATCCGGCGAAACAAATACCCCGGAAGAAAGTTCCTTAGCGAAACAGCCTATATATCTGTGGGATTAAAGGAACTAATGCGTGCACCCCATGCTCGAAAGGCCAGTAGATATCTTCAATAAGGAGAAACACCCCATGCGCAAGACTTTCGCTGTTTCCTTGATGTTGGCTGCCGCCCTTGGCCTCGCTGCCTGCGATAAAAAATCCGAGGACAAAGCTCAGGATGCCAACCAGCATGCTGAACAAGCTCAAGAAAAAATGAGCGAAGCTCAGGATAAAGTGAACGACGCTGCAAAAGAAAACGCCGAAGCCGCCAAAGCCCAAGCTGAATCTGACGCCGCCGCCGCTAAAGAAGCTGCTCCAGCTACACCTGCAACCGGTTCCTGATACCGTGGTTTAAATACCACGTTGCAAAAGAAAGCCCGCTTAATAGCGGGCTTTACTTTGTGCGGAGCTTTTATCAAATCAGCAAAGTGCGAAATGTCGGACTAAGCATCAACAACAGTGAACACAGTAACCCCACCACCCACACCAGGCTGCGTTGCCATGCCAAGTCGGCCCAGTAGCACGCAAGATAGACTACCCGCGCAATCACAAAGATGATCGCCAGCCAATCAATCAGGTAGCCCTGGGTCTGAGTGGTATGGGCCATCAATACACCCACTGCAAACAAGATAAACGCTTCAAAACTGTTTTGATGAGCGGCCACTGCCCGTGCGCCGAAGCCGGTCAATTGCGCTTGCTGGCTGCGGGGAAGGTGGTTGTCATACCCGCCCTGCTCTTTCATGGCCTTGCCCACGGGCATGCGCGCCACGAAAATCAGCAGTGCACTGATAAATACACACCAGAACGGAATACTCACGATGTTGCCTCCTTGGTCGCTTCAGGCATCGGTGCCTCTGTAGGGGTATAGACCATGACCTCCAGAACGTCGGAATGAAATTCCCGGCGATACAACACCAGCACCACCCCGCTGCTCATCAGCATGAACAGCCAGGGGCTGACAAACCAGGCAAGCATGGTCATGCCGAAGTAATAGGAACGCAGGCCGAAGTTGAACTGGTTGGCGGCCATCGAAATCACCCGCGCAGCCCGTGAGGCAAACGCCTTGCGCTCCTGCTCGGAGACGTGGCGTTCACCGACCATCGGCGCCGAGCCAATCAGGATCGCCGCGAAGTTGTACTGGCGCATGCACCAACTAAAAGTAAAGAACGCATAGACAAACACCAGGGCCAGGCACAGCAGCTTGATCTCCGACATCCCCTGGGACGCCTGCTGCACCATGGGAATGTCCGCCAGCAGCGAGACCGCGCGCTCCGAAGCCCCCAGCACGGTAAGGATACCGGCGAGGATGATCAGGGTGCTGGAGGCGAAAAACGAGGCGTTGCGTTCCAGGTTGCCGATCACGCTGGCATCGGCGATGCGGTTGTCGCGCAGGAGCATGCGGCGCATCCAGTCTTCGCGATACAGGTGCAGCACACTGGCCAGGCAGGCCGTGTCCCGGGCTTTCCAGCTGGCGTAGCGGGTGTAGCCGCCCCAGCAGATGACGAACCACAGTGCAGCAAGCAAGTGAATCAGGTTGGCTTCGACAAATGACATGCGGGTCCTCTAAACAATAGGGCTGGCTAACTCGGTCAGTATGGGAGCAGGCCAGCCCCCACACTGACCGTGCTCCTGATCTGGAAAATTCATCACCCTTTCGACGTTAGCCCACAAAAAAAGACACTGCCCACCGCCCATAAAAAATGCCCCGGATCGTTTGATACGGGGCATTTCGATGTCAGCTTGTGACGAGCGCTTTAGGCGATGGCTTCGCTGCGCTTGCCGAGCATACGGTCAACCCCGAATGCAGCCACCAGGGTAATCACACAAGGCACCAGCCAGGCCAGGCCTTGCTCGCTCAATGGCAGGTTAGCCATTTGCGCAGGCATCCAACCCGCCAGCCCCGCACCCTTAAGGGCGTCGATGGTGCCAAAGATAAACGACACCAACATCACCGGACCCAGGATGCGGCCATGCTCATGCCAGAAGTCTTTGCAGAAGCTCAGCGCCACCAGCACGATGCACGGCGGGTAGATGGCGGTCAGTACCGGGATCGAGAACGCGATCAGCTTGGTCAGGCCCAGGTTAGACACCAGCAGCGAAAACGCAGCAAGGATCACCACCAAAGTCTTGTAGGACAGTGGCAATACCCGGCTGAAGTACTCGGCGCAGGCACAGGTCAGGCCCACGGCGGTGACCAGGCACGCCAGGGAGATAAGCACCGCGAGGAAACCGCTGCCCAGGGAGCCAAAGGTGTGTTGAACATAGGCGTGCAACACGGCTGCGCCGTTGGCTGCGCCGGCGGCCACTTCATGGCTGCCCGAACCGAGGCGAAACAGGCTGATGTACACCAGCGCCAGACCCAGGCCGGCAATCAGCCCGGCAATGATCGCGTAGCGGGTGATCAACTGCGGCGACTCGACACCACGGGAGCGGATAGCGTTGACGATCACGATGCCAAACACCAGCGCGCCCAGGGTATCCATGGTCAGGTAACCATTGATAAAGCCCTGGGAGAACGGTGCGGCGACGTACTCAGGCGTAGCAACGCCGATATCACCCGCAGGCAGAGCAAAGGCCGCGATACCCAGGACCGCCAGCGCAATGATTTTCAGCGGCGCGAGAAAACGGCCGACGGTATCCAACAGGCGCCCTGGGTACAGGGAGATGAAGAACACCAGCAGGAAGTACACCGAGCTGTAGAGGAACAGTGCCAGCGGGCTTTCGCCGGTCAATGGCGCCAGGCCGACTTCAAACGACACCGTCGCGGTACGCGGGGTGGCGAACAATGGCCCGACTGCCAGGTAGCACGCGGCAGCCAGGATGCCACCGGCGACCTTGCCGATAGGGCTGCTCAACGCGTCCATGCCACCGCCGACCTTGGCCAGGGCGATGACCGTAACCACCGGCAGACCGACTGCGGTGATCAGGAAACCCAGCGCCGCCATCCAGACATGCGGCCCGGACTGCAAACCAACGATAGGCGGGAAGATGATGTTGCCGGCGCCCACGAACAGGGCAAAAGTCATAAAGCCCAACGCCAGGATATCCTGGCCTTTCAACACTTTCATTTGAGGAAATACCACACTACTGAATCGGAATTTAGAGGGGGATTCCCTATGGATGAGGGAAATACTGCCGGCCCTTATGGGGACCGACCGGTCTAGCACGCGGCTTCCTTTTGGGATGCAGGCGCATAAAGAGGCGGCAAGAGTACCGAATTTGTCTGACAAACGCACTGTTGCGGGGCGGACTGTCCGATAAGCGACACTTTGATGTCGCGTTTTCATACTTAATTTGGCAATGCTGTCCACTGTGGGAGCTGGCTTGCCTGCGATGCAAACGGCGCGGTGATACAGGCCAGCTCCCACAGTGGATGGCAGAATGCACAAAGGCCACCCGAAGGTGGCCTTTGTGTGGTGAAGCGTCAGTTAAGCGCGAGGCTTACTTGATCGCCCAGCCAGTCAGCTCGGACAAAGCCTTGCCGATGTCTGCCAGCGAACGCACGGTTTTCACGCCTGCGTCTTCCAGGGCAGCAAACTTCTCGTCTGCAGTACCCTTGCCGCCAGAGATGATTGCGCCAGCATGGCCCATGCGCTTGCCCGCAGGGGCAGTCACACCAGCGATGTAGGAAACAACTGGCTTGGTCACGTGTGCCTTGATGTAGGCAGCCGCTTCTTCTTCAGCCGAACCGCCGATCTCACCGATCATCACGATCGCTTCGGTCTTCGGGTCTTCCTGGAACAGTTTCAGGATGTCGATGAAGTTCGAGCCTGGGATCGGGTCACCGCCGATGCCGACGCAAGTCGACTGACCGAAACCGGCGTCAGTGGTCTGCTTCACAGCTTCGTAGGTCAGGGTGCCGGAACGGGAAACGATACCGACTTTGCCTGGCAAGTGAATGTGACCTGGCATGATGCCGATCTTGCATTCGCCTGGAGTGATCACGCCTGGGCAGTTAGGGCCGATCAGGGTAACACCCAGCTCGTCGCACTTAACTTTAGCGTCCAGCATGTCCAGGGTAGGAATGCCTTCGGTGATGCAAACGATCAGCTTGATGCCGCCGAATGCCGCTTCCAGGATGGAGTCTTTGCAGAAAGGAGCTGGAACGTAGATCACGCTGGCGGTGGCGCCAGTTTGAGCTACAGCTTCTTTCACGGTGTTGAACACTGGCAGGCCCAGGTGCTCGGTGCCGCCTTTGCCCGGAGTTACGCCACCAACCATCTTGGTGCCGTATTCGAGGGCTTGCTGGGTGTGGAAGCTACCTTGCGAACCGGTAATACCCTGGCAGATAACTTTGGTGTCTTTATTGATCAGGACGCTCATTATTTGCCCTCCGCAGCTTTGACAACTTGTTGAGCAGCGTCGGTCAGGCTGGTTGCAGCGATGATGTTCAAACCGCTTTCTGCCAGTACTTTAGCGCCCAGTTCAGCGTTGTTGCCTTCAAGGCGTACAACAACCGGGATTTTCACGCCGACTTCTTTCACTGCACCGATGATGCCTTCGGCAATCATGTCGCAACGAACGATGCCGCCGAAGATGTTGACCAGTACTGCAGCGACGTTGGAGTCGGACAGGATGATCTTGAATGCTTCGGTAACGCGTTCTTTGGTAGCACCGCCGCCTACGTCGAGGAAGTTGGCTGGTTTGCCGCCATGCAGGTTGACGATGTCCATGGTACCCATGGCCAGGCCAGCACCGTTGACCATGCAACCGATGTTACCTTCCAGGGCTACGTAGTTCAGTTCGAACTTGGCAGCGTGCGCTTCGCGCGGATCGTCTTGCGACGGATCGTGGAAAGTCTTCAGCTTAGGCTGACGGTACATGGCGTTGGCGTCGATGTTGATCTTGGCGTCGAGGCAATGCAGATCGCCGTCAGCCTTGATCACCAGCGGGTTCACTTCCAGCAGGGCCAGATCGTGATCCTGGAACAGTTTGGCCAGACCTACGAAGATCTTGGCGAACTGGGCAACTTGCTTGCCTTCCAGACCCAGCTGGAAAGCCAGCTCGCGACCCTGGAATGGCTGAGCGCCAACCAGTGGATCGATAGTGGCTTTCAGAATTTTTTCTGGGGTTTCGTGAGCGATCTTCTCAATGTCCACGCCACCTTCGGTGGAAGCCATGAACACGATGCGACGGCTCGAACGGTCAACGACAGCGCCCAGGTACAGCTCTTTAGCGATATCAGTGCACGATTCAACCAGGATCTTGGTGACTGGCTGGCCATTGGCGTCAGTCTGGTAAGTCACCAGACGCTTGCCCAGCCACTGCTGTGCGAAGGCCTTGGCGTCTTCTTTGCTGCGAACCAGCTTAACGCCGCCCGCTTTACCGCGACCACCAGCGTGGACCTGGGCTTTGACAACCCATTCAGTACCGCCGATTTTGTCGCAAGCTTCTGCTGCTGCTTCCGGGGTGTCTACTGCGTAGCCCTTGGAAACTGGCAGGCCGTACTCAGCGAACAGCTGCTTACCCTGATACTCGTGAAGATTCATGCTTTTTACCGTCTTCGTTAGGTACTGCGCATTCGGCGCTGCGCTCATTATGAGTGCCGCGCCACCTGTGACTGCTGCTTGCCCAGCTCCACCGCCCTAAGACCGGCAAAGCTGCGCAAGACTGCGTCCAGCGGATATTCCGCGGTGAGTCTTGCGCGCAAGGCTCACGACGGGCAACCGCCGTGGTTTCTTATTATCTCGCTTAGCGCTTCTTCTTGTTGGCAATGTGGATGGCATGGCCATTCACTGCCAACGCGGCTTCGTGCAGCGCTTCAGACAGGGTCGGATGGGAGAAAACCATCATGCCGATGTCTTCGGCGCTGGTGCCGAATTCCATACCGATAGCGCCCTGCTGAACCAGCTCTGCTGCGCCTGGGCCAATCACGTGGACACCCAGTACGCGGTCAGTCTTGGCATCAGCGATGACTTTGACAAAGCCGCCAGTGTCGTTCGCTGCCATGGCACGGCCAGAAGCGGCAAACGGGAAGGTGCCGACGTTAACTTCAACGCCTTCAGCTTTCAACTGCTGTTCGTTCTTACCAACCCATGCAATTTCCGGGTGGGTGTAGATGACCGAAGGGATCAGGTCGTAGTTCATCTGGGTCTTGTGACCCTTGATGCGCTCAACCACCATGATGCCTTCTTCGGAAGCCTTGTGCGCGAGCATCATGCCGCGAACCACGTCGCCGATGGCGTAGACGCCAGGTACGGTGGTAGCGCAGTGATCGTCAACATGGACAAAGCCACGCTCGTCGATGGTCACGCCGCTGTCAGCTGCCAGCAGATCAGTGGTCACTGGACGGCGACCAACGGCAACGATCAGCTTGTCGAAAGTGATGGTCTGTTCGCCATCCTTGTCGGTGTAGGTTACGACAACTTCTTCGCCGTTGACTTTCGAACCGGTCACGCGAGCGCCCAGCTTGATGTCCAGACCTTGTTTGGTCAGGGTTTTCAGCGCTTCTTTGGACACTGCGGTGTCGGCAGCCAGCAGGAACGTGTCCAGGGCTTCCAGCACGGTCACTTGCGAACCCAGACGGGACCACACCGAACCCAGTTCCAGGCCGATCACGCCAGCGCCGATCACGCCCAGGCGTTTTGGTACCGCTTGGAATTCCAGGGCGCCGGTCGAATCGACGATCACGTTCTGATCAACAGGAGCAGGCGGAATGTCGATTGGACGCGAACCTGGAGCCAGGATCACGTTTTCGGCTTCGATGATTTCAGTCGAACCGTCTGGCTTGGTGATTTCAACTTTCTTGCCGGCCAGCAGTTTGCCGTGACCTTGCAGGGAAGTGACGCCATTGGCCTTGAACAGGGTAGCAACGCCAGAGGTCAGGCCTTTGACGATGTTGGCCTTGCGGCCGACCATTGCTGGCACGTCCATGGTCACGCCAGCGTGGTTGATGCCGTGGATGGCAAAACCGTCCTGGGCTTCGTGGAATTTCCAGGAGCTGTCCAGCAGCGCCTTGGAAGGAATGCAACCGACGTTCAGGCAGGTACCGCCCAGGGCCAGTTTGCCTTCCTTGTCGGTGTATTTTTCGATGCAAGCAGTCGAGAGGCCCAGTTGAGCGGCCTTGATGGCGGCCACGTAGCCGCCAGGGCCCGCACCAATCACTACAACGTCAAATTTCTGAGACATGAAAATAGATCCTCTATTTTAGCGACAAGCTTCAAGCCTCAAGTTGCGAGCCAAGCTGCTCATTCCGGCAGCTTGCAGCTCGCAACCCGAAGCTGCTTCTATCAGATATCCAGGAGCAAGCGAGCCGGGTCTTCCAGCAGATTCTTGATGGTCACCAGGAACGTCACGGCTTCTTTACCGTCGATCAGGCGGTGATCGTAGGACAGTGCCAGGTACATCATCGGACGGATCACGACCTGGCCGTTGATGGCCATCGGACGCTGGATGATGTTGTGCATGCCCAGGATCGCAGCTTGTGGCGGGTTGACGATCGGGGTCGACATCATCGAACCGAAGGTACCACCGTTGGTGATGGTGAAGGTACCGCCGGTCATCTCGTCGATGGTCAGCTTGCCGTCACGGGCTTTCTTGCCGAAGCCGGCGATGCCGCCTTCGATTTCAGCCAGGCTCATCAGTTCGGCGTTACGCAGGACCGGTACTACCAGGCCACGGTCGCTGGACACGGCAACGCCGATGTCAGCGTAGCCGTGGTAGACGATGTCGCCGCCGTCGATGGAAGCGTTGACTGCCGGGAAGCGTTTCAGGGCTTCGGTGGCCGCTTTCACGAAGAACGACATGAAGCCCAGGCGCACGCCATTGTGGGACTTCTCGAACAGGTCCTTGTACTTCGAACGCAGGGCCATGACTTCAGTCATGTCGACTTCGTTGAACGTGGTCAGCATGGCCATGTTCGACTGTGCTTCAACCAGGCGCTTGGCCACGGTGGCACGTACGCGAGTCATCGGTACGCGCTTCTCGGTGCGGTCGCCAGCAGCGAATACAGGCGCAGCGGCAGCTGGAGCAGCAGCCTTGGCAGGTGCGGCAGCCGGAGCGTTTTTCTTGGCTTCGACAGCAGCAACCACATCTTCCTTGGTCACACGGCCGTCTTTGCCGGTGCCTTTGATGGAAGCTAGGTTGATGCCGTTTTCTTCAGCCAGCTGACGCGCAGCCGGTGCAGCGATTGGATCTTCACCACCCGCAGCCGGAGCGGCAGCAGCAGGTGCGGCAGCCGGAGCAGCAGCGGCGGCTGGAGCAGCGGCAGCAGCACTGCCCTCTTCGATCGAACCCAGTACCTGGTTGGACAGGACGGTAGCGCCTTCTTCGGCAACGATGGCGCCCAGGACGCCGTCGGCTTCGGCCAACACTTCCAGAACAACCTTGTCGGTCTCGATGTCGACGATCAGGTCGTCACGCTTGACGGCCTCGCCTGGTTTCTTGTGCCAGGTGGCAACGGTGCCATCGGCAACCGATTCCGGGAATGACGGGGCTTTGATTTCGATAGCCATTATCTGTGGGTCCTTAAAATTCGGTTTCAGTCAGCGCGAAGGCGTTAAACAGTGAAAGCATCTTGCAGCAGTTTTTCCTGCTGCTCGGCGTGCATCGACGCATAACCACACGCAGGTGCAGCAGAAGCATCACGGCCGGCATACTCCAGGCTCAGGGCCTTGTTGTGGTTACCGATGCTGCGACGCAGATGATGCTGGCTGCTGTACCACGCGCCCTGGTTCATCGGTTCTTCCTGACACCACACCACGTGGGTGAGGTTGGTGTAAGGCGCGATGGCCTCCATCAGGTCGTCTTCCGGGAACGGGTAAAGCTGCTCGATACGCACGATGGCGATGTCTTCGCGGCCTTCGGCACGACGTTTTTCCAGCAAGTCGTAGTAAACCTTGCCGCTGCACAGGATCAGGCGAGTGACCTTGGCTGCGTCCAGGGTGTCGATTTCCGAAATAACGGTCTGGAACGAACCGTCGGCCAGATCTTCCAGGGTCGAGATGGCCAATTTGTGACGCAACAGCGATTTCGGAGTCAGCACTACCAGCGGCTTGCGCAGCGGGCGGATCACCTGGCGACGCAGCAAGTGGTAGATCTGGGCCGGGGTAGTCGGCACGCACACCTGGATGTTGTGCTCAGCGCACAATTGCAGGTAACGCTCCAGACGGGCCGAGGAGTGCTCCGGACCCTGACCTTCATAACCGTGTGGCAGCAACATGGTCAGACCGCACAGACGGCCCCACTTGTGCTCGCCGCTGGTGATGAACTGGTCGATAACCACCTGGGCACCGTTGGCGAAGTCGCCGAACTGGGCTTCCCAGATCACCAGCGCGTTTGGCGTGGTGGTCGAGTAACCGTATTCGAACGCCAGAACGGCTTCCTCGGACAGGAACGAATCGTACAGGTCGAAACGTGGCTGGCCTTCATACAGGTTCTGCAACGGGATGTAGGTGCCCGCGTCTTTCTGGTTGTGCAATACCGCGTGACGGTGCGAGAACGTACCGCGGCCGATGTCCTGGCCGGTCATGCGGATCGGGTGACCTTCGAACGCCAGGGTCGCGTACGCCATGGTTTCAGCGTAACCCCAGTTGATCGGCAGGCCGCCGGCTTGCATCTTCTGACGGTCTTCGTAGATCTTCGCAACCTGGCGCTGTACGACGAAGCCGTCTGGAATTTCCAGCAGCTTGGCGGACAGTTCCTGCAGGGTTTTCAGATCGAACGAAGTGTCATGACGTGCAGTCCAGGCGTGGCCCAGGTACGGACGCCAGTCCACGAACAGCTCTTTGTTCGGCTCTTTGACCAGGCTTTTTACTACATGCAGACCATTGTCCAGGGCGTTGCGGTATTCGTCGATTTTCGCCTGAACACGCGCGTCATCCAATACACCGGCCTTGGTCAGGCTTTCGGCGTACAGCTCACGGGTGGTGCGCTGCTTGGTGATCTGCTGGTACATCAACGGTTGGGTGCCGCTAGGCTCATCCGCTTCGTTGTGACCGCGACGGCGGTAGCAAACCAGGTCGATGACCACGTCACGCTTGAACTGCATGCGGTAGTCAATGGCCAGTTGGGTCACGAACAATACGGCTTCCGGATCATCCCCATTCACATGGAGAATCGGCGCCTGGATCATCTTGGCAACGTCGGTCGCGTACTCGGTAGAGCGTGCGTCCAGCGGGTTGCTGATGGTGAAACCAACCTGGTTGTTGATAACGATGTGAACCGTGCCGCCGGTCTTGAAGCCGCGAGTCTGCGACATCTGGAACGTTTCCAGGACCACGCCTTGACCGGCGAATGCCGCGTCACCGTGGATGGAAATCGGCAGAACCTTCTCACCGGTGGAGTCGTTGCGACGATCCTGACGAGCACGCACCGAACCCTCGACCACTGGAGAAACGATTTCCAGGTGGGACGGGTTGAACGCCATGGCCAGGTGAACTTCACCGCCGGTGGTCATCACGTTGGACGAGAAGCCCTGGTGGTATTTAACGTCACCGGAACCCAGCTCGACCTTCTTCTTGCCTTCGAACTCGTCGAACAGCTCGCGCGGGTTCTTGCCGAAGGTGTTGACCAACACGTTCAGGCGACCACGGTGAGCCATGCCGATCACGATTTCCTTGGTGCCGTAGGAACCGGAACGCTGGATCATCTCGTCAAGCATCGGAATCAGGCTCTCGCCACCTTCCAGGCCGAAACGCTTGGTGCCTGGGTATTTGGTGCCCAGGTACTTTTCAAGGCCTTCGGCAGCGGTGACGCGCTCAAGCAGGTGGCTGCGCACATCGGCGGACAGCACCGGACGGCCACGCACGCCTTCCAGGCGATGCTGGAACCAGTGGCGCTGCTCGGAATCGGTGATGTGCGTAAATTCAGCGCCGATGGTGCGGCAATATGTCTGCTGCAACGCTTCGTGAATTTCGCGTAGGCTCGCTTCCTCTTTGCCGATGAACAGGTCGCCGGCACGGAAGGTCGTATCAAGATCGGCATTGGTCAAGCCGTAGTGATTGATCGACAGGTCCGCAGGTGCAGGACGCTGCCACAGCCCCAGCGGATCAAGCTGGGCTGCCTGGTGGCCACGCATACGGTAGGCCTGGATCAGTCGCAATACTTCAACTTGCTTCTTCTCGTGCTCACTGCTCACGCTTCCGGCGGAAACCGGCTGGGCGCGGCGCTGGTTCTTTGCCAGCAGCACAAATTGATCGCGAATTGTTGCATGCGATACATCGGTGGCAGCGTTGCCGTCTGAAGACAACGTCTGAAATTTGGTGCGCCATTCTTCTGGCACAGCGTTAGGGTCGTGCAGGTAGAGCTCATAAAGCTCTTCCACATAGGCAGCGTTACCACCTGAAAGATAGCCGCTGTTCCACATGCGCTGCATCACGCTTTCTTGCATGCTTGGTCACCCTCGATTTGGGGACACCACCGGCGAAAACACCGAGTTTGCTTGCAAAAGGCCAAGTGCAGCGACCAAAACAAGCCACTTAGGATCACGCTGATAGTTCGGGTACCAACCCGAATGCCCCTGCTTGTCTCATTTCTTCAAAATAAGAGCCGCGGCTTTGTAAGTCGCTGCTCAAGTTAAAACTACGGCGCCGGTTGAAGCCTGCGCCGTAGCATTTACGGGCACAACGGTCCTGCTTTTACTACAACGTCTTACACGCCGCTTTGCAGCAGCATGTTACGGATGTGACCAATGGCCTTAGTCGGGTTCAGGCCTTTGGGACATACGTTGACGCAGTTCATGATCCCGCGGCAGCGGAATACGCTGAACGGGTCATCCAGTGAAGCCAGACGCTCGGCCGTCTTGGTGTCACGGCTGTCTGCCAGGAAGCGATAAGCTTGCAGCAGTGCAGCTGGACCCAGGAACTTGTCCGGGTTCCACCAGAAGGACGGGCAAGAGGTCGAGCAGCAAGCGCACAAGATGCACTCGTACAGACCGTCGAGCTTTTCGCGCTCTTCCGGGGACTGCAGACGCTCGATGGCCGGAGCCGGCGTGTCGTTCTGCAGGAATGGCTTAACCTTTTCGTATTGCTTGTAGAAGATGCTCATATCGACGACCAGGTCACGGATAACCGGCAAACCTGGCAGTGGACGTACAACAAGCTTGTTCTTCTTGACCACGGCCGACAGCGGCGTGACGCAAGCCAGGCCGTTTTTGCCGTTGATGTTCATGCCGTCGGAACCGCAGACACCTTCACGGCAAGAGCGACGATAGGAGAAACCTTCGTCCTGCTCTTTGATCAGGGCCAGCACATCCAGCACCATCAGGTCTTTACCACCGGTATCGACCTCAAATTCCTGCATGAACGGCGCAGCGTCCTGATCAGGGTTGTAGCGATAAACACTGACTTTCAACATGGCAGCCACCCTTAGTAAGTCCGAATCTTCGGTTCAAACGTCGGAACCGTCTTCGGCGAGAAGTTCACGGCACGCTTGGTTACGCGCTTGTCACCCGGGAAGTACAGGGTGTGGCACAACCAGTTTTCGTCATCGCGATCTTCAAAGTCTTCACGAGCGTGAGCACCACGGGATTCTTTACGAACCTCGGCGGCAATCGCAGTCGCTTCAGCCACTTCCAGCAGGTTTTGCAGTTCAAGGGCTTCGATACGAGCGGTGTTGAACGCCTGGCTCTTATCGTTGATCTTGACGTTGGCAATCCGCTTGCGCAGGTCTGCCAGCTGGGTAATACCCTTCTGCATGTATTCGCCAGTACGGAATACACCGAAGTAGTTCTGCATGCAGCTTTGCAGCTCGCGACGCAGGGTTGCTACGTCTTCGCCATCAGTACGCTCGTTCAGAGCATTCAGGCGTGCCAGGGCAGCCTCGATGTTGGCGTCGGTCGCGTCATCGTATTCGATGCCGTCGGTCAGGGCTTTTTCCAGGTGCAGGCCGGCAGCGCGGCCGAATACCACCAGGTCGAGCAGCGAGTTGCCGCCCAGACGGTTGGCACCGTGAACCGATACGCAAGCCACTTCGCCTACCGCGAACAGACCATGAATGATCTCGTCCACGCCTTCGGCGTTCTGGGTGATCGCCTGGCCATGAATGTTGGTCGGCACGCCGCCCATCATATAGTGGCAAGTTGGAACCACTGGTACTGGAGCAACCACCGGGTCAACGTGTGCGAAGGTCTTGGACAGTTCGCAGATACCTGGCAGGCGGCTGTGCAGCACTTCTTCGCCCAGGTGATCGAGCTTCAGCATCACGTGGTCGCCGTTCGGGCCGCAACCGTTGCCGGCGATGATTTCTTTAACCATCGAACGGGCAACCACGTCACGACCAGCAAGGTCCTTGGCGTTCGGAGCATAACGCTCCATGAAACGCTCGCCGTGCTTGTTGATCAGGTAACCGCCTTCACCACGGCAACCTTCTGTAACCAGTACACCGGCGCCGGCGATGCCGGTTGGGTGGAACTGCCACATTTCGATGTCTTGTACCGGCACGCCTGCACGCAGGGCCATGCCAACGCCGTCACCGGTGTTGATCAGGGCGTTGGTGGTCGAAGCGTAGATACGACCTGCACCGCCCGTCGCCAGCACGGTAGCCTTGGCGCGGATGTAGGTGGTTTCACCGGTTTCGATGCAGATAGCGATCACGCCGACGAATGCGCCGTCCTGGTTCTTCACCAGGTCAACCGCGTAGTACTCGTTCAGGAACGTGGTGCCGGCTTTCAGGTTGCCCTGATAAAGAGTGTGCAGCAGTGCGTGACCGGTACGGTCGGATGCCGCGCAGGTACGGGCAGCCTGGCCGCCTTTGCCGTAATCCTTCGACTGGCCGCCGAATGGACGCTGGTAGATACGACCCTGTTCGGTACGGGAGAACGGCAGACCCATGTGGTCCAGCTCGAACACCGCAGCCGGGCCTTCCTGACACATGTACTCGATAGCGTCCTGGTCGCCGATATAGTCGGAACCCTTGACGGTATCGTACATGTGCCAGCGCCAGTCATCGTTCGGATCCGCAGAAGCGATGGCGCAGGTGATGCCACCCTGGGCCGATACGGTGTGGGAACGGGTCGGGAACACCTTGGTGATCACGGCAGTCTTGTGACCGCCCTGGGCCAGCTGCAGTGCAGCGCGCATGCCGGCGCCGCCGCCACCAATAATGATGGCGTCAAAAGAAATCGTTGGAATGTTAGCCATGAATCAGATACCCCAGAGAATCTGCACACCCCAGACGAAGTAAGCGAACATCGCGACGCCGCATACTGCCTGGAAAAGGAAACGTACTGCAGTCGCGGACTTGCCCAGCGCCATCGGCGTCAGGTAGTCGGTCGCGATGGTCCACATGCCGACCCAGGCGTGAGCGCCCAGGGCCACAAGGGCGAGCAGACTGAAGATACGCATCCCGTTGTGGGAGAACAGACCGTGCCATTGGGCGTAGCCAATGCCAGGGTTTGCAACGAGGTACCCGATCAGGAAAATGAAATAAGCCGCGAGAACGACCGCAGACACACGCTGCGCCATCCAGTCATAGAGGCCTGAACGCGATAGGTTCGTAACGCTGGTTACCATATCCAAACTCCTGCCAGAACGATCAGCACCACGGAAATGGCGATGATGATTTTCGAGCCCAGGCGGCCGCCTTCCAGCGTCTCACCGATGCCCATATCCATGATCAAGTGGCGCACACCGGCTACCAGGTGATACAGCAGAGCGGACAGGAGGCCCCATGCTACGAACTTGGCCAGCGGGCTGGTCAAGCATGCCTTCACCTCGGCGTATCCTTCCTCGGAACCCAGGGATTTGCTCAATGCATAAAGCATGATGCCCAAGCCCAGGAACAGGATGATGCCGGAAACACGGTGCAGGAACGACGTAACGCCGGTGATGGGGAGTTTGATGGTCCTTAGGTCTAGGTTTACAGGTCGTTGGCTATTCACGGCTTTTTTTCACACTGAAGAGCCCCTAACAATCAGGGCAAAGTTGTTGGGGAGTGCACTGGTCAGGTAAGCACCACCCAGGGAGTGCGACCCCCAATGAAAGCAAGCCCAAAAGCCCTTGGCGGTCGGTGGCCGAGTATAGACAGTTAGGCTACTAATGACAACGCGCACTCCTCACCCTAATAGCTGATTGCGCTGACGGGATAAAAGGCGTAAACGGCAGGCAATTTCGAGGAAAAAGTACGGTTAAAGCCTTCTGGAGCAAGACTTTAGGCAAATTGACATCTGGATTTATATCAATATAGTGGTGCGGGCCCTGCGTGGGGGGTCTGTCTGATGATTTGAAGCATAAATAGGAGGCCACATGGCTGACAAAAAAGCGCAGTTGATCATCGAGGGCGCAGCCCCCGTCGAGCTGCCCATTTTAACCGGCACCGTTGGTCCCGATGTTATCGACGTACGGGGCCTGACGGCCACGGGCCGTTTCACTTTCGACCCAGGCTTCATGTCGACCGCTTCTTGCGAGTCGAAGATTACCTATATCGACGGCGATAATGGCATTCTGCTACATCGCGGCTACCCGATCGAACAACTGGCCGAGAAATCGGACTACCTGGAAACCTGCTACCTGCTGCTAAATGGCGAATTGCCAACAGCTGAGCAAAAGGCCCAGTTTGTCAGCACCGTGAAGAACCACACCATGGTTCACGAGCAGTTGAAGACCTTCTTCAACGGCTTCCGTCGCGACGCCCACCCAATGGCCGTCATGTGCGGTGTAGTCGGCGCCCTGTCGGCCTTCTATCACGACTCCCTGGACATCAATAACCCGCAGCATCGCGAAATCTCCGCGATCCGCCTGGTTGCCAAGATGCCCACCCTGGCCGCAATGGTTTACAAGTACTCCATGGGCCAGCCCATGATGTACCCGCGCAACGACCTGACGTACGCGGAAAACTTCCTGCACATGATGTTCAACACCCCGTGCGAGATCAAACCGATCAGCCCGGTGCTGGCCAAGGCCATGGACCGGATCTTCATCCTCCATGCCGACCACGAACAGAACGCCTCGACGTCCACCGTGCGCCTGGCGGGCTCCTCGGGCGCCAATCCGTTCGCCTGTATCGCCGCGGGCATCGCTGCACTGTGGGGCCCTGCCCACGGCGGTGCGAACGAAGCCGTATTGACCATGCTCGATGAAATCGGCGATGTGTCCAACATCGACAAGTTCATCGCCAAGGCCAAGGACAAGAACGATCCGTTCAAGCTGATGGGCTTCGGTCACCGGGTCTACAAGAACCGCGACCCGCGCGCCACCGTCATGAAGCAGACCTGCGACGAAGTGTTGAAGGAACTGGGCATCAACAACGATCCGCAACTCGAACTGGCCATGCGCCTGGAAGAGATCGCGCTGACCGACCCGTACTTCATCGAACGCTCGCTGTACCCGAACGTCGACTTCTACTCGGGGATCATCCTCAAGGCGATCGGCATTCCAACCAGCATGTTCACCGTGATCTTCGCCCTGGCGCGGACCGTGGGCTGGATCTCCCACTGGAAAGAAATGCTCTCCAGCCCGTACAAGATTGGCCGCCCGCGCCAGCTGTACACAGGCTACGAGTCGCGTGACATTACCAAGCTGGAAGACCGCAAGTAAGCATTCAACTGCTTAGCTGCATTGAGAACGGCCTCCCTTAGTGGAGGCCGTTTTGTTTGTGCTGCCTGACATACTGCTTTCGCGAGCAAGCCCACAGTTGACCGCATTTCAAAGGATGAACGCGGTCAACTGTGGGCTTGCTCGCGAAGGCAATAGCGCAGGCAACACAGAACCCCAGGCAAAAAAAACCGGCCTTTCGACCAGGGCATTTCTTACTGAGCTACAACCTAAGTGGTTGACCGCCCCGCTCGCCCCAGGCCAGTCTGCGAACGCACAAACTGCGGAAAGCGCTTTCACTGCCGCCACCGACTTATCGGTGATGGAGAAGAGCCAGTGATCATCCAGAACAGCGCCGGGTACTCCCACAGCTGACCGCATCGCCCGGGCGCACATCATTCAACTGTGGGAGCCGGGCTTGCCTGCGATGAGGCCGCCCCAAACACTACAAATCATCCAGCCAAAAAAATGCCCCGGCCTTTCGACCGGGGCATTTCTTATTGAGCTACAACCTTAGTGGTTGACCGCCCCGCTCGCCCCCAGGCCAGTCTGCGAACGCACAAACTGCGGGAAGTACAGCGCCCGTTCTTTCACTGCCGCCGCCGACTTGTCGGTGATGGAGAAGAACCAGATACCCACGAACGCGATGATCATCGAGAACAGCGCCGGGTACTCGTACGGGAAGATTGCTTTTTCATGGTGCAGGATCGAGACCCAGATGGTCGGGCCCAGGACCATCAGGCCAACCGCACTGACCAGACCCAGCCAGCCACCAATCATCGCGCCACGGGTGGTGAGGTTTTTCCAGTACATGGAAAGCAGCAGCACCGGGAAGTTACAGCTGGCGGCAATGGAGAACGCCAGGCCGACCATGAACGCGATGTTCTGGCTTTCAAACAGGATACCCAGACCAATCGCCAGCACTGCCAGGGCGATGGTGGTGATCTTCGACACGCGAATCTCATCCTTCTCGTTGGCCTTGCCTTTCTTGATCACGCTGGCATACAGGTCATGGGACACCGCCGAAGCACCGGCCAGGGTCAAACCGGCAACCACCGCGAGGATGGTGGCAAACGCCACGGCCGAGATGAAGCCCAGGAAGATACTGCCGCCCACCGCGTTGGCCAGGTGCACCGCCGCCATGTTGTTACCACCCAACAGAGCGCCTGCTGCATCCTTGAACGCCGGGTTGGTGCTGACCAGCAGAATCGCGCCGAAGCCGATGATAAAGGTCAGGATGTAGAAGTAGCCGATAAAGCCAGTGGCATACAGCACGCTCTTGCGGGCTTCTTTAGCGTCACTCACGGTGAAGAAGCGCATCAGGATGTGTGGCAGGCCAGCTGTACCGAACATCAGGGCCAGGCCCAGGGAGAACGCCGAGATCGGGTCTTTTACCAGGCCGCCAGGGCTCATGATCGCCTCACCTTTAGGGTGAACCTTGATCGCCTCGGAGAACAGCAGGTTGAAGTCGAAGTTGACGTGCTTCATCACCATCAGTGCCATGAACGAAGCACCGGACAGCAGCAGCACTGCCTTGATGATCTGTACCCAGGTGGTCGCCAGCATGCCGCCGAACAACACATAGAGGCACATCAGGATACCCACCAGGATCACCGCAACATGGTAATCAAGGCCGAACAGCAACTGGATCAGCTTGCCGGCGCCGACCATCTGCGCAATCAGGTAGAACGCCACCACCACCAGCGAACCACAAGCCGACAGGCTGCGGATCTGGGTTTGCCCGAGGCGATAGGACGCTACGTCGGCAAACGTGTACTTGCCCAGGTTACGCAGGCGCTCGGCGATCAGGAACAGAATGATCGGCCAGCCCACCAGGAAGCCGATCGAGTAGATCAGGCCATCGTAGCCAGAGGTGAACACCAGTGCGGAAATCCCCAGGAAGGACGCCGCCGACATGTAGTCGCCGGCAATCGCCAGGCCGTTCTGGAAACCGGTGATCTTGCCGCCAGCGGCATAGTAGTCAGCCGCCGAGTTGTTACGCTTGGACGCCCAGTAGGTGATGCACAATGTTGCGCCGACAAAGGCGACAAACATCAGGATCGCCGCAACGTTCAACGGTTGCTTGTGCACTTCACCGGTCAATGCGTCCGCCGCCCAAACGGCAGGAGCAAAAAGCGAAGCGCCGAATACAGCCAATAGACGACGGATCATTGCGCAGCCTCCTTGAGAATCGCATTGTTCAGGTCGTCGAATTCGCCATTGGCGCGTCGCACGTAGATGCCTGTGAGCACAAAGGCCGAGACAATCAGCCCAACCCCAATCGGGATCCCCCAGGTGATGGACGACTCAGGGCTGATCTTGGCCCCCAAGACTTGTGGCCCATAAGCAATCAACAGGATGAATCCGGAATACAGCCCGAGCATGATCGCCGAGAGAATCCAGGCGAACCTTTCCCTTTTTCTCACCAGCTCCTTGAAGCGCGGGCTGTTTTGAATCGAGAGGTAAATGCTGTCGTTCATTGTTTTTATCCTCGCAGCACAGCTTTTTTATTATTGGAACATATCCACTGTATGCGGCTGCGGGAGAGGTTCCAGACGACCTTAGTCTTAGAACCAGTGTAGCGAGGGTTTGGGAGGTGACAGAAACAATTGCGGGAGTGAGCTTATGTGAGAGCAGGCTTGCCCGCGAAGGCGGTGAATCAGTCAGGTATCCATCAACTGACACACCGCAATCGCGGGCAAGCCCGCTCCCACACAAGGCACACCACCAATACTTTTCAGGGGATCAAGGAGCGGTCCACTCAGCCACACGCTCAGGGTGCTTGGCCACCCAATCCTTGGCCGCCGCATCTGGCTTGGCACCTTCCTGGATAGCGAGCATTACTTCGCCGATTTCATCCTTGGAGGCCCACTGGAATTTCTTCAGGAACGCCGCGACTTCCGGGGCTTTCTTTTCCAGGCCCTTGCTGCCGATGCTATTGACCGTCTCGGCGGCGCCATAGATGCCTTTTGGATCGTCAAGGAAACGCAGCTTCCACTTGGCGAACATCCAGTGTGGCACCCAGCCGGTCACCGCAATGGAATCCTGCTTGTCTTCGGCACGGGTCAACTCAGCGATCATTGCCGCCCCGGAACTGGCCTGCAGCTTATAGTCCAGGCCATATTGCTTGATGGCTTCGTCAGTCTTGAGCATCACGCCCGAACCGGCATCAATGCCAACGATCTTGTTCTTGAAGGTGGTGTCGGTCTTCAAGTCCTCGATGGACTTGGCCTTGACGTACTCCGGCACGATCAAACCGATCTTCGCATCCTTGAAGTTGGGGCCGTAGTCGACCACTTTGTCCTTGTTCTTGGTCCAATACTCGCCGTGGGTGACCGGCAGCCAGGCCGAAAGCATGGCGTCCAGTTTGCCAGTGGCCACGCCCTGCCACATGATCCCGGTGGCAACCGCCTGCAGTTTCACGTCATAGCCGAGTTTTTGCTTGATCACTTCAGCCGCCACGTGGGTGGTGGCGACACTGTCCGACCAGCCGTCCACATAACCGAGGCTCAGGGTCTTGCTGTCGGCGCTGGCCAGTGTGGAACTCATCGCAACTACCAAGGTGGCAGCTGCGCCCAAGAGTCGTCGCATCTTCATAGTGCTTCCCCGAAAGTGCTGCGCCCGACGGATGCCGAGCGACGTCAACCTGTTGTCATGTGGTGCCGTTCGATCATCAACCTGCTGAACCTGTGGACCTGCTCTGACTACGACCTCAGCGGAGCAAGAAACGACATCACAACGCCAGCAGGAAAATTCCTAGGACGCAGCGTCAAAATCCCGCCCGAACTTTGCATGTCAAAATTATGCGGTCCCCCTGAAAACCGGCAAATGCAGGTAAGATGCGCGGCTTTGTTCCCACACGGCCTGACCATGACCGCGACTGCCCGCTTCCCCTTCATGCCTTATGTATTTGCCTTGCTGCTCGGCCTGTTCGCGCTGGGCGGCTACTGGTATGGCCTCGGCCAGCCAGTTGTGCTGCCGGACGTCGCCAGCGCCAGCCACAAGTTGCAATGCGCGTCCTACACGCCCTTCGACAAGGACCAGTCACCGTTCGACCAGCCGTTCAAACTGCGCCCCGAGCGCATGGACGCCGACCTGGCATTGCTGGCCACGCGCTTTGAGTGCATCCGCACCTACTCCATGACCGGCCTCGAAGCCCTGCCGGACCTGGCGCGCAAACACGGCCTGAAGTTGATGATCGGTGCCTGGATCAACAGCAACCCGGTGGACAACGCCAAGGAGGTCGACCTGCTGATCGCCTCGGCCAATGCCAACCCTGACGTGGTCACGTCGGTGATCGTCGGCAACGAAGCCCTGTTGCGCAAGGAAATCACCGCCACGCAGTTGGTGAAGCTGATCGAAAAGGTCAAAAGCCAGATCCAGCAGCCGGTCACCTATGCCGATGTCTGGGAGTTCTGGCTGCAACACCCGGAAATTGCCCCGGCGGTGGATTTCCTGACCATTCACTTGTTGCCGTATTGGGAAGATGACCCGGCGGGGATCGACCAGGCCCTGCGCCATGTCGGCGATATTCGCCAGACCTTCGGCAACCGCTTCGCCCCCAAGGACGTGATGATTGGCGAAACCGGCTGGCCCAGCGAAGGCCGCCAGCGGGAAACCGCAGTGCCGAGCCGGGTCAACGAAGCCAAGTTCATTCGCGGTTTTGTCGCCATGGCCGAAGCCAATGGCTGGCATTACAACCTGATCGAAGCCTTTGACCAGCCGTGGAAACGCGCCAGCGAAGGGGCGGTCGGCGGTTACTGGGGGCTGTTTGATGCCGATCGCCAGGACAAGGGCATCCTGGCCGGCCCGGTCACCAATGTGCCGTACTGGCCGCTGTGGCTGGGCGTTGGCGGGCTGATCCTACTGGGCACCCTGGTGCTCGGCGGGCGTGTGCGCAGTACCCGCGCCGCGTTGTTGCTGCCATTGCTGGGCGCGGTGGCGGCGGGCTCGATTGGCAGCTGGGCCGAACTGACCCGAGTGACCGCGCGCTTCACTGATGAATGGATCTGGGCCGGGCTGTTGCTGGCCCTGAACCTGTTGGTGCTGGCCCATGGGGCCCTGGCCTTGAGCGCTCGCCAGGGTCGGCGCGCACGGGCCTACGCCTGGCTGGAGCAGCGCGCTGGCTGGTTGATTGCATTCGCAGGGTTCGCCACGGCGGTAATGATGCTGGCACTGGTGTTCGACCCACGCTACCGCAGCTTCCCCACTGCCGCCCTGCTGCTGCCGGCGCTGGTCTACCTGCTGCGCCCGGTCAGGGGGCCACGCCGGGAAATGGCCCTGCTGACCTTCATCATCGGCGCCGGCATTGCACCGCAGCTGTACCGCGAAGGCTTGATGAACCAGCAGGCCCTGGGTTGGGCGCTGGTCAGTGTGTTGATGGTTGCAGCCTTGTGGCGTTGCCTGCGGGTGCGCAATCCCTGAGATCGCTATCGCACCGCTCCCACATTTTGATCTATGAATAGGTTTGCCTGCGATGAGCATAGGTATCTACACAACTCTTTAGCTTATTGGGTTTGTGTACATATCCGTTGCTGCGGTCACGGCCACTTAGGGTTCCGCCCTGACGGCGGCTCACTTTGGAGAAGCGCCAAAGTAAGCAAAACGCTCTTGCCCCACCACTCGGTGCCTCGCCTAGGCTCGGCATGCCCGCAGTCAGGCATTGCTCCGTGGGCCCGCCGCGATCGGCCATCCATGGCCGTGTCGCGGCTACCCCGGCATCCATGCCGGGGTGCCCACTGCGCAATACCTGCCTGCGGCCAGCGTGGTTTAACGGGGCGCCT
>NZ_JAARMC010000018.1:0-93020 GCF_012985595.1 Pseudomonas sp. WS 5411
CGGGTTTTCGCAGCTGTAGCCATCGAGCCACGCATCCGGTTGGTCCAGGGCCAGGGCACTGACCCCGGCCGGGATCGGCAAGCGCGCCAGCAACGGTGCCTGGGTCAGCAGCAGGGCCAGGCCGCTGCCTTGCATCATGTAGGCCAGGCGTTCCTCGGGGTACGCCGGGTCCAGCGGCACATAGGCGCCACCGGCCTTGAGAATCGCCAGCAGCCCGACCACCAGGTCAACGCTGCGTTGCACCGCAATTCCCACCAGTACATCCGGGCCGACACCGGCCGCGATCAGGCGATGGGCCAGGCGGTTGGCCTGCTGGTTGAGTCGGGCAAAGGTCAATGACTGGGTGTCGAAGACCAATGCTACGGCATCCGGGGTGCGGGCGGCCTGGGCTTCGATCAGGTGGTGGATGGCGCTGTCGCGAGGGTAGTCGGCAGTGCTGGCGTTCCAATCTCGTAGGATCTGCTGTCTTTCCATATCACTGAGCAGCGACATACTGTTGATTGACTGCTGTGGCGCTGCAATGCAGTGTTCCAGCAAGTTCAGCCAATGTTTCCCAAAGCGCTCAATGGTGCTGGCGTCAAACAGGTCGGTGGCATAGTTCAGCGTTGCAGACAGACCCTGTGCTGATTCAAAGGTGTTGAGGGTCAGGTCGAATTGAGCGGTATGGTGTTCTCTGCTCAGACTCTCGACGTGCAAGGCGGAAGGTGATGACGGCTGGCCGGCTGAGGCGCCCTGGTGTTCGCTGAGGTGGTTGAACATCACCTGGAACAAAGGGTTGAGGCTCAGGTTACGTTCCGGCTGCAAGGCTTCGACCAGTTGCTCGAAGGGCAGGTCCTGGTGGGCTTGGGCTTGCAGCGCAGTTTGCTTGACCTGTGCCAACAGTTCGCTGAAGGACAGCGGTTCATCGAAGCGTGCCCTGAGCACTTGGGTGTTAACAAAAAAGCCCAGCAAACGCTCGGTTTCTACCCGGTTGCGATTGGCCACAGGCACGCCGACACGAATGTCGGCCTGACGGCTGTAATGGTGCAAAAGTGCCTGGAACGAGGCGAGCAGCAGCATGAACAGTGTCACATTGCTCTGCTGGGCAAGCTGCTTGAGTTTTTGTGCCAGCGCCGGGGGAACCGTGACCGTGATGTTCGCCCCACGATAGCTCTGCACGGCAGGTCGCGAACGATCTGTGGGCAACTCCAGGACCGGCTGTTCGCCGCCCAGTTGGCCCTTCCAGTAAGCCAGCTGGCGTTCACTTTCCCCTGCCTCCATCCAGCGGCGCTGCCAGATCGAATAATCGGTGTATTGAATCGGCAGTGCTTGCAGCTCGACGGATAGGCCCTGGGAATAGCCACCATACAGTTGAACCAGTTCCTGGACCATCATGTGCATTGACCAGTCATCGGAGACAATATGATGCTGGACCAGCAGCAGGACATGATCCTCTTCAGAAATGCGTAGTAACTTCACCCGCAGTAACTGATCACGGCGCAGGTCGAAGGGTTGACGGCTCTGCTGTTCAACGAAGTCCTTGATAAAACTATCTGTGGCGCCGTTCTTGCTAATGACGTCGAGGAACAGGCCGCTCAGGGGGTCGATCACCTGTATCACGCCTTGAGGTTCTTCGACAAATCGGGTGCGCAAGCTTTGGTGGCGTTCGATCAGGGTATCGAAGCTGCGTTGCAATGCATCGACGTCCAGTGGTCCCCGCAACCGCAGTGCGGTTGGCAGGTTATAGGCGGCGCTGGCAGGATCGAGCAACCACAGAAACCACTGGCGCTCCTGGGCAAACGACAAGGGTATTTGCGCAAAGAAATGCCGGGTTTGTGGGATCGGCAAGCGCGACAAGCTCATGCCCTTGGCGCTCATTTGCTCATAGAGGGTTTTGCGCTGGGTAACTGGCAACTTGATAAAGCGGTCTATCAAGTCATTCAGGGCGTTGGCTTGCATTTATTGGGTCTCCAGCACATCGAGCAGATCAAACAGATCATTCAATGAGTCATCAGGGGCTTGTTCGCCAGCGGGCTCGATACGGGATGCATAGTCTTGCAGCGAGGCACTTTCGAAAATCGTGGCCAGTGGTACCTCAATACCCAGGTGCAGGTGCACGCGGGACGTCACCTGCGTGGCCAGCAGCGAATTGCCACCAAGGGCGAAGAAGTTGTCATCCAGGCCAATACGCTGGATTTTCAGCGCTGCTCGCCAGATATCGGCAATGTCGCTCTGCAACCCGCTTTGCGGTTCACGGTGTTCCTGGGCTTCGCTTTGCACGTCTACGCAGGCCAGAGCCTTGCGGTCGAGCTTGCCGTTGGGGTTGCGTGGCATCTGCTCCAGCACATGCACCTGGGCAGGAATCATGTAGGCCGGCAGGCGGGCCTTGAGGAAGGCCCGCAGCGCATCGATGCCTGAGTGAGTGTCACTTTCTTCCAGGGTCAGATAGGCAATCAACTGCTTGCCCAGCGGGTTCTCGCCGACCAGTACGGCCGCTTCACGAACCCCGGGGAACAGCGCGATTTGCGCCTCGATCTCGCCCAGCTCTATACGGAATCCGTGGATTTTTACCTGCTGGTCCACACGCCCCAGGTACTCCAGGGCGCCGTCTTCCTTGCGTCGGCGCGCCAGGTCACCGCTCTTGTACAACCGCTCGCCCGGTATCAGGGCAAAGGGGTTGGGCACAAAGCTGGCGGCGGTGCGCACCGGGTCACCACAGTAGCCGCGCCCTACGCCGACGCCGGCAATGCAGATTTCACCCGTTGCCCCGGTGGGGATCGGCGACAGGTCGTCGTCCAGCACATACAGACGATTATTATCGGTTGGGTAACCGATCGGGATGTAGGTGCGTTGAGTCGAGGCCGGGTCGATGTTGTAGAACGCCACATCATCAGAACACTCAGCCGGCCCGTAGGCGTTGACCAGCTTGATGGCCGGGTAGCGTGCCAGCCAGTCGGCGGCAGTTTCTGCCGGCAGCGCTTCGCCCGTTGGTAGTAGCCAGCGCAGGTCGGGAAGGTCGCTGTGTTGTTCGATTAGCAGCGCCTGGATCAGCGCCGGGACAATTTCCAGCACGGTAATACGTTGTTCTTCAACGTGCTTGAGCAGAGCCTGAGGGTTCTTCGAAATGTCGTCGGCAAAAATACATACCTTGGCGCCGCACAGCAGTGCGGTGAGGAACTGCCAGACAGAAATATCGAACGACTGGGAAGCGGTCTGCGCGATGATGTCCTGCTCGGTCAGTTGCAGGTAAGGCACTTTGCTCAACTGATTGTTGAGCATGCCGGCCTGTTCCACCATGACCCCCTTGGGCTGCCCGGTGGAGCCTGAAGTGAAAATCACATAAGCCAGGTTGTTCGGGCCGCTGTAGCGTCCTGGGCGTTGCCGGTTGGCCAAATCAGGCGGCAGATCTTCCCAGACCAGCAGGCCCACGCTATGTTCGGGGGCGCTGATGGCCAGTTCGCCAAGCAGCATCTGGGCCTGCTCGCGGTACTTGGCCGTGCAGACCAATAGTGGCGTCTTGCTAAGGCGCAGGACGCTCTTGATCCGTTCGCCAGGATGGCTTGGGTCCAACGGAAGATATCCTGCGCCGGCCTTGAAGGTGCCGACAATCATTGCCAGCAGCTCCAGGTCGCGGTCGGCCAGCAGGGCCACGGGTTGGTCCAGGCCCACGCCGCGCTCGATCAAGCGATGGCCGAGGATGTTCGCCTCATGGTCGAGTTGCTCGTAGGTCCAGGCACGGTCCTGGCAAACCGCTGCCACGCGTTGCGGGCTGGCATCGACGTGCTGTTCGAACTGCTCGACAAATGAGCGCTGCAGATCGTGGGGCACCTGCGATTGATTGTGTTCAAGGGCCCACTCACTTAGACGTTCCGGAGCCACCAGAGTGATCTGGGCCAACGGTTGGTGCAGGTGATGACGTAGGGCGATCAGCCATTGCTTGAACTCTTCGAGCAAGCTGTCCATGGTCGACTGCTCGAAAAAGCGGGTGTCGTATGACAGATGCAGGCCAATCTTGTCGCTTGGGTAGACCACCACGGTCACCGGATAATTAGTGTGGGTCCGCGAAGATTCGGAGATTACGCCCATGTCCTGAGCGTCCTGGCCGACGGAGTCTTCCATCGGCGCGTTTTCGTAGACGAAGAGGCTGTTGAACAGCGGCTGGCCTTTGAGGATCTGGCTACACTCCTGAATGTTGACCAGGGGCAGATAGTCATATTCACGCAGTGACACGTTCTTGTGCAGGATGGTTTGCAGCCAGGCGAGGGTGCTGAGTTGACTGTCCGGGGTGGGGATAGCGACCCGCAACGGTACGCTGTTGATAAACAGCCCTACGGTATTTTGCATCTCGGGAATATGCGCTGGGCGACCGGAAACCGTAACACCGAACACTACGTCCCGCGAGCGACTGTGGTTATGCAGGGTCAAGGCCCAGGCAGCCTGGACGAAGGTGTTGAGCGTGAGGTGGTGGCGCGTCGCGACCTCTTGCAGTGCGGTGCTGTCTTGCTGGCTGAGCCAGGTGTAGTTGTCGCCAATCACCGACACCGAGTGCGCAGGCACTTGCGGATGATCCACCGGGAGTGAGGTGGTGTGCTCCAGGCCCTCCAGTTGATCTTTCCAGAACGTCGTGGCGGCGGTGCGATCCTGTTGTTGCAACCACTGGATAAAGTCGCGGAAGCGGTAGGGCGTGGCCAGCTCACAGGGTTTACCCGCCAACATGGCGTGGTAGATCTCGAAGAAGTCCGACATCAGCAACGAGCGGCACCAGGCATCTAGCAGGATATGGTGGTTGCTCATGACAAACCGGTGGGAGTGGTCGGCCAGCAGGATCAGCTTGAAGCGGATCGGAGGCTGCAAGGCTAGATCGAAGCCGGCTTCCCGCTCTACCTTGAGCAAGTGTTCGATCTGTGCTTGTACCCGGTCCATCGGCACATGGCTCAAGTCCAGCCGTTCGACCTGCACGTTGCTGTTTTTGTGGATGACTTGCAGCAGCGTGCCGCCGGTATTCCACAGGAATGACGCCCGAATCGCTTCATAGCGTTTTACCACCTGCTGCCAGGCCGCCTCGAAGCGCGGATAGTCCAGCGTTTCCTTGATGGTGTAGCACTCTTGCATGAAGTAAATGCCGGAGTTTTTTTCCAGTAACGTGTGCACCAGCAAGCCTTCCTGCATCGGCGACAACGGGTAAATGTCTTCGATCTGCTGGACCGGGATGCTCAGTGTGTCCAGTTGTGCCTGGCTCAACCCAGCCAATGGGAAGTCAGAGGGTGTTGCACCTTGGTGATCGGTATCGCAGCAATAGCCGATCAGTTGCTCGAGCGCATGCAGGCAGTTGTTGGCGAGGTTCTGGATGACTTCAACAGGGAAGACGTCGTCGCTGAACGTCCAGCTCATGCTCAACTGGCTGCCATAGACCTGGCTATTGATGGTCAGCCAGTTGCCCAAAGGCGTTTCGCTGCTTTTTTCGGCACCACGCTCCTCGCCAGTAGGCACAAACAGCGCGCCTTCGGCACTGTCGAAGCTACCGTCGAACTGGCCCAGGTAGTTGAAGGTAATACGTGGCACGGGCAATGCGCTCAGGCGTTCCCGAGTCTGAGCGTCACCCAGATAGCGTAGAACGCCAAATCCAATGCCTTTGTCAGGAATGGCCCGCAGTTGTTCCTTGACCTGTTTGATTGCTTCGCCCAAATCCGGATGGGCGCTCAACTTGACCGGGTACAGGCTGGTGAACCAGCCGATGGTGCGGGTTAGGTCAATGTCATCGAACAGGGGTTCGCGGCCATGGCTTTCCAGTTGGATCAGCACGTTGTCGCGCGTGGTCCATTGGCTGACTGCACGGGTTAGGGCCGTCAGCAGCAGATCATTGATTTGCGTGCGATAGGCCGCGGGCGCGACTTGCAACAGTTGTTGGGTCAGGGTTTTGCTCAATAGGATATCGACAGTCGTTGACCGGCTATGCTGCTGGCTACCGTCAGGGTTGGATTGCGGCAGGTCGTGGCTGGCGGCGTCCAGTTGCTGTTCCCAGTACGTCAGTTCCTGTTGCAACTCGGCACTCTGCCCATAGCCCCGCAACCTTTCTCCCCATGTCTTATACGCACTGGTCTTCTCCGGCAGTTCAATCGCCTGGCCCGCTTGCACTTGCCGGTACACGGTTTGCAAATCATCAAACAAAATCCGCCACGACACGCCATCCACCACCAAGTGATGAATCGCCAGCAGCAAGCGCTGGCTACCGTCACCCAGGCTGACCAGCACCGCGCGCAGCAGCGGCCCGTCTTGCAGGTTGAGGCTGCGTTGGGCTTCGTCGCCCAAAGATTGCAGTTGCGTTGTGTCCTCAATCCGGGTCTGCCACAACACCGACGCCGTGGCCGGGCGGTATTCGGCGTTCCAGCCAGAATCAGCCTGAGTGAAGCTCAGGCGCAGGGCGTCGTGGTGTTGGATGAGGGCGTTGAGGGCCTGTTCCAGCAGGTGCGGGTCCAGGGCCGTGGCGGGCTTGAGCAGTACCGATTGATTCCAGTGGTGGCGCTCGGGGATCTCGGTATCGAAGAACAGGTGTTGGATCGGCAGCAGTGGTGCGCTGCCGGTGACCGGACCTTGATCGATCGCGAGGCCCTGGCCGTGGGTTTTCGCCACGCTGGCCAGGCTCTGGATGGTCTGGTGCTGGAACAGGTCCTTGGGGGTGAAGTGGATGCCGGCCTGGCGGGCGCGGCTTACCACCTGAATGGAGATGATCGAGTCGCCGCCCAGTTCGAAGAAGTTGTCGTTCAGGCCGATTTTTGCAAGTTTGAGCACGTCTTGCCAGATGGCTGCGATGCGTTGTTGCAGATCGTTTTGCGGGGCCACGTAGGCGTGCAGGGCCTGGCTCGCGTCGGGGGCGGGCAGGGCCTTGCGGTCGAGTTTGCCGTTGGGGGTCAGGGGCAGTTGCGCCAGGATCAGCAAATGACCTGGGACCATATAGTCTGGCAGCTGTTCGCCGAGCCAGGCTTTTAAGACCTCGCGCAAGGCGTCCTGGCGGTTAATGTCTGTTGCCGGTTCCGTCGGCACCACATAACCCACTAACTGCGCGCCGCCCGGGGTTGGGTGGGCGATGACCACGGCTTCGCGCGCCGCCTTGTGTTGCAGCAGTTGCGCTTCAATCTCTCCCAGTTCGATACGCAGGCCGCGGATTTTTACCTGATGGTCGATACGCCCGATGTAGTCGATGACCCCATCGGCACGGTAGCGCGTCAGGTCGCCGCTGCGATACAGGCGTGCGCCATTGCCTGCAAACGGATCGGGAATAAAGCGTTCGGCGGTCAGTCCCGGGCGCTGGTGGTAGCCCTGTGCCAGGGAGTCGCCGCCGATCAGCAGTTCGGCGCTGGTGCCCACCGGGCACAGCTGCAGGTCGTGGTCGAGCAGGTAGGTACGCACGTTGGCGAGGGGGCGGCCGATAGGGGCGATGGCGCCTTCGGGCAGGCTGGCGACATCAAAGAAGGTGGTGTCGATAGTGGCTTCGGTTGGGCCATAAAGGTTGCACAGGCGGCCGTTCCAGCGTTCGCGCAATTGTGCGACCAGCGGAGTACCCAAGGCTTCGCCGCCCAGCAGCAGCAAGCGCAGGGATTGCATCTGCGCGCCCTGTTCGTCGACGAGCAAGGCTTGCAGCAGGGAAGGGGCCATTTGCAGCACGCTGATGCGCTGGGCGGCTACTTCCGACCACAGCACTGACAAATCGTCGGACAACTCGCGGGAGGCGAGGACCAACTGCGCACCGTTGAGCAAGGGCAACCAGAACTCCCACACCGAGGCGTCGAAGCTGAAGGCGGTTTTTTGCAAGACCCGGTCCGCAGCGTTCAGGCCCAATTCGCCCTGCATCCACAGCATATGATTGGTCAGAGCGCCGTGGCGCACCTGCACGCCCTTGGGCTGCCCGGTGGAGCCAGAGGTATAGATCATGTAGGCCAGATTATCGGCGCTGACTGTTAGCTGCGGGTTGGCGCTGTCATAGCCTTCCAGCCAGTCGCTGTCCTGGTCCAGGCACAGGGACGGCAGGCTGTCCGGGGCGGGCAATGCCAGGCTGCTTTGGGTCAGCAGCAGGCCGATGCCGCTGTCGTTGATCATGTAGGCCAGGCGGTCAGCGGGGTAGGCCGGGTCCAGCGGTACATAGGCGCCGCCTGCCTTGAGCACGGCCAGCAGGGCGATGACCATTTCCAGGCTGCGCTCAAGGCCCAGGCCCACGCAGACGTTGGGGCCAACGCCCAGCTCCAGCAGCTTGTGAGCCAGTTGGTTGGCGCGACGGTTGAGCTGATCCAGGGTCAACTGCTGCTCGCCGAGCACCACAGCGGCGGCATGTGGCAGGCGTTCGGCTTGCTCCGCGACCAACACATGCACAGGGGCTGCGTTGGGGTAGTGGACGGCCGTGGTATTCCACTGCCCCAACTGCCGCTCACGCTCCTCATCACTGAGCATCGCAAGCTCGCCGATCAGTGCCTGCGGTTGCTCAACCATGGCTTGCAACAGGTTCTGCCAGTGCCCGGCCAGAGTGGCGATGGTCGCCGGGGTGAAGCACCCGGCGTCATAGTCGAAATGTGCGGTGATCTGCTGCTGGCTGTACTCCACGTCCAGCGACAGGTCGAACTTGGCCTGCAACGGGTGGCTGTCCATAAACGTCAGTTGCAACGGGCCCAGGTGCAGGGGCGCGTCCTGCGCGGCGCCGGCGCGCCAGTTGAACAGGGTCTGGAACAGCGGGTTGGCCTGGGGGCTGCGTTGCAGGTGGAGGTCTTCGAGGATCAGCTCGATGGGGTAGTCGGCATGTTCCAGGGCGGCGAGGGATTGCTGGCGCAGGGCCTGGAGGAACGCGCTGCACGATTGCTCGGGTGCCAGTCGCGCGCGATACACCTGGCTGCTGACGAAAAAGCCCACCAGGGCCTGGATCTGTGCCTGGTTGCGTGTGGCGTTGGGCACGCCGACGGTGAAGTCGGTCTGGCCGCTGTAGCGTCCCAGCAGCAATTGCCAGGTGCCGAGCAGTACTACGAACGGGGTCAGGCCCTGTTGCTGGCAAAAGCTCTGGAGCTGCTCGTTCAAGTATGCAGGCAGGGTGTGGGCATGATGGCCGGCACCTGCGTGGTTTTCCAGGCGCTCGCGAGGCAGTGTCAGGGCCGGGATATCATTGCCAAGGATGGCCTTCCAATACTGGGCGGCTGCGGCGTGTTGCGGTGTCAGCGGGTAGTCTTGGCGTTGCCACTGGGCGTAGTCGGCGTACTGGATGGACGGGCGCGGCAGGGCCCGGCCTGGTTGGCCAAGGGCGCTTGCCAGGTCGTGCATCAGGATCGGATTGGACCAGGCGTCCGAGACGATGTGATGCATATTGAGCAGCAGCACATAATCCTGCGTGGCGCGCTTGAGCAGGGTGCTACGAATCAGCGGCGCCTGGCTCAGGTCGAAGGGCTGGGTGGCGTGCTGGCGGATGCGATCTTGCACTTGCTGTTCGCGCTGGACGCTGTCCAGGGCGCTCAGGTCCTCTTCGAGCAGGTTCAGCTGTGCGCCCTGGTCGATGACTTGTAGGGGCGTGCCGTCGGTGTTGCGAAAGGCGGTACGCAGGATATCGTGGCGATTGATCACCTGGTTAAGGGCCGCTTCCAGGGCGCACGCGTCCACCGGTCCCTTGATGGCAATCGCCCGTGGCAGGTTATAGGCATGGCTTTGCGGATCGAACTGTTGCAGGAACCACAGACGCTGCTGGGCGAACGACAGCGGCACCGGATCACGCCCGGCGAGGCTCTGGATGGACTGCCCGGCGCCGGCTTCATCGGCCAGCAACAAGGCCAGCAGGTCGTCATCGGGAAGTTGGTTCAATTGGTTCATGATCGATCTCGTCGCCGTCGGCAGAGGAAATAAGCTGTGTCAGGAAGACGAAGTTCGATCAATGAGATTTAGGTGCAATAGCAGGCGGGGAGCGTTGTAGTAGCCGGCAAGCCGGCTGCTACAGGGGAGGTCAGGCGCAGGCTTTTTCAGTGATGACTCGGCCGGCCTGCATGCGTACCAGTTGGTCGGCGACGTCGAAGTAACGGTCGTCGTGGGAGATGACGATGATGGTCTTGCCCAGGCGCTTGAGGTCCGGCAGCAGCTCGGTGTAGAAAATCCGCCGGAAGGTCGGGTCCTGGTCCGCCGCCCACTCGTCGAACACCAGCACCGGGCGCTCGTCGAGCCAGGCGTTGACCAGGGCTAGACGCTTGCGTTGCCCGGTGGACAGGTCGGTGGTGGTGAACGCGCCGTCGCGCACGCTGACCTTGTGGGCGATTTCCAGGCGCTCCAGGTATTGAGTGGCGTCGTCGGGCAAGGCCTTGTCGTTCTGCACCAGGTCGTCGAACAGGAAGTAGTCGGCAAAAATCGTGGTGAACATCTGCCGGTAGTCATCCAGCCCCAGGGCGTCCACGGGCAGGCCGTTGAGACGGATTTCACCTTGCTGCGGGGTGTACAGGCCCAGTAGCAGCTTGATCAGGGTGGTCTTGCCGCAACCGTTTTCACCGACGATAAACAGAATTTCCCCAGGCTCGATGCTCAGGTTGACCGGCCCGAGCTTGAACGGCTCGCTGCCTTCGACCGTTGGGAAGGCGTACTGCACGTTGCGCAGTTCCAAGTGCTTCATCACGGGCACGGTTTTGTCGGCGTCATCGAGCAGCAGGTGTGGTTCCGGCGAGGAGAAACGCTCCGACAGGTCGGCAATGCGGCGGAAGGCAATTTGCGCGCGGCTGATGATCGGCAGGTTGCCGATCAGGTTTTCCAGCGGACCTTTCATGTACAGCAGCACCAGGACAAAGCCGCTCATCACCGCCGGGTCCGAACTGGGCCAGAATTGTTGCAGGGTCAGGGCCAGACCGATAACCACGAAAAACAGCATCGAGCCCAGGCTCTTGGCAATTACGAAGATATTGATCGAGCGGATGTGGGTGTCGCAGATTTTGTCGGCGGTGCCCTGGATATTACGGGTGTGCATGGCATGCCGACGTGGGCGGTGGATGCGCAGTTCCTTGGCACCCTCGGCAATCGCCGAATAGTGTTTTTGCAGGTTGTCTTCGGCGTCGCGTGCCGCGTAGAACCCTTTGATGCCTTTGCTTTGAGCCACGTACTGCACCGCCGAACCAATGCCGATGGCCAGCAGGGTCATCAGGAAGATCGGCCAGGACAGCACCGCCAGGTAGCCCAGGCAGCCCAGGATCACCGTGGTGGAAATCGCCAGCGGGGCGAAGGCGAAGGCGAAGTCGCTGATGGTGTCCACGTCGTGGGTCAACACCGGGATCAGGCGGTGAGTGCGGTAGCGCTCGATCTGTTCGATGGGGGCGGCGAGCACTTTGGCGCCGAGGTCCTTGCGCAGTTTGGCAATCACCTTCTGACCGACGAAATTGGTGCCGATGTCGGCGCCGATACTGCTGAGCAGGGCCAGTAGGCACAGCCCGGCGAAGGCCAGCACCACGCCGGTGCCCATGCCGTCGGCGCTGTGCAGGCCGCGGTTGACCGTGGCCAGCAGCGCCGTGACGCTAAGGCCGCCGATGATGCCCAGCGTGATGGAAGAAATAACAATCCGCCGATAGGGCTTGAGCAGGCTCAAGAGTTCTCGAATGGCGCTGCGCGGTGCTGCGGTCATGAAACTACCTCGATCGCGACGTGGCTACGTGCTGTGGGCAAGTGAAGGCCTGCGCGCGGAGGTTTACCGTTGGCAGGCCGATAGTAGGAGGACGAGTCGGGCGGGGCGCGATTTAGCCGCGTCCCGAGGTGCGTAGGCTCAGAGATCCCGTGCCACGCGAAAGCCCAGCCAGTCGCCGCGCACGTTGGAGTTGAGGCTGTTGCGGTTGCCGGAGCGGGAAAACACCGGCGCTTCGCCCCAGTCGTTGCCGCGAATCTGCCGCACTTCGCACTGCCCGGTCAGCCAGGCGCTGCCATCGCTGGGCGCACCGACATAGCTGTCGTTTTCACAGTCTTCGACCCATTCGTAGACGTTGCCATGCATGTCATACACGCCGAACGCATTGGGCGCATAGCTGCCGGCCGGGGCGGTATAGCTGTAACCATCCGCCGGCCCGTAGGTATTGGCGTGCTTGGCGATGCTGTATTCCTTACCCTCATCGAATGGAAATGGGAACGGGCCGGAGGTGCCGCCACGGGCGGCGTATTCACGCAGGGACTCGCTGACCATGCGGTACTGCTTGCCGGTTTTCTTCGACAGCCAGGCGACATAGGCATTGGCTTCGGCAAAGTCCATGCACACTGCCGGATGTTTGGGGCTTGTCTTGTAGGTGGGTTTGCCGGCCGTGCATTTGCGCCCTGGACGGTCGTCGCCGTCGGGCATCTTGTAGCCGGTTTCTTGTACGTAACGGTCCCATTCGCCGGCCAGCACCTGGAAGCGGCTGATGGCCACGGGTTTGGCGAAGGTCACGTCATGCATCGGCCCTTCATCGGGCTGGCGACCGACTTCATCATCCGGGGTGCCCATTTTGAACGTGCCGGTAGGCAGCACCACCATTTCCGGGCAGTTTTTGCAGTCCTTGAACACGGTGCCGGGCTTGGGCGGCGTCGCGGCTTGGGCGGACGGCAACAGGCAGGCCATCAATGCCGTCAGGGCCAGGGATTTGAGGAGCGTCGGGGTGAGCGGTTCATCGTTCATGAGTCGTCTCGTGGGCAAGAAAAAAGGGTGTCAGAGGGCTTTGTCGAGCAGGACCAGGAAGCGGTCGACTTCATCTTCGGTATTGAGCAAGCCGGGTGCGGTGCGCACCACCGGGCCGACGTCGCGGTTCACTGCGTCGCTGACCACACGGTTGCGCATCAGGTAGGCGGCCACCTTGTCACTGTCCTGGCCCTTGACCCGAAAGAAGCTGAAGCCGGCTGAGAGCTGCGGGTTGTACGGGGTGACCAGCTCGATGTTCGGTCGCGCTTGCAGGCGGTCCTTGAGGTAGGTGTTGAGGCTGTGGATACGCTGCTGAACCTGGGCCTTGCCCAGTTGCAGGTGCAGCTTGAAGGCCTCGTCCAGCGCCCAGCGGTGTTCATAGGCGTGATAGCCACCGGGGGAGAACGAGGTGGCGAAATCACTGTCTTCGGAGAAGGTCGGCACGCAGGGGGTGAGGGTGGTCACCTGCTCTGACGCGGCGCATACCAGGCCGGTGCCGCGTGGGCCGAACATCCATTTATGGGTGCCGGCGATAAAGAAATCGCAGTGCATGTCCGGGAAGGCCAGGTCTTCGACGCCAAAGCCATGCACGCCATCGACCACGTAGAGAATGCGGTCTTTTTCTTCGCGCCCCTGGTTATGGCGTTTGACCAGTTGGCCGATTTCGCCGATCGGCAGCTTCACGCCGCTGCCCGATTGCACCCAGGTCATACCCAGCACCCGAGTGTTGGGGCGGATATTGCGCTCGATGGCCGCCAGCACTTCATCGATCGACACTAGATTGGCGTTGGCGAACAGCTTGATCTTGCGCACCTGAGTGCCGTCGCGCCGGGTGCGGAACCCCAGGATGCTGTCGGTGGAAAAATGCTCGTGCTCGGTGGTGAGGATCTCCTGGTCGGGTCGTACATGGATACCGCCGTAGATCATCGCCAAGCCCTCGGTGGTGCTGCCGGTGAGGGCGATCTGGCCGGGTTTGGTTTGCAGGTAACGACCTGCCCATTCGCGCACCTGGCGTTCGCGTTTCCAGGGTTCCTGCAGGTCCCAGTCCATGGTCAGGCCGGGGTTGCGGTCAATGGCAGCGCGGTGCCGTTCGATGGCCTCGCGCACGGGCCTTGGGTGTGAGGTGATCAGGAAGTTGGAGAAGTGGATGTAGCTTGGGTCCTGGTCGAACAGGTGGCGCAGGCCCGTCCATTTGTCTGCGGGTGCCTGGATGGGGGCTGCCTGGGCCTCAAGGCCGGCCCCCAACGGCAGGCTGGCGGCGAGGATGCCGGCCTGCTTGAGAAAGGTACGGCGGTCGGTCATGGCGTCGGCTCGCTTGGCAAGACGCCAGGTTTGGCGGATTTTTGCGTCTGCTCCCACACCCGCAGGAAATTGCCGCCCCACAGCTTGGCGATATCGGCTTCGGAGTAACCGCGGGTGATCAGTTCGGCGGTCACGTTGCGTACTTCGCTGACATCGTTCCAGCCCTTGACGCCGCCGCCTTCGTTGAAGTCCGAGGCAATGCCGACGTGGTCGATGCCGATTTTGCGCACGGTGTAGTCGATGGCATCCCCCAGGTCCTTGAGGCTGGCCTTGGGTTCCTCTTCGAGAATGGCGTAGAGCTCGCTGGCGTATTCACCGAACTTCTGTTCTGGCCAGGCGGCGATGATCGGATCCCCCGGCATCAATGCCATCGCCAGGTTGGGCAGTGGCGGTAGGTCGAAACGCGCGCGCAGTGCGTTGAGCTTGTCCTGGATCGGCTGGCTCAACGGTCGCAGGTAACCGCCGAAGGCCACCACTTGCACCACGCCGCCGCTGTTTTTGATCAGTTGCAGTTCTTTGTCGCTGAGGTTGCGTGGGATATCCACCGATGCGCGGGGCGCAGAGTGGGAAGCGACCATGGGGGTGCGGCTAAGCTGGGCGACTTGCTCGAGGGCGGTGGTCGACATTTGCGATACGTCGATGATCACGCCCAGGTCGTTCAGGCGCTGTACGGCTTGCTTGCCGATATCCGAAAGGCCGCCGAGGGCGTCCGGTGAATCGTTGAAAAACGGCAGTGGGCGCGAAGAGTCCGACCAGCTGTTGTTGCCGATGTAGCTGAAGCCGAACATGCGCATGCCGCGTGCGGTCCACATGTCCAGCAGGTTCAGGTCGTTGCCCAGCGGGTAGGCGTTGAGCATGCTGATAAAAATCGCAAACTTGCCTTCGCCATGCAGGCGGCGAAAATCGGCGGGGGTATAGGCAATGCCGACCTGGTTGGGAAAGTCGCGGACCATACCGGCGATGATCTTGTAGCGCACCTCTTGCTGATGCCGGGCCTCGTCGACAAAGCCTGCGGTCGGTTTGTGGGGCGCGTTGGCGCCGTTCCACAGTTCGGGCCAGCCGAAAATCGTCAGCGCCGCCCCCGACAGGCGTCCGCGACTGGCCTTGGCCAGGTCGAACTGGCCGCTGCCGTCCTTGTCCGCTTCATGGCCTGCGGTGCCGAAGTCCAGGGGCACGGTGATATGGCTGTCGAACGAGATCAACCGATCTTGCAGTTCATTGGCTTGCTTGATCACTTCCAGCGGGTAGCCGGCATTGCCGCGAAACCAGTGATCCCAGGCAAAGCCTGCGCCGGCAGCAATGGCCAGGGCCAAGGGCAGGCCGATGTATAGAGCCTTTTTCGAACGTGGTTTTGTCATTGCCATCTCAGTCGGTTCGCCTTTGAGGTGCAGGCGCAAGGGGCCTTTGCTATCTGGGAAGAACGAGTGATGGGCAGGGAAATTTAAGCGCGCCAACGATCACCTGCAGGAGCCGGCTTGCCGGCGATAGCGGTGGGTCAGGCAGTGATGCATCGACAGGAAGACCGCCATCGCCGGGCAGCCGGCGCCTACAGTAAATTTGCCACCCGGCTAAACGTTCTAGCTTGGATAAAGCCTGCTCCAAGGCTGACACAGGTAGGAACATGACGATTTCTCGACGAGGGTTTATCGCAGGCCTGGCGCTGACCGGCGCCGCCGTACCTGCGGCCTTTTATGCCCATCGTGAGTTGACGCGTGAGGAATTCCCCATCACGCCCGAAGAGGCCACGGTGGACCTGGCGGACACCGCCGGCCAGCAATTGGCGGACAGCCTGCGGGGTGTCTGGAGCCTGCGCCTGGAAGGGGCTGATGCCGGGCTGCAAGGCTTGCCCCTCGACGGCCTGGAGCTGTTTCTTGATATTGCGCCGCGTGGCCGAGGCCTGCGTGGCTACCTGGATACGGCCGGGCAACTGCGCGCAGAGGGTGAGCCGCGCTATCAGGTGCTCGGCGACCTGGCGCCAGGCAATGCGGCGCTGCTGTACTGGCGCCTGATTGACCGCGACTCGCCAGACGGCAGGCCGGCCTATGAATTCAAGATGCGCCTGGACGAAGTCTGGGGCAGCTTCGGCAATGCCGGTAGCGGCACCCTTAGCGGGCAGATCCTCAGTCTCGACCGCCCGCTGGCGCTGCTGGAGCGGGACAACCGTTTTGTCGCTACCAAGCAGCTTTTTCCCGAAGCCCGCGAGCGTATCGGCCTGAACCCGACGCTGCTGGCGTGGTTGGTTGCGCCCGAGCACCGCCTGTTTCATCAGCTCTGGCACGCCTCGCGGGACCAGTGGCACAAGCTCCCTGAAGACAAGCGTAATGCCCTGCGCGGTATCGGCTGGCAGCCCGGGCCACGAGATAAAGAGCGCGACGCCCGTGGCCCGCGCAAGGACCGCAACGGTTCGGGGATCGACTTTTTCTTTATGCATCGGCACATGCTCGGTACTGCGCGCTCCATGCAGGACTTGCCGTCATGGCCACGTTTCCCTGGGCCGCAGCCGGCACTTGAGGCTGATCGCCGGGGTTTTGCGCGCTACTTCGACAATCACGATGGCTTTGCGCTGCCACCCACTTGGATGGCCAGCGGTGACGAGCAGTACACCCAGTGGGTCAGTGAGATCAAGGCGGCCGAGACTTATCACAGCAACTTCCAGGTGTGGGAGTCGCAATACCGTGACCCGCGTTACCTGGCCAAGTTGACTCTGGGTCAGTTCGGCTCGGAGCTTGAGTTGGGGTTGCACGATTGGTTGCACATGCGCTGGGCTTCGGTGCCGCGCGATCCTTCCAATGGTGCGCCCGTGCCATTTGCGCGAGATCCGGCGGACTTCGCGGCGCGTTGGTATGAGCCTGAGAATGACTTTTTGGGCGATCCGTTTTCCTCCCATGTGAACCCGGTGTTCTGGCATTTTCATGGTTGGATCGATGATCGGCTCGAGGACTGGTTTCGCGCCCATGAGCGCTTTCACCCGGGTGAACTGAGCCGCCTGGAGGTCAACGGTGTGCCTTGGTTTGCGCCGGGGCGCTGGGTCGAGGTGGGTGATCCGTGGCTGGGGCCGGACACCCATGGTTGCAGTACCACCCCGGGATTGCAGATGGGGCGCACTGTGGAAATGGATCCGGAAACCATGAAGCTGGCCTTGCGCATCACCTTTGGCGCTGATGATGACAAGTTAAAGGACTTGTTCCGCAAGGTGCCGAAACGGCCGTGGTATGCGCGGCATTTGAAGGTCAGGGAACGGATCATTTGACCGACGCGCCATCAAGCTGAATGCACACTAAACCATGTGGGAGCTGGCAAGCCAGTTCCCACATTAGATCTTCATCGTTGAAGGTCGGGTGCCTGCCAGCCTCCACCCAGCGCTTTGTACAGCGCCACACTGGCCTCCAGCCGCGCCTGGCGCAGTTGCACGTTCAGGTCCTGGGCGGCATACAGTGTGCGCTGGGTTTCCAGCACCGTCAGCAAGTCCTCCGCGCCGGCCTCATAACGGCTTTGGGCGATGCGGAAGGCGGTCTGTGCCTGGCTCAACTCCTCACGCTGCCACTGGCGTTGTTCGTCGAGCTGGCGAATGCTGCTCAGGGCCTTTTCCACATCGGCAAAGCCATTGATGATCGCCCTGCGATAGGTGTGCAGCAATTCATCCTGGCGTGCCGTCGCTCTGTCGCGTTCGGCGCCGAGGCGACCGTTGTTGAAGATTGGCGCGACCAGCCCGCCCGCGAGGTTATAGAACGGGTTGCGCAGCATATCGGCAGTGCGATTGGCGCCGGAGCTGAGGTTGGCGGTCAGGGTGACCGTGGGCAGCATGGCGGCGCGGGCGACGATGATGTCGGCCTGGGCCGCCGCCAGTTGTGCTTCGGCGCTGGCGATGTCCGGGCGGCGGGTGAGCAGGTCGCTGGGTACTCCGGCGGCAATGCTGGGCCAGCGCAGTTGGTCAAAGGATTGATCGGTAAATGGCAGGGTCTGTACCGGTTGGCCGAGCAGGGCGGCCAGGCTGATCCGGGCGGCTTCGGTGCGTTGACGGACTTCTGGCAGCTGCCGTTGTTGCGCGGCGACCAGGCTCTTTTGCTGCGCAAGTTCCAGCTGGGTGGCAGAGCCGGCATCATGGCGGGTCTGCACCAGTTTGAGGACGCTTTGCGCATTGGCCAGGTTCAGTTCGGCGATACGCTGTTGTTCATGCAGTGCCAGCAGTTGGGTGTAGGTCGTGGCCACGCCGCTGAGCAGGGTCAACTCCACCGTGGCGCGCTCGAATTCGCTGGTGCGCACGGCCAGTTCCGCGCTGTCGCGTGCAGCACGCTTGCCGCCCCAGAAGTCGATTTCGTAGGTGGCGGTGAGGTTTGTACTGAAGTAGTCCCCCGCGTCTTTGTTGCTGTTGCTCTGCGGTGGGTTGTTGCCCGTGCCACGCAGCTGTTTCTGCCGGCTGGCGTTGAGCCCGCCGGTGAGCGCGGGCAGCAAGGGCGCGCCGGCGACCACCGCGCTGGCCTGGGCCTGGCGTACCCGGGCCATGGCGCTGGCCAGGTCGTAACTGCCAGCGCGGGCCTGTTCGATCAATTGGTCGAGTTGTGGACTGGCAAATGCCGTCCACCATTGCTGGTTGACGTGCTGGGCCTGGGCCTTGCTCGCCGTGTCCCACGCGGGCGGTGGCTGCAAACCGCTCTCCGGGCGCGGCGCCGGGCTGCTGCACGCGGCCAGCAGCAGGCTGGCGGCAACGAGGGTCAAGTGCGCTTTCATAGGGCGATCATTCACTGGTAAGGGCCGTGACCGGGTCGAGCCGGGCTGCTTTGCGGGCCGGCATAAAGCCGAAGATGACGCCGGTGACCAGCGCGCAGGCGAAGGCGCCAAGGGCGGCTGGCAGCGAAAAGGCGACGGCCACGCTGCTGAGGATCAGCGCGCCGCCGACCAGCAGGGCCAGGCCGATCCCCGCCACCCCGCCGACCACCGTGAGCATCACCGCTTCGGTGAGGAACTGGCGCAGGATGTCCCGCTGCCGGGCGCCGGTGGCCATGCGGATGCCGATTTCCCGGGTGCGTTCGCGCACGGTCATCAGCATGATATTCATCACGCCAATGCCGCCCACCAGCAGCGAGATGGCGGCAATCGAGCCGAGCATCAGCGACAGGGTGTTCTGGGTGCGGGCCTCGGCCTGGATCATCGCGGCGTTGTTGGTCAGTTCGAAATCCCGCTTGCCGTTGTGCAGGCGCAGCAGCAGTTGGTCGATGGCTTTTTCCGCTTCATGTACCTTGCGTGCGTCGGCGGCGGCAATCACTACATATTCGGGGTTGTAGGTGCCAAACAGGCGGATACTCGCGGCGGAGTAGGGGATGGCGATACGGTCGTCGCTGTCCTTGTCGCCGGAGCTGGCGCCTTTTTCGGCGAGGACGCCGATCACCTGGAACGGCACGTTTTCGATGAGGATGTATTGGCCGATGGGGCTCGGCAGGTCCTTGAACAGCTTGTCGCGCACCCGTTTGCCAATCACCGCGACGGTGGCGGCGCTGCGTTCGTCGGCTTCGGTGAAGTAGCTGCCCTCGACGACCGGCCAGTTGAAGATCGCCGGGAAGTTGGTGTCGTTGCCGCCGACATAGGCCATGTGGTCGACATTGCCGAAGCGCACCCCGGCTTCCGCGCCGTTGACCGGCATGATGCGCTTGACCTGGGGCAGGGCAGCCATGGCGCTGACGTCGTTCATGGTGATAATGCCGGGCGGCGTCCGCGGGTTGGGCGCCGAGCCACTGACATAGAGGATATTGGAGCCGAAGGCGCCCATCTGCGCCATGACCTGGCGCTTGCTGCCTTCGCCCACGGCGAGCATCACCACCACCGAGGCCACGCCAATAATGATGCCCAGCAGGGTCAGGGCTGTGCGGAAGCGGTTGATCCACATGACTCGCCAGGCTGCTTGTACCGCGTCCAGCAGTTCGCCTTTCCACGCACCATTGTGCTCGGCGCCATCGGCCAGGCGTTGGCGCAGGTCCACGGCTTGCAAGGCCTTGGGGTTGGCGTCGGCGTTAGCGTGGGAGTGGGGGTTGGGGGTGTCGCTGATGATCAGGCCGTCGCGGATCTCGATGATGCGCTTGGCCCTGGCCGCCACTTCGCGGTCGTGGGTGATCAGGATCACCACGTGCCCCTGGCTGGCCAGTTCGTCGAGCAGGGTCATGACCTCGGCGCCGCTATGGCTGTCGAGGGCGCCGGTGGGTTCGTCGGCGAGGATGATATGCCCGCCGTTCATCAAGGCTCGGGCAATCGACACCCGTTGTTGCTGGCCTCCGGACAACTGGTGCGGGCGGTTGCCGGTGCGCCCGGCCAGGCCCAGGCGGGTGAGCAGGGCGGCGGCGCGGGCATGGCGTTCGGCGGCCGGCGTGCCGGCATAGATCGCCGGCATCTCGACGTTTTCCTGGGCCGAGCCGGACGGGATCAGGTGGTAGCCCTGGAACACAAAACCAAAGGCTTCGCGGCGCAGCCAGGCCAGTTCGTCGGTGTCCAGTTGTGCGACGTTTTCCCCGGCGAACAGGTATTGGCCGACGGTGGGGCGGTCGAGGCAGCCGAGGATATTCATCAAGGTCGACTTGCCTGAGCCGGAGGCCCCGACAATCGCCACGAATTCCCCGGCATGGATCGACAGGTCGATCCCGCGCAATACGTCGACCTGGGGCGTATCACCGCCACCGTAGGATTTGCGGATATCCCGAAGTTCGATCAGCGGCGTCAACATTCAGCCTCCGCTGCTTTCGGCGGGGCCGATCAGCAGGTGATCGCCTTCGTTGAGGCCATCGAGGATCTGGATGCGCAGGCGGTCGCTGATCCCCACCCGTACTTCACGGTCTTCGATGCTACCGTCCTTGGCCACCACTCGCGCCAGTTGCGTGTCGGGCCGGGTGCTGCCTTGCAGGGCCGCGACGGGTGCAGTCAGCGCATCGCTGACGCGGCTGGCGACGAAAAACACCTGGGCGGTCATTTCCGCCATCAGTGCGTTATCGGCGTTATCCACATCCAGCAGCACGGTGTACAGCACCACCCGGCCGCTGCCGCTTTTGCTCGAGCTGCTGGGGCTGCCGCCGCCCTGGCTGGTTTCGTTGAGGGGCTTGGGCGGCACCGGCAGGATCTGGCGCACAGTGCTGGTCCAGCGCCGGTTGCCACCGCTCAGGGTGGTGAAATACGCCTGCATGCCCGGTTTGACATGGCCGATATCGGCTTCCGAAACTTCCGCCCAGACGGTCATGGGTGACAGGTTGGCGATGCGCAAAATCAGCGGCGTCTGCTGCTGGCTGTTGAGGGTCTGGCCTTCACGGGCATCCACGGCGACTACCGTGCCGGAAATCGGTGCATAGATGCGCGTGTAGCCCAGCTCGGCCTGATCAACCCGCAGCGTGGCCTGGGCCTGGCTGATCTGCGCCTTGAACATGTTGATGCGCGCCTGGGTGGCGTCCAGTTCGGCCTGGGCGGTCTGCACGTCTTCATCGCGGGTCGCGCCACCGGCGGCCAGGCGTTGCTGGCGCTGGTATTTCTGCTGTGCCAGGCGGTTTTGCGCGTGCTGCTCCTGCAGTTGCGCCTGCAGATTGGCGATGGAGTAACGGGTGGCGTCGAGCTTGGCCTGTTGGGTGGCCGGATCGATCTCTACCAGCAGGTCGCCTTGCTTGACCTGGGCGCCGGCTTCAACGTGAATCTTGCGGATCTGCCCGGACGCCTGCGCGCCGACATCCACGTAGCGCCGTGGTTGCAGGGTGCCGAGGGCGGTCACACTGCTTTCGATATCGCCCCGGCGCACTTCCAGGGTGGCGAACTGATCGCGGCCGGGCGGGATCAGTTGCCAGGCGGCGAAGGCGACCACGGGGATCAGGCAAAGTGCTGCCAGCAGCGCGCGCCGGGTGTGTCGAGGACGGTTCATGCACGGGTTCCAGCCAGGAAAGTTCGGACCGCTGCTCAAACGCCCTTGAGGGCAGAGACAGAAGCGGGAAGCTGTCAGGTAAACGAGGTATTTGCCCTGAAATTTAAGTGCTTACATACGGCGTTACAGCTGGGCGAAACGCCAGTATTCGAGCGCGTTTACCAGTCTGTTTAAAGCCACATGAGAATAATTCTAAGTTAGATGACTTCAAACTGCCATTACTGCATTGCCACAGCCGTCGCCGCCACGCCTGCCCGGACGAATCCTGCACCGGGCTTAAATTTTTTTTCATTGTCCTCGTTTCCTATCAACACATGGCCTGTTGTTCAGCAGGTCGCCCAGGCTTTCCGCCCCACTGCCACGGGGCTTATCCAGAGGACACTGGAATGACACAGGCAATTGCATCGCCCGCGGTTCACGACCTGATCGGTATTGGTTTCGGTCCTTCGAACCTGGCGCTGGCCATCGCCCTGCAAGAGCGCGAGAAAGCCCAGGGCAAGCTCGATGTGCTGTTTCTCGACAAGCAGGCCGACTACCGCTGGCACGGCAATACCCTGGTGAGCCAGAGCGAACTGCAGATTTCCTTCCTCAAGGACCTGGTGACCCTGCGCAACCCCACCAGCCCTTATTCCTTCGTCAACTACCTCAAGGTCCATGGGCGTCTGGTGGACTTCATCAACCTGGGCACGTTCTACCCGTGCCGCATGGAGTACAACGACTACCTGCGCTGGGTCGCCGGGCAATTTACCGCGCAGAGCCGCTATGGCGAGGAAGTGCTGGCCATCGAGCCGATCCTGCATCAGCAGCAGGTCGAGGCGCTGCGGGTGATCTCCCGTGATGCCCAGGGCGAGCAACTGGTACGCACCGCGCGCTCGGTGGTGGTCAGCGCCGGTGGTACGCCACGGATTCCCGAGGCGTTCAAGGCGCTCAAGGACGATGGGCGGGTGTTCCACCATTCCCAGTACCTGGCGCGCATGGCCCAGCAGCCGTGTGTCGAGGGCAAGCCGATGCGCATTGCAATCATCGGTGGCGGGCAGAGCGCGGCCGAGGCGTTTATTGATCTGAATGACAGCTTCCCCTCGGTGCAGGTGGATATCATCCTGCGCGGTTCGGCCCTCAAGCCTGCCGACGACAGCCCGTTCGTCAATGAAGTGTTCTCCCCGGAGTTCACCGACCTGGTGTTCCAGCAGCCCAGCAGCGAGCGCGAGCGCCTGGTCAACGAGTACCACAACACCAACTATTCGGTGGTGGACCTGGACCTGATCGAGCGCATCTACGGGATTTTCTACCGCCAGAAAGTCTCCGGCATCGCCCGTCACGCCTTCCGCACCCTGACCACCGTGGAAAAAGCCAGCGCCGGGCCCCTGGGCATCGAGTTGCTGGTGCGCCATAACGCCACCGGTGAGACGGTGCTCAATCACTACGATGCGGTGGTCCTGGCCACCGGCTATGAGCGCCAGATGCATCGCCAGTTGCTGGCGCCGCTCGAGGCCTATATGGGTGACTTTGAAGTGAACCGCGACTACCGCGTGGTCACCGACGAGCGTTGCAAGGCGGGTATCTACATGCAGGGCTTCAGCCAGGCCAGCCATGGTTTGAGCGATACCTTGCTGTCGATCCTGCCGATTCGCGCCGACGAGATTGCCGCGTCGCTGCATGAACATGATCGCAGCCGCGGCCAGGACCGTTCGGTGCGTGACGTGCTGCTGGCCACCGCGAGCTGATACCGGCTGCCGGTCGCTCCCGCGCCTGCGGGGGCGACCCTGGCTGAACCCTTGCTGAAGAACCCGCCGATTCGCCGCGCTGTCACTTTCCTCCTGCAGACTGCAGGCGTAAGCTGCGCCGGTTTTCAACCATAGCGCAGACCTTCGTGAACAGACTTTCGAGTGACAGTTGTCGACCAGGCTTGGCCAGCTGACGCGCATCCCCATGCCGTTGCCTCGCCGAGCAAGCGAGAAGCGGCCTTTCGGTAGCGAACCGTCCTGGTTCCTGCCTGATCCCCCTTTTTTCGACGCTGATTCTGCGGGCAATCAAAGGGAGATTTACCATGCAAGCCCTCAACAATATCAATCTGGATTCCTTGATCGACACCGTGGTCAGCCTCAGTGCGGCCTTTATCCTGGGTGGGCTGATCGGCTTTGAGCGTCAGTTCCGCCAGCGCACGGCGGGGCTGCGCACCAATGTGCTGGTGGCGGTGGGGGCGGCGATCTTTGTCGACATGGCCAACCGCCTGGCCGGGGCCGAAGGGGCCGTGCGGGTAGTGGCGTATGTAGTGTCCGGGATTGGCTTTCTCGGCGCCGGGGTGATCATGCGCGAGGAGGGCAACGTACGCGGGCTCAATACCGCCGCGACGCTGTGGACTTCTGCCGCCGTGGGCGCCTGCGCCGGTGCCGACCTGATCCTCGAGGCGTTCCTGGGCACCTGTTTTGTGCTGGCGGCCAACACCTTGCTGCGTCCGATCGTCAACAACATCAACCGCCAGCCCCTGGACGTGGTGTCGGCGGAGGTCACCAACATCCTCTACGTGATTGCGCGGCGCGCCCAGCAGCAGGCGGTAATGGCTTTGCTGGAGTCGGAACTGGCGCGCTGTAACTACCCGGCCAGCGATGTCGATGTGCGGCCCTTTGGCAGTGAGGAAGTGGAGATCGAGGCCACCCTGGCGGCCAACTCGGTCGATGGTGACGAACTGGATGCCCTGGTGGCGCGGATCTCCCAGTCGACCCTGGTGGTGCAAGCCTTCTGGAGTCCCAGCACCACTGATTGACAATCCCTCTCTGTTCGGCTGGAAAAGCTGCCCCCCGTCATGGGGGGCGGTTTTTTTCGGTGATTTTGACTACGCTTTAGTGAGGATTAGTCCTACATATGCGCCGGATTTTCCCTTCGGGCGAAACATCATTCCGTTGTTAATGTTGAGCCGTTGCACCTAACCAAATTCCGTTGAAACGTTCTGTGTAGACAGTACCGCTGGTCGGAACTGGTACTTCTCACAGGTACAGGGGTTTCGTGTGATGTGTAAGGGTATTGGCGCCCTGAAATGAGTGGTCGCCAATGAAGCAACTAAACAGTCGTGGTGTTCTGCCAGGGAGTCGCATGAGCAAAGCGCTAATTGTGGATGATCATCCGTTCATTCGTGCAACCGTCAAGTACCTGTTGCGCCAGGAGGGCTTCGAGAAGATTTTCGAGGCTGCCAATGGTGCCGATGCATTACAGATTGCCAGGGAGGAACGGCCAGACCTGGTCATTCTCGACCTGGCCATGCCCAAGCTGGGCGGGCTGGAAGTGATCAGCCGGATCAAGGCCTTGGGCCTGCCCTGCAAGATACTGGTCCTGACCTCCTATCTGGCGGTGTTTTTTTCGACGCGTTGCATGCGGGCCGGGGCGATGGGGTTTGTCGCGAAAACCGGCGAGCTGGATGAGCTACAAAAAGCCATCAAGGCCGTCATGTCCAACTACAGCTGCTTCCCCAGCCTGCCCACCAGTTCCGTACGCAAGGACGACTTGCAAACCACGGAACAGCAACTGGTAGAAGCGCTCTCTGACCGGGAGTTGATGGTGCTACAGAAGCTGGCACTGGGTTTGGGCAACAATGAAATCGCCAAGGACATGCTGTTGAGTCACAAGACCATCAGTACTTATAAAACCCGGTTGAAGGAGAAACTGCGTATGTCTTCGGTGGTGCACTTATCCAAGTTCGCCCAGCGTAATCATCTGATCTGACATGTCGAGATCTCTGGGGAAATGGCTCACCGCACTCTGGCTGGTGGGTCTGGCGCTCACCGTCAGTGTGGCTCAGGGTGAGCCACACCCACTGACTCTGGTGGGGCATTCCACCCTTGACACACTGCAAGTGAACCTGGATGAGGCGGACTGGCGCTGGCTGCGCGAACGCCGCACGTTGGTGATGGGGGTTTCCGCTCCCGACTATGTCCCCTTCGATGTGACGGGCAGCAACGGCGAACTGGAGGGGATCACCGCTGATTATGCGGCGCTGCTCGCTAAGCTATTCGGTATCCCGATCCAGGTGCAGTGTTACGAGCACCGGGATCAACTCATCGCAGCCCTTAAACGCGGCGAGGTGGACTTTGTAGGCACGGCTAATGGCTACGAGGCGGCGGACCCTCAGTTGGCGCTTTCGCGCTCGTACGCCAACGACCAGCCAACCCTGGTGACGCGTATTGATGACAGTCAGGCGCTGAGTGCCGATCTCGACGGTAAACGCCTGGCCATGCTCTCCCACTACATGCAGCCCGAGGTGGTAGCGGCCTTTTATCCCAATGCCTCCTTGCAGACCTACCCGTCGACTTTCGAGGCGATTGGGGCCGTGGCCTTTAGCCAGGCGGATGTCTATCTGGGCGATGCAATCAGCACCAACTATCTGATTAACAAGAACAACCTCAACAACGTGCGGATGGCGGACTTTTCCAGTTTGGAGGTCAACCCTTTCGCGTTCGCGCTTGCCCGGGACAATATCCGGCTGCTGAACATCATCAATGCGGCACTGGCGGTGATTCCGGCCAATGAACAGATGGAGATCCTGCGCCGCTGGAGTGCCGGTAATCTGGGGATCGTTGGTCGTGAACGCCTGCGTCTGAGCGACAGTGAGCAGCGCTGGCTGGACAAGCATCCAAGGGTCAGGGTGACGGCACTGGACAAGTTCCTGCCGTTGTCGTTTTTCAATGATCGAGGGCAATTCCGGGGCTTGAGTGCCGATGTCCTGGCCCAGATCAGCCTGCGTACGGGCTTGAAGTTCGATGTGGTGCGCGCAGGTTCGTTGCCCCGTCAAATCCAGCAGGTCAGCGATGGCGAGGCAGAGATGATCGCGCTCATCACACCGAGTACGACCCGCGAGGAAAAGGTCCGTTTTTCCCGGCCCTATTTGAGCAACCCATTCGTGCTGATCACGCGTGACGATGGCAGCAGTCCGGTCACCCTCGACGATATGGCGGGCAAGCGCCTGGCGGTCATTGGCAGTAGCGTGCAGCGGGAAATCATCAGCCGCGACTACCCCAATATTGTGTTGGTGGACGTGGAGAACTCCGCACAGGGCATGGCTTTAGTCGCCAACGCGGGTGTCGATGCCTCGGTCAACGCACTGATCATTGCGCGCTACATGATTGCCCATCAATACCGTGACCGCCTGCGCATCACCAGTACGGTGGGCTCGCAGCCGGCGCGAATCGCCTTTGGCGTGGGGCGCGGCCAATTGGAGTTGTATTCGATCCTGGACAAGGCGTTATTGAGCATTACCCCCCAGGAGATGGATGAGTTGACCAACCGTTGGCGCAGCGAGTTGTTGATCGATGACAGCTATTGGCTACGCCACCGCAACACGATTATCCAGGGCTTCTCCCTGGCCGCCGTGTTGTTGCTGATCACCCTGGGCTGGGCCATTTACCTGCGCAGCCTGATCCGCAAACGTGCCCAGGCCGAGCGCGCCCTGAGCGACCAGATGCGCTTTATGAGCGTGCTGATCGACGGTACGCCGCACCCGATCTACGTGCGTGATCGCCTGGGGCGGTTGATGGCCTGTAACAGCGCCTATCTCAATGTTTTCGGCTTCCGCCTCGAAGACGTGATCGGTAAGACCGTGATGGAGACCGACACGGGGAACCAACCCCAGGCCCAGTCCTACCATGAAGACTACTTGCGCTTGATGGAGCGCGGCGAACCGCAGATTCACGACCGGGTACTCAAGGTGCCCGGCGGCGCGACCCTGACCATTTATCACTGGATGCTGCCGTACCGCGACGGGGACGAAAGGGTCGTGGGCATGATTGCCGGCTGGGTCGATGTCAGCGAGCGCCAGCGTTTGCTGGGGCAGTTGCAGGAGGCCAAGGAGGGGGCCGACGCCGCCAACCGCGCCAAGACCACCTTCCTGGCGACCATGAGCCATGAGATCCGCACGCCGATGAATGCGGTGATCGGCATGATCGAACTGGCCTTGAAAAATGCCGAGCAAGGGCGTATCGACCATGACGCCCTGGCAGTGGCTTCCGACGCTTCGCGCGGCATGCTGGAGTTGATCGGCGATATTCTCGACATCGCGCGGATTGAATCCGGCCACTTGTCCCTGACCCTGGAGCCGTCGAACCTGCGCGAGCTGCTGGCTTCGGTGGGGCGAATCTTCGAAGGGCTGGCGCGCACCAAGGGCCTGGTGTTGCAGGTGGAGCTGGACCCGCTGGTCGATCGCTACGTGTTGATTGATCCGCTGCGCTTCAAGCAGGTGGTCTCTAACCTGTTGAGCAATGCCATCAAGTTCACCGCCCGGGGCCATGTGCGCTTGAGTGCCAGTGGCTCGCCGGCAGTTGCCAATGGTTACCTGAGCCTGCGGCTGGTGATAGAAGACAGCGGCATTGGGATCAGCGTCGAGGACCAGATGCGCCTGTTCAACCCGTTTATTCAAGGGCGTAACACTGACCAGTCGGCGCGCAGTGGCTCAGGGCTTGGGTTGGTCATCAGCCGCAGCCTGTGTGAAATGATGGGTGGCCAGCTGAAATTGAGCAGCGTGCTGGGGCAGGGCACACGGGTCGAGGTCACACTGCCATTGGCGGTGGCCACCTCGGCCAGCGCACCGTCCGAACCGGTTGCCCTGGAGGCGCCGCCAGCTCATGCGTTGAATATCCTGGTGGTGGACGACTACCCCGCCAACCGTCAATTGCTGACCCGCCAACTGAGTTTCCTGGGGCACCGGATCACTACCGCCAACGATGGTGTGCAGGGCCTGGAGCGTTGGCAGACCGAGCGTTTTGATGGGGTGATCACCGACTGCAACATGCCGCTGAAAAATGGCTATGAGCTGGCCCGAGACATCCGTGCCGATGAGCGGGCCCGCGGCTTGGCCCCTTGCCTGTTGCTGGGGTTTACCGCCAATGCACAGCCGGAGGAAACCGAGCGTTGCCTGGCGGCGGGGATGGACGGCTGCCTGTTCAAACCCACCGGGCTTGAGGATCTGCATGCCGCACTGGCTTCTCGCACGGCCATGCCTTCGGTCAATGAGCCGGTGCAGGCGGACCCGGTCAAGGCCCTCGACTTGAGCCGCTTGTTGAAGCTGACCGGCTCCGACACGGGGGCCGTCAAGGAGCTGCTGGCACAACTGCTCGACAGCCTTGCTGCAGACCGTACGCAACTTCAGGCATTGCTTGAAAAGCACGCCTACGCCCAGCTACACGACCTGGCCCACAGGACCAAGGGCGGGGCGCGTCTGGTCGAGGCGCAGACCTTGGTGAACCACTGCGAAGCGCTGGAAGCGGCTTGTGAACAGCGCGATCCCGAGGCACTGGTTTGCGCAGTAGCGGCTGTGCAAGAGGCCATTGATCAATTGCATCAAGCCCTGACGGATTACTGCAACCAGGCATAGAGGCGGGTCCGGCACAGGGGATTTGGGAGAACTCCTACGTGTAGAGGGAACTACGCTGATTTTTTCGTCGAAATATGTCTGGAAAAGTAGGCAGCTCCTTCCTTCCGCGAGCGATGCCTGCTCAGGGACTTGCGATGCCAACCAAAGCACTGACCATCCTGATTGCCGATGAACGGCACCTGCAACGGTTGCACATCGAAAAAATGCTCAACCAGCTGGGCTATTACCGGATCGTCCCGGTGCAGACCTTCGATGAAGTGCTGATCCTGACGGATATCCCGGCTGAGCCATTTGACGTGTTGATTATCCATGCCGGACTGGCTGCCGCCGCGGGCGGCGCATTGGCGTTCCAACAGCAACATCCGCAGGTGCGCCATGTGCTGGTGTATGACGACCAGGACCTGGGGCCGTCTGCTTGCGTGGTGCCCCTGGCCCTGGTGCGTTTGCCGGGAGCGCCCGACAGCATCACCCTGGAACACTTTATGGACATCGTCGACCCGCCGTCACCAGCCAGTGGCTTGCGGGTCTTGCCCTGGCTGCGGGAGCTGGCGCGCAACCCGGCGGTTTAGCTCAGTCCCACTGCGGCGCAATACCCTTGGGGCTGGTCAGGCGATGGCCGCGCTCGAGGCCCTCGATTTGCGCCATATCGGCTTGGCTCAACGTCAGTTGTACAGCCTTGAGGTTGCTCTGCAGGTTGGCGCGCTGGGTCGAGGACGGAATCACCGCATACCCCAGCTGCATGGCCCAGGCCAGGGCGACCTGTGCCGGTGTGGCCTGGTGGCGTGTGGCGATTGCCTGGATCACCGGGTCTTTCAGCACTTCGCCGTAGGCCAGGGTCATGTAGGACGTAATCTGGATACCGTGACGCGTGGCGAAATCCACCACCTTACGGTTTTGCAGGTAGGGGTGCAGCTCGATCTGGTGGGTGGCGATATTCTCGGCACCGACGGCGGCGATGGCTTCTTCCATCAGCGCCACGGTGAAGTTGGAGATGCCGATCTGCCGGGTCAGGCCCAGGCGCTTGGCTTCCAGCAACTGCCCCATGAACTCGGCGACGGGTACCTGGTTTTCTGGCGACGGCCAATGGATCAGGGTCAGGTCCAGGTAGTCGGTCTGGAGCTTGCGCAGGCTTTCCTTGAGGCTGGGGATCAACTGGCCTTCGGCAAAATTGGCGATCCAGATCTTGCTGGTGATGAACAGTTCATCGCGGGGGATACCGCTGGCAGCGATGGCCTGGCCGACCTCGGCTTCATTGTCGTAGATCTGCGCGGTGTCGATGACCCGGTAGCCGAGATCGAGGCCGGTGCTGACGGAATCGATGACCACCTGGCCCTGCAGGCGGAAAGTGCCAAGGCCGAATGCGGGAATAGACATGTGTGACTCCTGTTGTGGCATGGACAATGGCGTTGAGTATCGGCTGCCGGCGCCAGGCGAAACACCCATGCTTGTTCAAATGACTCTTGACCAGAAGTCATGAGTGGCCCGCACCTACAGGGTGTTGAGCTCGTGGGCCAACTCCAGCACCACTTTGCCGCTGCCGACAGTGGGCACCAGGTGCGTAAACGGGATATCGATCATGCGGTTTTCCCGCACCGCCCGCAGGCGCGACAGCACCGGGTCGCGGGTCAGCAACTGGCGTTTACGGCTGGCAGGGGACCACACGGCGTCGGCCAGCAGGATCACATCCGGATCGCTCATCAATAACGTCTCACTGCTGACCGTGACCCGGTACTGGTTGATCCCAGCCAATATATTGTGCGCTCCGGCAGCCGCCAGCAGGGTGGTGACGAAACCTTGCCGTCCTTCGCTGTCCAGGCCGTTGACTTCACTGTCGAGGTAAAACACCGACAGGGGTTTGGCGGGCTTGGCCAATGCCTGGGCGCTGGCCAGGTCGGCGTCCAGGGCGTCAATCAGCTCGCGGGCCCGCTGCGGTTTATGCAGCAGCTTGCCCAGGGTCAGCAGGTCATTGCGAATGTGCCCGAAGTAATCCAGGGAATGCCCGGCACACGCCGATTCCAGCAGATATGAAGCCACGCCATTACCTGCCAGCCCGCTGCGTGAAGTAATGCCGCTGCCAAAAGCCGTGGCAAAACCGCCCACTACCAGGTCCGGCTGTTGCTCATACAGCACCTCGCTGGCCGGGTAGCGCGGAGCAATCACCGGTACAGCGAAATATGTGCTCTGCTTATGCGCGGCGCCGTTGTCATCCAGGTACGCCACGCCCACCAGCGCCGGGCCGGCCTCCAGGGCCAGCAGCATATCGGCGGCGTGCTGGTTGAGGGCGACAATCCGCGCCGGCGGCGTATGGGGCAGGTGCCACTCCTGTTGGCAATTGCGATAACTGTCCGCCAGGGCCGAGGCACTGCACACCAGGGCGATGGCAAATCCTCCCAAGCGTTTCATGGGCGCTCCCGGATCAATAACTCTTCGAGCACCTCGCCGCCCACCAGGTGCACATCCACCAGGCGTACGGCATCGGCCTTGCTGCGCACTCCGTACCAGCAGCGCTCCGGGTACACCGTGAGCACCGGCCCCAGGTTGCAGGGGAACTGGCAATGGGTGCGGGTCAGCAGCACGCCGCCGGGCACTTCGATGTGCTGGTGTTCCAGCAGCCGTCGGCGCAGGGTTTTCCAGATCTGCAGGGCGCCGCGATGGGTGCAGCGCGGGCCGGTGCACAGCAGCACATGGCGGGCATGCTCGGGGATATGGGACCAGTCGGGGTGGCTGTCCACCCCGTCGATTTGTGTGATTTCAGTCATCAGAAGCGATACGTGTAACGCACCTCCGTGGTGAACGGCCGGCCCAGGTTGTCGACATTGCTGGAGCGGCTGGTGACATAGTCGCGGTCGAACAGGTTCTCTACCAGCAGGCTCACGCGGTGCTGGTGGGCGTTGTCGAGGTAGCGGTAGGCGTCGGCGTCCACCACCGAATAGTGGCCGTATTCGACTCTTTTCGAGCTGATCACATCGTGGATATAGCGGATGGCCGCGCCGGCGCCCCACAGGCGATTCTGCGACTCGAAACCCACCCGTGAGCGGGCGAAGAAGCTTGGCACATCATTGAGAGTGACGCCGGCGCGCGACTCGGTCAGGTTGCGGGTCATGTCCGCCTGCAGGCTCCACTGGTGGTTGAGCGCCAGCTTGGCGTCGGCCTCGAAGCCACGCACCTGGATCTGCCCCTGGCCGTTGACCCAGTGGCTATCGTCGAGGGTGATCAGGTCGGTGATCTTGCGCTTGAACAGGGTCACGCTGGCGCTGAACTCGCGGTCGGCCAGCAGGCCCTTGTAGTCCAGACCCAGCTCGGCGTTGCGGCTTTTTTCCGGCTTGAGGTTACGGTTGCCGATCTCGTCGCCGGGTTCATTGACAAACAATTGCTCGGCATTCGGCAGCTTGTAGGCGCTGCCGTACTGGCCGCGCAGAGCCCAGTTGGCATTGAGGTCGTAGAGCGAGGTGAGCATGCCGACCGTGGCACTGTCGCCGCCGCTCATGGTTTCGTGGCGCAGGCCGATGCTCGGGTGCCAGTCGGGCAGGGCGTCGATCTGCGGGCGCAGTTGGCTGTACAGGGCGTGGGCTTCGGCCTTGTTGTTGTCGATGATCAGTACATCGTCCTGGCCCTTGAACCACTGGTTGTCGGAGCCGAACACCAGCACATGGCCGCCTTCAAGCTCAGCCTTGCCTTCGGCCTGCACGCCCCAGTCGGTGAACCCCCAGTAGTCATCGCGGTTACGCACCACGGTGCCACCGTCGGCGGTGTTGTTAACCCGCGAGTAACGCGTGTCCCAATCGTTGATATGGCCCTTGACGAAGTAACTCAGCCGTTCATTGAGGCGTTGCTCGAAGGTCGCCGTGGCGATCTGTTGCACGCGGTCGTTGGTGGTCTTGCGGTTGTTGGTGGCGCCGGCGAAGTCCAGGTTGGCGTCGGAGTACTGGTAGAACAGCTCCAGGCGCGAATCATCGCCCAGGGACTGGATGGCCTTGGCGCCGAAGGTGGTGACTTCGTAGGAGCGTTTCTTGTCGCTGACGTTGCTCATGTCACGGTTGCGAAACGGATGGTAACCCTCGGACACGTTGTGGCTGACGTACGCCAGCAGGCCCAGGTCGCCCAGGCCGTTAGTGAAAATCCGCTCAGCCCGGGCATCGCCGGTGGTGCCGCCAAAGGTATCGATGCCCAGGTTGGTTTCGCCGGACACGTCACGGGTCTGCGGGCTGCGCGTGACGATATTGATCACCCCCGCCACCGCCTGGGTACCGAACAACAGGCTCTGGCCGCCCTTGAGCACTTCGATGCGCTCCACGGCGTTGGCTGGCAGGGTGTCCAGGTACAGGCCGCCGTACAGGCGGTTGTTCAGGCGCACGCCATCGAGCAGGATCAGGGTGTCGTCATTGCGCCCGCCCAGCAGGGAATAGGTGCCGTAGTCGAAGGGGCCGTTTTTCGGCGCAACGTAAAAGCCGGGAATAAACATCTGCATCGCCCGGGTGATATCGGCGCTGGGGCCGGCGCGTTCGATCTGTTCGCGGCTGACAATCTCGACTTTGCTGCCGTACTGGGCCATATCGGCCACGGTGGTGGATTCCACCGACGGCGCAGAGACGATCTGCTGGTTGAGCACCAGGGTTGTGTCATCGGCGAGCAGCAGCGGGCTGAACAGGCAACCCAGGAGCAGGGTCGGGCCAGAGGTAGAGCAACGTTGGAAAATCATAGTCTTCTCGAAAGTATCTTCGCAGAAGCACGCAGGAGAAGGCACCGGGCACACACCGATACCGGCCCATGCCCGCCCACCGCAGGATTATGCCAAACAGAAATTCCAGGCCGGTCTCCGGGCTCTCGCGTATCGAACCCTTCACCTTCCCATGGCGCTCTGGCCACAGTGGTGTGTCGAAGGGGTCACGCGAATACCGTTGCGGGGGCAGCACCGGACTTGCTCGAATGAGCGTACCGGTTTCCCGTTTCACCCTATGCACGGCGGCATAAGGCACCTGAAACAGGGCGGCATCTGAACATTCGCAGGCCCTTTCGTCAATCTGGCGCAGCGATTGTGCAGTGCCGCCAGTGTGCTGGTGCTCAGCGGTTTGCCGCGGTGGCGCCGGTGCGGGGCGGGAAATACACGGGGTAATAGGAGAAGAGCACATATTCGAGCGGGTTGCGGATCAGGGAAATACCCGTGCGGTCCTTGACCGTGTCCACGCTGTCGTATTGGGCGTAGGTGTCACTCACCAGTTTTGGGCCTTTCTGCGTCCCATGCATCTGGATGCCGGTCTTGAACTCGGCGGTGACCAGCTCGGGGCTTGGGGTCACGGTCACGGTGCCCACGAAGGCCTTTACCGGCTTGTTGATCAGCCGCTGGAACTCGGCGGCGAAGGAGTTCTCGGCGCCATTGCCGGAGTAGCAGACAAGCAAGCGAACGTTGTCGAACTGGCTGGGATCAATGCCTTTGGCGAGCAAGTGGGCATGCAGTTGCTCGGCGGTATGCTCAGCGCCGTCATACAGGATGGTCGAGCTTTTACCGGACAGTTGTTCCCTGAAGCTGAGGTCGCGACCATGGGCGTTGATGTTGAGCCGAGGTTTGCCTTTGTATTCATCTTCAAAGCTGAACAGGTTGCCTTTGATCAGTTGCATCTTTTGCATGTTGCCCTTCATCACGATCAGGCGCCGGACCTTTTCGCCATTCGGCGCCTCGATGATGCTGTTGTGGCTGCCACTGCGCAGCGCTGCCTCGGTCAGCTCCGGCGTCGGTGGGGGATCGACCGGCCTGCGTGAGGAGCGTGCTCGAGAGTGGGTCACCAGCATTGCAAAGTTGAGCAGCAAATCCGCCATGGCCGTTTCTTTGTCCGGCGTGGCGTTGTCCGCCAGCGTTTGCAGGTCGCTGAGAATGCCCTGGAACTGCAGCGCCGTGCCAATGGCCGCGCCGGGGCCGCGCAGGGCCGGCAGTACCGCGTTGAGCAACAGATAGCCGCCTTCCTTGAGCGTTGCCCAGCGGCTTTCGGCGTCGGAGACAGATTGTTGTTCGGCCATGCTGATCACGCCCTGGGCATTGGCGTCGTACAGGTGGTTCATCAATTGCCCGGTTTGCAGTTTGGCCTTCAGGGCATCGGCAGCGGCATAGCCGCCCACCGCCAGTGTGGGCGCAGCGGGAACGGTTTCTCCGTCGCCCACGCCAAACAGGCTGGTGGTCTGGGTGGAGGGCTCCTTGAAACTCCATGCCTTGTAGTAGTCGCGGGTCGCGTTGTCGGGAAACCAGGCCAGGATGTCGTTTTGCAGGCGCCCCGGTTGCTGGATGGCCTCCAGCAAGGCCTGGCGGGTGGGGAATTGCAGCAGCGGTGCGTCGGCGATCAATGGGCGGTAGAGAATATGCGGGCCGCCGCTGCTGTCCTCGGGTTCGATCAGGTACATGTTGTCGACCACCTCGGGTGTGGCGCCTGGCCCGGCAATGAACGCCAGCGGGCGGACGACGATCTCTTTGCCATCGACGGTCTGCGCACCGGGTTGCGGGTTGACGGCCGCCTGCACGTAGCGCAACCCTGTGGTATCGAACCCCGATTGTTTGTTAACCGCCAGCTCCAGGGCCTTGATCTGCAGTTCCACGGGGACTTGCTGGGCAAACAGGGACTGGCGTTGGGCTTTTTTGACGGGATCGTCCAGCAGTTCGCGCTTGAGCAGCTCGGGGTAGCTTTTACCCACGTCGACCTTCTCGATCAGTTTCTGCAGTTCGCCATCCTTTTCCAGCTCCGGAACCCGCGTGTTACCCGGTTTGAGATAAACCTCCACGTCGCGGCTGGGCAGCCCCGACAGGTTTTTCAGGAGCACATCGGTCATGCTCATGCGTTCGCGATGGAGACTGCCGCTGACCACCCCACCTGGGGAGTTGCCGCCGACGGGCACCTTGAACACCACCTCCAGGTTTTTCGCCGGGTGGCTCACCGCCTTCAGTTGATCGAAAGCCTGTTCGGCAAAGGGCCGGATATCCGGGATATCGCTGTTGTAGGTCCGCCCTTTATTGCGCTGGGTGATACTCGCCAGTTGCAGGCTCAGTTCACGCAAGACAACACGTTCGGCCTCGGTGGCGTTGCTGACCCAACTGGGCATCTTGCGTGAAGGCTGATCCCGTGTGTCCAGGTTCAGCCAGCTGGGGTCGGGAGCAAGGCTGTTATCCAGACGCTGAGTGATCACCGTCTCGGCCTGGGTCTGGAAAGCATTGCCGTCGACCTTACGCAAGGTGTTGAGAAGCCGTTGTTCAGGGGCCTGCGCTTTGAGCTGTCGCTCCCGTGCCGCGTTGAACGCCGCGTAGGAGTCATAGGGGGTGACTTTGCCGCTGGGTTCGCACAGCAGCAGAATCGTGCGCTCGCCGACATGGCGCTGAATCAGCAGGTTGGCTGAAGTGGACTCTATCGCGCCCTGGTTGGGCTCTGAAATGCTGCCGAGGTTGAATACCGTCACCTCGGCACTGTCGTTGGAGCTTGGGCGCGTCGATCCGTTGGGGTAGCGCACCACCAGGTCCAGGGTTTCGCGCTGCAGATCGTCCAGGCCCGGCTGCTTGAGTGCGGCCAGTCGCAGGTTGTCCCGTAACAGGTTACTGATCAGTGTCCGGCGACTGCCGGCAAACGGGCTGAGGCTTGCACGGGTGGGGGCGCCGAAGGCGGGCTGGTCCCAATAGTTGGACACGTCGGTTGTCAACGCCTGCGCCAGTTGGCCTGGCAGCGCACGTAATGCGCTTTGGATCGCGCCCATGTCAACGGCGAGTGGGATGTCCGGGGTGTTGCCGGTATGGGTCAGGACGTCTGGGCGGGTGTCGACCAGTTTGCTGTTGGCGGGCAAGTCGGGGACCGCACCGTCTACCAGGTATTCCAGGGCCAGCGTCGTCAGCGGCTTGCGTTTGAACTGACCCGGGTTGTCCGGGGCGGGCTGGGCCAAGTCGACCTGATTGATGTCGAAGTCCAGCCCGGGTGATGCACTCTTTATGGCGTCCGTCAGCAGCCGTCCCACGACCGCTTGCAAACCGGGCTCGCCAGCAAACTGCTGCCTGGCAATCTCGGCGGTCGGGGAGCGGCGGGGAGGGATGGTGATGGGTTTATCGGCGGCAGCTTGCTGATCGAGTTGTTGTTTGACGGCCAGTTGGTTTTGCTTGACCTCCCGTGATCGCGGGTCGTGCGCAGCGCTGGTCAACGCGCTGAAACCGTTGCGATTGAGGGCCGAGCTCTGCTTGAGAACGCCTTGCAGGCTGGGATCCGCCGGCGGCTCGCCATAGAAACTCAGAACCTGGCCCAGGCTTGCGGTTTCAACGTTGAAGCACGGTACGAGCGCCCCGGTTCCGGCACTCAGTTTTTTCGCCAGCGCCACTATGGCCGGGGCCACCTGCGCCCAGCCTGACGAGTCATCGCGCGTGAACATCTTGGGTGGCGCATCGGAGCCTTTGGGGCTGCGGGCCAGCAGGTTGCCGGTGGTCGGGTCCACCCTGAGGTTGGCAACGACCAGGTTGTTTTTTTCGACGAAATCCAAAAAAGCCTCACTGGAGAGGGCTTCGTTAAATGCCTTGAATGTTTGGGCCAGTGTCGAAAGGGGCGGCAGTTCCAGAAACAGGCGTCTGGCAGGGGGCAGGGCAGCAGCGGGGCGCGTTTCTTTGCGCAGCGTCAGCAGGGCTGTCGCGGTGTTCTGCGCCAACTCCCGGTCAGCCTCATCAACCTGCGCGGACGGCGTTTGCTCAAGAGGCACTGAGGCGGGTTCTTTGGCGAGGACCTCTGCGGTTTGGTGTTGCTGTTCGACGATATGTGCAGCTTGCAGGCTATTGGTGTTTGCCGGCAGGAGGGAGGGAAACGATTGCTGGGTCAGCAACTGCTCGATTGAGGCTGACCGCTGGCTTTTGGTGCTGTAGGCGTCATGGCCGTAGAAGTCGCCGATCAGCGCCAGCGGAGCACTGTGTTCCCCGGTATGCGCGAAGGAGTGCTCAGCGCTGGGTTCCAGTGCTCTTGCTGCAGCGGCAACGTCTGCGGATGCCGCTTCCCACCCGGGGGTGTATTTCGAGAAGTGGCCAGACGCACCGCGAATTTCGAAGTCCAGCGACGCTGAGCTGGGGGTCCAGGTAAAGTTTTGCGTATTGATGGTGTTGTTTTTGGCAAATGTTGCAAAAGGCTCTGCTTTCAAGGCGTCGTTGAATTTTTTCCAGGCCCTGCCGAATGTGGAGTAGGGCGGGATGTTGTTAACGGTCATTTTGCTCGGGTCGAAGTCTGCAGCAGGCTCGTTGGATGTCTCGTGAAAGGCCAGGGTCAGGGCGTACTGTTTCGCCAGTTCGCGGTCACTGTCTTGCACAAGTTGCCGGGCATTCTCCAGTTCGTGGGCAGTCACATCCACGGCGTCGCGCCGGGATCGACTTGACGTAAGGGCTGCGCCCGATTCCGGCGGGGGTTCTGCGAAGGAGCGTGTGGCATTGGAAAAACTAGGTAGGCGTGATTCGATAGAATTCATGGACACGTCCTTGGAAAGAAGGGGGGAGATGATTCTTTGAACGCAGTGATTCAGCGGCCAGGGCAATGACTGGGTGATGAGCGACGAGCATCAGTTCCGCTGCACGTTGTAAGCGCCTTCAAGTGCGATCCACAGGGGCTGGTTTACGGCGTGTGGGCGGCCTACAGTGGCGCGACTTGCCTGGATCGCTGTGACATCTAGAAATCACTTAACCCGTGGAGCTTTGTATGCCGGCCACCCGCTTGACCCTGATTGCCCACGCCAGCACCCAGGCCCGCAAACGCACGCGCTTTGCCTTGGATGAACCGTTGGAGACGGAGGGGCAGCAGATGCCGTTGGCCCAGGCAAAGCGCTTCAAGCGCGCCCCCCGTTTGCTGTGCGGCCCCGAACTGCGCACCCGGCAGACGGCCCTGCTGTTTGGCGAGCACCCGCAGGTAGACGAGGCCCTGCGCGACTGTGATTTCGGGCGATGGCGAGGGCAGCGCCTGGATGAGATAGAGCAAGCCGAACCCGAGGCTTTGCAGGCCTGGTTGACGGACAGCACGGCCGCTCCCCATGGCGGCGAATCCGTTGCACAAGTGTGTGAACGGGTCGGGCAGTGGCTGCACACCCTGGAGCAGATCCCAGGCCATGTCGTGGCGGTGACTCACCCCTTTGTGATCCGCGCCGCGTTGCTCTACGTCATGCAAGGCCCGCTGGCGATGTTCAACCGGATAGATGTGGAGCCGTTGTCCTCCACCGAACTGCGTTTCAACGGTGTGTGGCGCCTGCGCCTGGAAACACGCGAGACCTGAGCCGCGCGAACATGGCAAAATCGCAGCCCCGCACTGAGAACCCCTTCATGAAAAAGATCCTGATCATCGGCATTGGCGCCGGCAACCCCGACTACATCACGATGCAGGCGGTGAAGGCGCTTAACCGCACCGACGTGTTTTTCCTGATGGACAAGGGCCAGAGCAAGGACAAGCTGATCGACCTGCGCCGGGAAATCTGCCAGACCTATATCGACGCCGACCGCACCTACCGCTTTGTCGAAGCCGACTGCCCCGAGCGTGTGCGTGGCGAGGTCGACTACACCACGGCCGTGCAGGATCTGAATCGCGACAAGCAACAGACCTTCGAGCGCATGATCAACCAGGAAATGGCCGACGGCGAAGTGGGCGCTTTCCTGGCCTGGGGCGACCCGGCGTTGTACGACAGCACCATCCGCATCCTGCAGGCGATCCTGGCCAGTGGCGGCAGTGAGTTTGAGTTCGAGGTTATCCCCGGGATTACCAGCGTCCAGGCCCTGGCGGCCCAGCATAAAGTGCCGTTGAACCGCATTGGCCGGTCCATCGAGATCACCACCGGGCGCCGGCTCGCGGCGGGGCAGGCCAGCGATGCCGATACCCTGGTGGTGATGCTCGACGCCGAGGACTCCTACCGCAGCGTCGCGGACCAGGGCCTGGAGATTTACTGGGGCGCGTACCTGGGCACGCCGGATGAAATCCTGATCAGCGGCAAGGTGGCCGAGGTGGCCGAGGAAATCGAGCGCGTGCGCAAGGCGGCGCGCCAGGCCAATGGCTGGATCATGGATACCTACCTGCTACGCAAGCCGTAGGGGGGAATGCAATAAACAAAGTGGGAGCGGGCTTGCCCGCGATGGCGGCGTGTCAGTCAGCCTATGTATTGGCTGATACACCGCGATCGCGGGCAAACCCGCTCCCACATTGGATGTGTGGTGCTTAAGGGAATGTCACTTGCCGCTGGTGATCTGCCTGACCAGCAGCCCATGCCCCGTCACATCCTCAGCCCGGGAAATGGCCTGGATCACCAGCAACCGGTTGCCGGAGCCTGCGAGGAAGGTCGAGTTCAAGGTCTTGCCGCCGCCCATGGTGGCCGTGCCATCAATCTGGCGCAGGCCCACGCCTTTGATCAGCAGTTTTTTCTGCGCCAGTTTCTTGTAGTCCGGCAGGCTGGTGCCGACGTCCTTGAGGAAACCCTCGACCGCGCTGTCGAGAAACAGCGGTTCGTCGTCCTTCAAGTCGATCCCGTCATTGCGCAGGGTCTGGGCCACCACCACCACGCTTTTTGAGGCCTGGTTGATATACATCGTGCCGTTGGCGCCAGCGGTGCCCTGGGCTTGCGCGCCGGCAGGCAGGGCATCGGCGACATAGCCCTTGGGCAGGGTGAAGGTGAATTTGCCGTCCAGGGTCGAGACGATCTGGAAGTCGTCCGGCGGCGCGGCGGCCGGCTTGGCTGCCGCGAACAGCGGGCTGGCGCCCAGGCTGACGGTCAGCGCCAGGGCCAGGCGGGTGGCGATTTTGCTGAGGGTGAGCATGAGGTCTTCCAATGGATGAACGAAATTGCGCCATATTCTGTCAGAAAATTCGCAATTTCGTTCGGATCCATCCTCAGACCTTTGCGGATTCCTCTTCGAGGCGGTCCATTTCAAACAACCGCGCCAGTTCCGCACGGGCTTCCTGGGCCGACTGCATCACCTTGGCCGCGTCGTCGTACACAGCGTGCTGGGCCGCCAGCAATTGCAGGTCGTGGTGCTTGAAGCGGTTGATCCGCGCATCGGCCTGGGTCTCGCTCAGGCCCAGGCCGACCAGGGTGCGGCGGCTCATTTCCAGGCTGGAATAGAAGGTTTCGCGCACCGGTGACGCGTCCAGGTCCACCAGGCGGTGTACGTGCTGGCGGTTACGGGCGCGGGCGATGATCTTCATGTGCGGGTAGAGATTGCGCACCAGCTCGGCGGTCTTGATGTTGATTTCCGGATCATCCATGGCAATCACGAAGTACTCGGCCTGGTCGACCTTGGCCGCGTGCAGGATCTCTGGGCGCTGGGGATCGCCGTAGAACACCGGCATGCCGCCGAAACTGCGGGTCAGATCGATGGTTTCCACCGAGGTGTCGAGGGCGATAAATGAAATGTTCTGCGCCCGCAGGATCCGCGCCACGATCTGCCCCATCCTGCCCATCCCGGCGATCACCACGCGCGGCGCATCGCTCTCGATCGCGCGGTATTCTTCCGGCACGTCCACCGGCTTGGTCTTGGGCCGGAACAGCTTCGGGCACAGCAATAGCAGGAGCGGGGTGAGGGCCATGGACAGGGTGATGGTCAGCACCAGCACATCGTACAGGTGCGGGGCAAACAGGCCCTGGTCGCGGCCGATCTTGAACACCACAAAGGCAAACTCACCGCCGGCCGCCAGGACCACGCCCAGGCGCACCGCGCTCTCGCGGTTCAGCTCGCCGACCATCTGCCCGACTGCGTACAGCAGCGGCAACTTGATGGCGATCAGCAGCAGGGTCAGGCCCAGCACCACGAAGGGCGTGCTGAACAACAGGCCGATATTGGCGCCCATGCCCACGCTGATAAAGAACAACCCCAGCAGCAGGCCCTTGAACGGCTCGATCTGCGATTCCAGTTCGTGGCGGTATTCCGAGTCGGCCAGCAGCAGGCCGGCGAGGAATGCGCCGAGGGCCATGGACACGCCCACCAGCTCCATCAGCCAGGCGGTGCCGATCACCACCAGCAGCGCGGTGGCGGTGGACACTTCGCGCAGGCCGGTCTTGGCGACAATACGAAACACTGGCCGCAACAGGTAGCGACCGCCGATGATCACCACGGCGATGCTGCCCAGTACCTGCAAACCGTGGTTCAGGTCCTGGGCCGCAGTGGTGGTGTGGTCGCTGCCTGCCAGCAGCGGCACCATGGCGATCAGCGGGATTGCCGCGATGTCCTGGAACAGCAGGATCGCAAAGGCCAGGCGCCCGTGGGGGCTGTTCAGTTCCTTGCGTTCGGCCAGGCTTTGCAGGCCGAAGGCGGTGGAGGACAGCGCCAGGCCCAGGCCCAGCACAATCGCGCTATTCCACGACTGACCAAAGGCCCAGAGCGCTACTGCACCTATCACCATCGCGGTCAGCAGCACCTGCGCCAGGCCCACGCCAAACACCGCCTTGCGCATCACCCACAGGCGTTTTGGCGACAGTTCCAGGCCGATGATGAACAGCAACAACACCACCCCCAGCTCGGAGAACTGCGCGACACTTTGCGGATTGCCCACCAACCCCAGCACCGAGGGGCCGATGATCACACCGGCGAACAGATAGCCCAGCACCGCGCCCAATTGCAGGCGCTTGGCCAGAGGCACGGTCAGCACCGCCGCCAACAGGAAAACTACGGCCGCTTGTAACAGGTTGCCTTCATGGGGCATCGCTTACTCCAGAATCTTTGAGGCGAATCGACAGGGCGCTATTAGAGCGCGCTTTTACGCTGTTGAATCTGAATTTTTGCCAAGGCACGACGCATTGCGCCAGCGCCTGTTGAGCCAGGAAAGCCTGGCCAAGGCATTAGATATCAACCAGGCGGCGGTTTCCAAGATGGAGCGTCGTACCGATAGGTACATCAGCACCTTGCGCAACTACATCCGGGCGACGTTCCCGGACGGGCAGGTCAAGATCGACAACTTCGCCACCTATTGTGCTGGATGCAGTCCTTTACAGGGCCAGGTCCTGCGCCAATTCTTGTTACTATCGCCCTGCGTTTTCACCAGGAGCCAACGCCTCATGCAACACCAGTGGGATGAAATGCACCGCACCCGCAAGCCCTCGTTCGTGCTGTGCGGCGAGCCCCAGGGGCAGGTGCTCAATCTCTATGTCCATGGTTATTCTGCGTTTTTCAACCAGCAACAACTGGCCAGTTTCCAGGCGCAGCTGGCGGGGATCGAGGGTTCGACCAATCTGATGCTGTTCTGGCCGGCCGGGCATTTCCTGGAAAACCTCTTCGCCCCCTTCAAGGACATCATTGCCTCGATGCTCGGCGGCGGCAGCCTGGGCGCGGCGACCGTGGGTCTGGGCAAGGCGGTGGGTTATTTTCTCGATCACTACAAAAGTGTCGAGGCGCGGGTGGACGAGGTGGCCAGGACGCTGTTGGCGGAGCTGGCCAACTACCTGCACGCCGAGTCGATCGAGGTCCGTCAGATCAACTTGATCGGCCACTCCCTGGGCGCACGCCTGCTGGTCAAGAGCCTGTTGGCCAGCCCGGAGCTGGCCCGGGAACTGCCCCTCAATCACCTGTTGTTGATGGGCGGGGCGATTTGCACGTCCAGCCCCTGGGAGCAGGTGTCGGCACCGCTCAAGGGGCGCGTGATCAATTGTCACTCCAGCAAGGACTGGGCCCTGGCGCTCAAGCCGGATACCGAGCGCTGTATTGGCCGCTATGCCATCCCCCTGACGCCATCCCTCAAGGGCAAAGTGACCAATGTGCATCTGGTCACGTTCGACCACGCTGCCTACTGGCCGCAGTTGCAGACCGTGGTGCAGTACACCGACTTGCTGCAAGAGCGCCGGGGCATGATCCGTGCGGACCAGCGCAGTGCCGAGGTGCGCTTTGCCGAAGAGGATGTGGACCTGTATCCGGTGCTGCTCCAGGCACGGGCGCCAGAGTTGCAGTTCCTCGCCGAGCTGATGGCCGCCAAGCGCAGTGCGACCATCGCTGCGGATGTGCGCGACCCACTGCAGTTGGCCATCGAGTTGCAGCGCATGGGCGGTGACAGCTTTATGAACCTGGCCCGTGGGCACGGCGTGAGTTACCGCCAATTGGCCCAGGACGTGGCCCTGCGCGTCGGTATCAAGTTTGACCAGCCCATCGACAGCGTGGCCCTGGTGAGCCTGGAAGAGCGGGTCGCCGAGACCCTGATCGAACAGTACAAGGACAAGCTCAGCCTGGCCGACCGCCAGGTGTTCGAGGCCGAACTCCGGGCCGCCGCGCAAAAGGAACAGGGGTTTTTCCACCGTTTCGATGTCGGCCGCTCGGCCACCACCGCCTTGAGCGGAACGGCGCTCGCCGGGTTGACCGGGTTTATCCTGCGGCGCGGTGCGGCCACGGCGATTCCGGTGGTGGGGCAGGCGCTGGCGGCGGCCATGCTGCTGGTGAGCGGGGTACGGGCGTTTTCCGGGCCGGCGTATTCCATCACGACCCTGGCGGTGCTGGTGCTGGGGGTGATTCGCCAGCGCATGGAGCGCGAGGCGTTGAATCAGGAAATGGACCTGGTGGTGCAGGTGGTCGAGGCGCTTGATCTGCCCCGGGAAACGCTGATGCGCACGGTCTCGCCTGACTGCTAAGCTGCGTCCTTGTCTTGTGTGTCTGCCGGGTACCCCGCGTGAAATTCAGCCTGCCGAAAATTGCGACCGCCCCGTTTTGCCCTCCGGAAGTGGCGGGCACCATCCCCGTCGATCCCCGTGCGCCGTTTTTCAAACGGGTGCTGCAGTTTGCCGGTCCCGGCCTGCTGATTTCCATCGGCTACATGGACCCCGGCAACTGGGCCACGGCCATCGAGGCCGGGTCGCGCTATGGCTATAACCTGCTGTTTGTGGTGTTGCTCGCCAGCCTGGCCGGGATGGCGGTGCAGTGCCTGTGTTCGCGGCTGGGCATCGCCACCGGCAAGGACCTGGCGCAGCTGTGCCGCGAGCGCTACAGCCGGCGTTCAGCGCGCACGCAATGGGTGCTGGCGGAAATCTCGATTATCGCCACCGACCTGGCCGAAGTCCTCGGCTGCGCCCTGGCGTTCCACCTGTTGCTGGGGGTATCGCTGACCACCGGTATTGTCATTACCGCGTTTGACACGCTGCTGATCCTGGCCCTGCAAAACCGCGGCTTCCGGCGCCTGGAAGCGATCATGCTGGCGCTGGTGGCGACCATCGGTGTGTGTTTCTTTGTCGAACTGGTGTTGATCAAGCCCTATTGGCCGGATGTCATGCGTGGCTTCACGCCGTCGCTCTCGGCGATCAGCGATGCGGCGCCGTTGTACCTGGCCATTGGTATCCTCGGGGCCACCGTGATGCCACATAACCTGTATCTGCACACGTCCATCGTGCAAACCCGCCTGTTCGGCAAAGACCTGGCCAGCCGCCAGGACGCGGTCAAGCTGGCGCGTATCGACACCATCGGTTCCCTGGCCCTGGCCTTGCTTGTCAACTCGGCGATCCTGGTGCTGGCCGCCGCGGCATTCCACCAGAGCGGTCATACCGAGGTCGTGGAAATCCAGGACGCCTACCACCTGCTGGACCCGCTGGTGGGCGGCGCCTTTGCCAGTATCCTGTTCGGCATTGCCTTGCTGGCGTCCGGGCAAAGCTCGACCTTCACCGGCACCATCGCCGGCCAGGTGATCATGGAGGGTTACCTCAACCTGCGCATTCCTTGCTGGCAACGCCGCCTGATCACCCGTGGCCTGGCGCTGATCCCGGCGTTTCTCGGGGTGTGGTTGATGGGCGATGATGCCATTGGCAAGTTGCTGATCCTCAGCCAGGTGGTGCTCAGCCTGCAGTTGCCCTTTGCCCTGTACCCGTTGATCCGCATGACCGGCGACCGGCAACTGATGGGGCCGTTCGTCAATCGCCTGCCCACCAGGATCCTGGCCTGGAGCCTGTTTAGTGTGATCAGCGGCGCCAACGCCTGGCTGATCGGCCAGTGGCTGTTCTGAGTCAGCGGTCCCAGTAGGGCACGCTGCCGAAGCGTTCGACAAAGAAGTCGATGACCGTGCGCACCTTCACCGACAACCGCCGGCTGCCGGGCCACAGCGCGGCAATCTGCTGCGGCTCCAGGGTGGTGGCCACTTCATATTCGGTCAGCACCGCCTGCAGGCGTCCGGCGCGCAGGCTGTCGCCGATCAGCCACGAAGGGAACACCACGAACCCCAGGCCCTGTTCGGCGGCGCGCGCCAGGGTGTCGGCGTGGTTGCCGGTGATCGGGCCCTTGACTGTATAGGGCGTCCAGTCGTCCTGGGCGCGGCGGAAGAACCAACGCTGCTGGCCGTTCACGCCCTTGTACGCCAGGCACTGGTGATTGAGCAGTTCATCGGGATGGCGTGGAGTGCCAAAGCGCGCCAGGTAGTCGGGGCTGGCAGCGATCCGGTAGCGCTGGGGCGCGAAAATACGCGCCTGCATTCCGGAATCGTTGAGCACACCGATACGGAACAACAAGTCGGCGCCTTCCTGCAAGGGATCGACGTAGGTGTCGGTCTGCTGGATATCCAGTTGCAGCTTGGGGTATCGCTGGCACAACTCGGCCAGCCAGGGTGACAGGTGGCGCTGGCCGAACACCATGGGCGCATTGATGCGCACCAGGCCGCTGGGCTCGCTTTCCTGTTCCTGCAGGGCCTGCCCGGCTTCTTCCAGCTGTTGCAGCATCAAGCGCGCATGATGCCCGAGTAAGCGCCCGGCTTCCGTGGGGCTGACCGCACGGGTATGCCGATACAGCAATTGCTGGCTCAGGGCCTGTTCCATCAACTGGATCTGCCGGGAGATGGAAGAGGGCGCCAGGCCTTCGCGGCGTGCGACTTCAGAGAAGCTGCCGTGGTCCAGCACCGCGACAAACAGGCGTAGCGCCTTGAAACTCAGCTCGTTGAAGCCCTGCATCGTCACTCCATGCTGTGCGTATTGCGCAAAGGTGTTGTCGGCATGCTCCCATTTATCGCACAGGTGTGCCACCGGATAATGCGCGTCATTGTTCTTCTGACCTGTAGGTGCTGTATGCAAAGTTCTTCTCTTGAGGCCGCGGCCCAGGCCCGACCGAAAAACCGCCTGGGGCTGCTGCTGTTGCCGCTGGTGATCCTGGCAGGCATGGGCCTGTCGGTGGAGGCCGGGTTGCTGGGGCCGTTGGGTGCCCAGGTGGGGCACTTATGGGCGACCTTGAGCATCTTCGCGGTGGGCACGGCGATCCTCCTGTTGCTGCTGCTGTTCAGCGGCCCACAACAAGGTCCGGCCCTCAACGAACTGCCGCGCTGGCAACTGATCGGTGGGTTCCTGGGGCCGATGTATGTGGTGGTGCTGACCCTGGCCACGCCCCATATCGGCATTGCCATGACCATGATCGCGATCCTCTCCGGGCAGGTCGGCAAGAGTGTGCTGATCGACCACTTTGGCTGGTTCGGCACTGCCCGCAAGCGGGTCAACGGTGAACGCTGGATTGCGCTGCTGTTGATTGTGGTGGCTCTTGTTTTGATTGCGCGGGGTTAAGGCAATGAATCTGCTTCTATTGTTGGTGCTGGTGGTTGCCGCCGGCGCGGTGTTGAGTGTGCAAGCGGCGATCAATGGGCGCCTGGGGCAAACCGTCGGTGTGCTGCGCAGCAGCCTGGTGACGTTCTCGGTGGGCACGCTGGTGACTGGCCTGCTGATCCTGTTCTTCGAACCGGCCGAGGCCGTCAGCCTGTTGGAGGTGCCCAAGTGGCAACTGACCGGGGCGTTGTTCGGTGTGGTGTACATGATGGTGATGGTCGGTGCGGTGCCGATCGTGGGCACGGCGGTGGCGACGGTCGCGGTGATCGTCGGTCAATTGGCCATGGGCATGCTGATCGACAACTTCGGCTGGCTGGGCAACACCGCCATCGAACTGTCCGGCAGCCGGGTGCTGGCGATGCTGTGCCTGGCGTTGGCACTGGTGTTCATGTACCGCAGCAGTGCACGCCAGGCTGATTAACGGCGCTGAACCTTGGGTGGCGGGCGGGAGTCACTGCTTAAGGTGCCAGCATTCGCTGCACCAGGACGACCATGAAAAAGGAGTCTTAACATGCCAGATCCAACCTGTGCTTGCCCGCATTGCAAATGTGTACTGGGGCCGAACGCTGTGATCAAAGACGGCAAGGGCTATTGCTGCCAGGGTTGTGCCGAGCACCATGCCCATGGTGAGCCGTGCGAATCGGCGACTGGCTGCGAGTGTGCCAAGTCGGCCCATGGCTGATCGGCCAATAGCGCCAACACCACCAGGCAGCGTAAGCTGCCTGACTTTTTCCCCTGTCGTGGAGTTTTATCGTGGCCAAAGCAGCTGCTGTCATTGAAATCCCGGTCTCGGCCGATCAAGTCTGGCAACTGGTCGGCGGGTTCAACTCGTTGCCTGACTGGCTGCCATTGATTGCCAAGAGCGAGCCGGGTGAAGGCGGGCGCGTGCGTCACCTGCAAACGGCGGATGGCGCCGTGGTGGTCGAGCACTTGCAGACCTTTGACAACGTTGCGCGCACCTACAGCTACACCATCAGCGAATCGCCGTTTCCGGTCAGTGCCTATTTGGCGACATTGCAGGTTGAAGCGCTGGGTGAGCATTCGGCCAAAGTCACCTGGTCGGGTGTGTTCACTCCGATTGCCGGTGTGACGGATGCCGAGGTGGAAGAGCTGTTCAGCGGCGTCTACACCGGCGGCGTCGAGGCCCTGCGCAAAAACTTCCCGGCCTGATCCGCCACTATCGCCGGCAAGCCGGCTCCTACAGCGGCTGTTGTGCGCGGCACTCCAGGGTCAACCGCGCGCCCCCACGCTCGCTACTGCCGACTTCCAGGCCGAAGCCATGCAGGTTGACGATCGCCGCCACAATCGACAGGCCCAGGCCAAAGCTGCCCTGCTGACCACCGTCGACCCGGTAAAACCGCTGGAACACCGCCGCGCGTTCCGTTTCCGGGATTCCCGGGCCGGAGTCCAGTACCTCGATGCGCGCACTGCCCGCCTGGTCGAGCCCGCGCAGAATCACTTCGCCGCCCGACGGGGTGAACTTGATCGAATTGCTCAGCAGGTTGGCCAGGGCCTCGAACAACAGTGCGCGGTCACCGGTGATCGGCGGCAATGAATCGGGGATTTGCAGCAGCAGCTCCAACTGGCCTTCTTCCGCCAGTGGCAGGTAGAAGTCATGCAGTTCCTGGAGCAAGGGCAGGGGATCGAAGACCAGGAAGCCGGAGCGTCGTTGACGGTCTTCCAGCTCGGAGATGCGCAACAGGCCGCGAAAGCGCGCCATCAGGGTGTCGGTCTCGCTGATGACTTCATCAAGCTGCAGGGCCTGCGGCGAACCTTCATCGGTCTGCTGCTTGATTCGGTACAGCTGCGCACGCAAGCGGGTCAGTGGGGTGCGCAGGTCGTGGGCAATGTTGTCGCACACGCCCTTGACCTCGTTCATCAGCTTTTCAATGCGCTCAAGCATGGCATTGACGATGGCCGCGAGCATGTCCAGTTCATCGCGGCGGTTGGACAGCGGCAGGCGGTGGGTCAGGTCGCCGGCGACGATGGCTTCGGCGCTGGCCTGGATCCCGCGAATCCGCCGCAAAGGGCGCCGGCGCAGCAGATGCCAGCCGGCGACGCCGGGGATGATGGTCAGGGAGATCGCCCAGAGCAGGGCCTGCAGGATGATCCGCGTCACGCCCAGCAACGAGCCGTTGTCGCGCACCAGCACCAGCCAGCGGCCATCCTGGGTGTGGGTTGCCACGGCGTCGCAGCTGCCCCGGGGCAGTTTCGGGTCATCCGATTCGATGCAGTTGGCCAAGGCATGGATGCGCCCGTCCAGGGGCAAGCCTGCGGGGATCTGCTGGAGCGGGCCGCTGAGGGGGCGTTGTTGCCCATCGAACAGGCCATAGGCATCCATGCCCTTCATATCGAAGGTCATGCTGGTGGCCAGGGCTTCATCCAGTTGCGCGCCGTTGAAACGCTGGAACAGATGCTGACGCTGCATCAGCGAGTGGCGCGACAGGTCGCCCAGATAACCCGAGACCTCGTAATACAGCACTCCCATGAGGATGCAGCTCCAGGCCACGAACAGCGAGCTGTACAGTGCCAGCAGACGGCTGCTGGACGAGCGCCAGCCGTTAGACGGGTTCAGCAATGACATAGCCCGAACCTCGTACCGTGCGGATCAGCGGCGTCAGGCCCGGCGGGTCGATTTTCTTGCGCAGGCGGCCAATGTGCACGTCGATCAGGTTGGTCCCCGGGTCGAAGTGATAACCCCAGACTTCCTCGAAGATCATCATCCGCGAGAGGATCTGCCCGGTGTTGCGCATCAGGAATTCCAGCAACTTGTACTCGGTCGGCAGCAGGCTCAGCGGCTGGTCGGCACGGCTGGCCTCGCGGCTGATCAGGTTCAGCTCCAGGTCAGCCACGCGCAGTGCGGTTTGCGCGGCCTTGACCGCGTTGTTGCGGCGCAGCAGCACCTCGACCCGCGCGGCCATCTCGTCGGAGGCAAAGGGTTTGGTCAGGTAGTCATCGCCACCGGCGCGCAGGCCGCGTACCCGTTCATCCACGTCGGAGAGGGCGCTGATCATCAGGATCGGCGTCGACACGCCGAGGGTGCGCAAGGTGGTGACAATGGCCAGGCCATCGAGCTCCGGGAGCATGCGATCGAGGGTGATCAGGTCGTAATCGCCACTGACTGCCCGCGTCAGACCTTCGCGGCCGTTGTCGACCCAGTCCACGTCCAGTCCATGACTGCTTAACTCAGCGACGATCTCGCGGGCCGTCACGGCGTCGTCTTCGATGGTCAAAATGCGGGTCATACAGGTTACCTGGTCACACGGGAGTGGGGCATTTTGCCAAGAAATGCCAGCGAGGTTTCTAAAAGAAAATTCATGTAGGCCATTCTCAAGGTCGCCTCGGTCAAATGTGGGAGCCGGCGTGCTCGCGATAGCGGTAGATCAGCCCAAGCATTCGGTGACTGACACGCCGCCATCGCGGGCAAGCCCGCTCCCACAGGGGTTGGCGGTGCCGGTCCTGGGAGTGCATAACGCCCGCCCTCTATGCCTGGTTCTTGCAAGTTGCATGATTCTTGGAAGTTCAACTTGCTTATCTGATTGAAATTAATGGGTTTTTATTTTTAAGGCGACTGGCACGGCGTCTGCACCGTCCGTTTCGACAGATGTAACACCATTTTTCAATGCCTGGAGCACAACAACAATGATGACATCCTCATCCACTTTGCAAGAGTCGAGCACGCTCTCCGGGGTTTCCTGGGGGGCGATCTTTGCCGGGGCTGCGGCCGCCGCTGCGTTGTCCCTGGTCCTGGTGCTGCTGGGCTTCGGCCTGGGCTTTTCGGCGGTGTCGCCGTGGGCCGACAGTGGCATCAGCGCCAAGGGCCTGGGCATTTCCACGATTGTCTGGCTGGCCTTCACCCAGATTGTCGCGGCGGGACTGGGCGGTTATCTCGCCGGTCGGCTGCGGGTCAAGTGGGCCAATATGCATGGCGATGAGGTGTACTTTCGCGACACCGCCCATGGTTTTCTCGCCTGGGCCGTGGCCACGCTGGTGACCGCGACCCTGGTGGTCGGCTCGGTCAGCAGCATCGTCGGTGGTGGGGTGCAGGCCGGTGCGAGTGTGGCCTCGGGCGCAGCCAGCGGCTTGACCCAGGCCGCCGGCAATGCGGCCAATGGCGACGATTTCGGCTATTACGTTGACAGCCTGTTCCGCGATGATCGCCCGGCAGCCGCCAGTGATGACGCAGTGCATGGGGTGGTGGCGCGGATCTTCGCCCGCACCCTGGGCAATGACGGCCAGTTGGCCCCGCAGGACCGTGCCTACCTGGCGCAGTTGATCAGCCAGCGCACCAACCTCAGCCAGGCCGATGCCGAACGGCGCGTCGACCAGGTCTACGGTGACGCCCGCAAAGCCCTGGAAGAGGCCAAGTTGAAAGCCAGGCAGGCCGCCGACACCGCCAGCAAAATCGCCGCCGTGACCTCGCTGTGGACCTTCGTCGCACTGTTGCTCGGTGCTTTCTTCGCCAGTTTCGCCGCCACCTTCGGCGGTCGCCGCCGCGACGCCGTGGTGTATCTGGAAACCATTCGTTAACTCAAGGAGAACGTCATGCGCTCATTACTGCTGTGGTTCCTCGGTGTGCCGATCCCGGTCATTATCCTGATCGCGATCTTCATGCACTAACCCGCGTACCCGCTTGATCAAGGCCGCTCCTGCATGGCAGGGCGGCCTTTTTTAGTCGTCAAACCCTACCTGTTCGTGAATCTCATCAACCTTCAGTTCCAGCCGGTACGCCACCGCAATAAACAGCGCCTGGCACAGGCACAGCGTGGCACTCAGCGAGCGGAACGCGAACGACGACCCTTCATTGACCAGCAGCACCGTGTTGGCGCGCTTGGCCAGCGGTGACAGGTTGCTGTCGGTGATGATCAGCGTCTTGGCCTGGTGGTGCTGGGCGATACGCAGGCAGTGCTGGGTTTCCTTGCCGTAGGGCGTGAAGCTGATCGCGATCACCAAGTCATTGGCGCGCACGCTGCGCATCTGTTCGCGGTAGCTGCCGCCCAGGCCCGAGACCAGGTGGATACGCTTGTTGGTGTGCTGCAGGTTGTAGACCAGGTAGTCGGCCACCGCAAAGGAGCGGCGTACGCCGACCACATAGATATTGTCGGCGTTGACCACCAGGTCCACGGCTTTCTCGAAGGCCGCGTCGTCCAGCTCCAGGCCCAGGCGCTCGATGCCCGACAGCGTGGCATTCACGCATTCACGGGCCAGGTCGCCGCCGCTGGCTTTCTGCGACTTGTTGGCGATCATGCTGCGGATGCGCTGCTGGTAGTTCTGCACCGGCGTGGTCTTGTGGGTATACGCCTCGCGAAACAGCGCCTGCATTTCGCTGAAGCCGCTGAAACCAAAGCGCTGGGAAAACCGCACGATGGCCGAAGGGTGAACTTCGCATTCCCGGGCGATATCGCTGATGCGGTCGACCATGATCCGATCGCTCTGCTGGCTCATATAGCTGGCGATGCGCTTGAGCTGGCGGGGCAGGCTTTCGTATTCATCGGTGATCAACTGCAACAGACGCTCGGCATTGATCGGAGGACTGGCGAGAACCTCGGTGACCTCGGTCTCGGCGGGAGCCTGCTGATCGGTGCGGGACATAGGCAATCCTTCTGGCTTGTTCTTACGGAGCATGCGGCTGGCACGTCGCCCCTGACAATAGGTCAATGGGCACAAGTCTACAGGGAAGGCGGCAAAAAATATCTTAATGGAAAATATATTCCACATAAAAAATTTATAGAATAAATATTGATTGATGGCGCCGGACGTCCTAGTCTGCATCCACCAAGAGCGTCGCCGTCACGATGGCAGGCGCGGGCTGATAAAAATAACAGGAGCCAGCATGGGCCAGACTCGTTTTGCCAGTGGTCGTCAATTGGATCTGATTTGTCTTGGACGCATGGGCGTCGATCTTTACGCGCAGCAAGTCGGGGCGCGGCTGGAAGATGTCACCAGTTTCGCCAAGTACCTGGGTGGATCGTCCGCCAATATTGCCTTCGGTACGGCGCGCCTGGGGCTTAAGTCGGCGATGCTGAGCCGGGTCGGCGACGATCATATGGGGCGCTTCCTCGTAGAGTCCCTGGCGCGCGAGGGCTGTGATGTCAGCGGTATCACGCTCGACCCGCAGCGCCTGACCGCCATGGTCCTGCTGGGCCTCAAGGACCGCGAAACCTTCCCCCTGGTGTTCTACCGCGAAAACTGTGCCGACATGGCCCTGCGTGCCGAGGACATTCGCGAAGCCTTTATCGCCAGCAGCAAGGCGCTGCTGATCACCGGCACCCATTTCTCCACCGACGGCGTGTACCAGGCCAGCCTCCAGGCCCTGGATTACGCCGAGCAGCACGGCGTCAAGCGTGTGCTGGATATCGACTACCGCCCAGTGCTCTGGGGCCTGGCAGGCAAGGCTGACGGCGAGACTCGTTTTGTCGCCGACCAGAACGTCAGCCAGCACCTGCAAGGCATCCTGCCGCGCTTTGACCTGATTGTCGGCACCGAAGAGGAATTTTTGATTGCCGGTGCCAGCCACGACCTGCTCAGCGCTTTGCGTAACGTGCGCCAACTGACGGCGGCGACCCTGGTGGTCAAGCTCGGCCCGCAAGGGTGCACGGTGATTCATGGGGATATACCGGCGCGCCTCGAAGACGGTGCGATCTATCCCGGCGTGCGCGTCGAAGTGCTGAATGTGCTGGGCGCCGGCGATGCGTTTATATCGGGCTTCCTCAGTGGCTGGTTGAACGACGCCGGTGACGCGCGTTGCTGCCAACTGGCCAATGCCTGCGGCGGGTTGGTGGTGTCGCGCCATGCCTGCGCCCCGGCAATGCCGACCCCGGCGGAGCTTGAGTATCTGTTCAACAGCCCGGTGCCTATCACCCGGCCGGATCAGGATTTGGTGCTGCAGCGTTTGCATCAGGTCAGTGTGCCGCGCAAAACCTGGAAGCAGCTGTTTGTGTTCGCTTTTGACCATCGCTGGCAATTGCTGGAACTGGCGCAAAAAGGCGGCCAGGACCCGGCGCGGGTCAGCGCGATCAAGCAGCTGTTTATCCAGGCAGTGGAGCGTGTGGAGAGCAAGCTGGGCGAGCAGGGGGTGGAGGCCGATGTGGGCATTTTGGCCGACCAGCGTTTCGGCCAGGATGCGCTGAACGCCGCCACCGGCCGTGGTTGGTGGGTGGCGCGCCCGGTAGAGGTACAGGGTTCGCGGCCGCTGGCGTTCGAACATGGCCGCTCGATCGGCAGCAACCTGATTACCTGGCCCCAGGAGCAGATCATCAAGTGCCTGGTGCAGTTTCACCCCGACGACGAGCCGCTGCTTCGCCTGGAGCAGGAGGCGCAGCTCAAGGCCCTGTATCAGGCCGCGCAAACCAGTGGCCATGAACTGCTGCTGGAAGTGGTGCCGCCCAAGGATCATCCCTCGACCTACCCGGATGTGCTCTATCGCAGCCTCAAGCGCCTGTACAACCTGGGCATCTACCCGGCCTGGTGGAAGATCGAGGCGCAGAGTGCCGAGCAGTGGCAGCAGCTTGATGAGCTGATCGAGGAGCGCGACCCTTATTGCCGGGGCGTGGTATTGCTGGGCCTGAATGCCTCGGCGCAAGCGTTGGCCGAGGGGTTCCAGCAGGCCAGCCAGAGCCGGACCTGCCGTGGGTTTGCCGTGGGCCGGACGATTTTCCAGGAGCCGAGCAGGGCGTGGATGGCGGGGGAGATTGATGATGAAACCCTGATCCAGCAGGTGCAGCAAACCTTCGAACAACTGATCCAGGCTTGGCGCAGCTCCAGAATTTAAACACGCTCAAAGGTGGGAGCTGGCAAGCCAGCGCCCACAGAAGCAGATATCAGCAGCCTTAAGGTTAAAACAATAAAAGGTGCAGCCATGCCCGCAATCCGTATTGGCATCAACCCCATCTCCTGGAGTAACGACGACCTGCCGGCCCTGGGCGGCGAAACGCCCTTGAGCACTGCGCTAAGCGAAGGCAAGGCCATCGGCTACGAAGGTTTTGAACTCAACGGCAAGTTCCCCAAGGACGCCAAGGGCGTGGGCGATGTGTTACGCCCCTACGACCTGGCACTGGTCTCCGGCTGGTATTCCAGCCGCCTGGCCCGGCGCTCGGTGGCCGAGGAAATCGACGCCATCGCCAGCCATGTGCAACTGCTGCGCGAGAACGGCGCCACGGTGCTGGTCTACGGCGAAGTGGCCGACTCGATCCAGGGCTCGCCGATCCGCCTGATCGAACGCCCGCGCTTTCACAGCGAGCAGGCATGGCAAGCCTATGCCGACAAACTCACCGAATTGGCGCGTTTTACCCTGTCCCAGGGCGTGCGCCTGGCCTACCACCATCATATGGGCGCGTACGTCGAGTCCCCGGAGGACATTGACACCCTGATGCGCCTCACCGGCCCGGAGGTCGGCCTGCTGTTCGATTCGGGACACTGCTATATGGGCGGTGGCGAGCCGGTCGAGGTGCTACGCAAGCATCTGGGGCGCGTGTGCCATGTGCACTTCAAGGATGTGCGCAAAGCGGTGGTGCAACTGGCGCGCAACCAGCTGTGGAGCTTCCCCGACTGCATCGTCAATGGCACCTTCACCGTGCCGGGCGATGGCGATATCGACTTCGCCGAGTTGCTGGATGTGCTGCTGGGCGCCGGCTACCGTGGCTGGCTGGTGGTGGAAGCCGAGCAGGATCCGGCCGTGGCACCCAGCTATATCTATGCGAAAAAAGGCTTCGATACCTTGCGCGCGCTGCTGGATGCGAGGGCTGTACAATGAGCCTGCTGGTCAAAAGCACCCCGCGCGGGCCAACCATGGTCGCGCTGCCAGAGGGGCGCCTGGAATATGTAGGGTTTGCCGCTTACCGCCTGAGCCTGGGGCAAACACTGCCGGTCAGCGCCGACGACAACGAGCTGTGCCTGGTGCTGCTCAGTGGCCGGGTCACGATCGAGGGCGAAGGGTTCAGTTGGCAGAACCTGGGTGATCGCCAATCGGTATTTGAAGACAAATCGCCGTTCGCCGCCTACCTGCCACCGGGCACCCTTGCCCAGGTGACCGCCCTGAGCGATGTGCAGATCGCCGTCTGCGCCGCGCCGGGCGCCACGGCCGGCGGTTTCACGCCCCGGCTGATCCGCCCTGAGCAGTGTCGGCGCAGCGTGCGTGGCAAGGGCGCCAACACGCGTTATGTCTGCGACATCCTGCCCGACAGCGAGCCGGCCCATTCGCTGCTGGTGGTGGAGGTGCGCACGCCGTCCGGGCACTCATCCAGCTACCCGCCGCACAAGCACGATACCGATGACTTGCCGCACCAGAGCTTTCTTGAAGAAACCTATTACCACCAGATCAACCCGTCCCAGGGCTTTGTGTTCCAGCGGGTGTACACCGACGACCGCAGCATCGACCAGGCCATGGCCGTGGAAAACCACGACCTGGTGGTGGTGCCCAAGGGCTATCACCCCGTCAGCGTGCCCTATGGCTACGAGTCCTATTACTTGAATGTGATGGCCGGCCCCAAGCGCGCCTGGCACTTTCACAATGACCCGCAGCACAGTTGGCTGCTGGATCTTTAACCCGTAGGCGCCGAGGGGACCCAACATGACCACCACCCGATTGACCATGGCCCAGGCCCTGGTGAAGTTCCTCGATAACCAGTACATCGAAGTCGATGGCGTGCAGAGCAAGTTTGTCGCCGGGGTGTTCACCATCTTCGGCCACGGCAATGTGCTGGGCCTGGGCCAGGCCCTGGAGCAAGACAGTGGCGACCTGGTGGTGCACCAGGGCCGCAACGAGCAGGGCATGGCCCATGCCGCGATTGGTTTTGCCAAGCAGCATTTGCGGCGCAAGGTCTACGCCTGCACCGCTTCGGTCGGCCCCGGCGCGGCGAATATGCTGACCGCCGCCGCCACCGCCACGGCCAACCGCATCCCTTTGTTGCTGCTGCCCGGCGATGTGTATGCCTGCCGCCAGCCGGACCCGGTGTTGCAGCAGATCGAACAATTCCATGACCTGAGCATCAGCACCAACGACGCGTTTCGTGCGGTGAGCAAGTACTGGGATCGCATCAACCGTCCCGAGCAGTTGATGAGTGCGGCGATCCACGCCATGCGTGTCCTGACCGACCCGGCCGAAACCGGCGCGGTGACCCTGGCCTTGCCCCAGGACGTGCAGGCCGAGGCCTGGGATTACCCCGATTATTTCCTGCAAAAGCGCGTGCACCGTCTGGAGCGCCGCCCGGCCACCGAAGCGATGTTGCGCGACGCTGTCACGCTGCTCAAGTCCAAGGGCAAACCGCTGATTATCTGCGGTGGCGGGGTCAAGTACTCCGGCGCGAATGCCGCGCTGCAGGCTTTTGCCGAGCGCTTTCAGATCCCCTTTGCCGAGACCCAGGCCGGCAAGAGCGCCATCGTCTCCAGCCACCCGCTGAATGTCGGCGGTATCGGCGAAACCGGCTGCCTGGCCGCCAACCTGCTGGCTCGGGACGCCGACCTGATCATCGGCATTGGCACGCGCTATACCGACTTCACCACCTCCTCCAAGTCGCTGTTCCAGCATCCCGAGGTGCAGTTTCTCAACCTCAATATCAGCCCCGGCGATGTACTGAAACTCGACGGGGTCCAGGTGCTGGCAGATGCCAAGGTCGGGCTGCAAGCATTGGCCGACGCGCTGGGCGATTACGCTACGCAATGGGGCGAGCAGCCACGCCAGGCCCGTGCGCAGGGGGATGCCGAGGTGGACCGGGTCCATCAGGCGCGCTACACCGACGCCGACTTCACCCCAGAGGTCAACGACCATATGGACCCGGCGGTGCTGCGCGAATTTATCGAGCTGACCGGCTCCTGCCTGACCCAGAGCCAGGTGCTCGGCGTGCTCAACGCAACCCTGGCCGACGATGCGGTGATTGTCGCTGCCGCCGGCAGCCTGCCGGGGGATTTGCAGCGCAGCTGGCGCAGCAAGGGCGTCAACACTTACCACGTCGAGTACGGTTATTCGTGCATGGGCTACGAGATCAATGCGGCATTGGGTGTGAAGCTGGCCGAGCCGGCGCGGGAGGTCTATGCCCTGGTCGGCGATGGCTCGTACATGATGCTGCATTCGGAGCTGGCGACCTCGATCCAGGAGCGTCGCAAGATCAATGTGGTGCTGCTGGACAACATGGCCTTCGGTTGCATCAACAACCTGCAGATGGGCAATGGCATGGACAGCTTCGGCACCGAGTTCCGCTTCCGCAACCCCGACAGCGGCAAGCTCGATGGCGGCCTGGTGCCGGTGGATTTCGCCATGAGCGCGGCGGCCTATGGCTGCAAGACCTACAAGGTCACGACCGTGGAACAACTGCACGCCGCGCTGGCCGATGCACGCGCGCAAAGCGTGTCGACGCTGATTGATATCAAGGTGCTGCCCAAAACCATGATTCACGGCTACCTGTCGTGGTGGCGGGTCGGTGTGGCGCAGGTCTCCACCAGCGAACGCACCAACGCCTGCGCCAAACAACTTAATGAACGCCTGGCCAAGGCCCGGCAGTACTGACAATAAGAGGAGTGTTGCCATGTCTTTGAAGCTGGGTGTGATCGGTACGGGCGCTATCGGCCGGGACCATATCCGCCGCTGCAGCCAGACCTTGCTCAACAGCCAGGTGGTGGCGGTCACCGATATCAACCTTGAGCAGGCGGCCCAGGTGGTGGCTGACCTGCAACTGAACGCCGAGGTGTACGCCGACGGTCATGCGCTGATCCATTCGGCGCAGGTCGAGGCGGTGCTGGTCACCTCCTGGGGGCCGAGCCATGAGGAATTTGTGCTGGCGGCTATCGCAGCCGGCAAACCGGTGTTCTGTGAAAAACCCCTGGCCGTCACCGCCGAGGGCTGTCGCAAGATCGTCGAGGCGGAAGTGGCCCACGGCAAACGCCTGGTCCAGGTCGGTTTTATGCGCCCGTATGACCAGGGCTACCAGGCCCTCAAGGCGGTGCTCGACAGCGGCCAGATCGGCGAACCGTTGATGCTGCATTGCGCCCACCGCAACCCGAGCGTGGGTGAGAACTACAACACCAGCATGGCCATCACCGACACCTTGATCCACGAGCTGGACGTGTTGCGCTGGCTGCTGGCCGATGACTATGTGTCGGTGCAGGTGGTGTTCCCGCGTAAAACCAGCAAGGCCCTGAGCCATTTGCGCGACCCGCAGATCGTGCTGCTGGAAACCGCCAGGGGCACGCGGATTGATGTGGAAGTGTTTGTGAACTGCCAGTACGGCTACGACATCCAGTGCGAGGTGGTGGGGGAGACCGGCATTGCCAAATTGCCAGAGCCGTCCCAGGTGCAATTGCGCAGCGGCGCCAAGCTGTCGAATGCGATTCTGATGGATTGGAAAGACCGCTTTATCGCGGCCTATGACGTCGAGTTGCAGGCCTTTATTGATGGCGTGCGGGCCGGCCAGGTAGGTGGGCCTTCGGCGTGGGATGGCTTTGCCGCAGCGGTGGCGGCTGACGCGTGTATCGAGGCCCAGGGCAGTGGGCAGATCGTTGCGGTCAGCCTGCCGCAGCGCCCGGCATTCTACGGCTAGCGCGGTCAGTGTAGGCGCTGGCTTGCCTGCGATAGCGGTGGATCAGCAACAGATGTAGGGCCTGAAACACCGCTATCGCAGGCACGCCAGCTCCCACATTTTTTGACTGGGTTTCCATTCCAAGAAGGAGTTGGTTCATGCGAATCGGACTGGTTGGATACGGCCATGGCGGCCGTTTTTTTCATGCCCCGCTGATCGCCACATTGCCCGGGGCGACGTTTGTCGGCGTGGTGACCCGCTCCCCCGAGCGCCGCCAGCAACTGGCGACGGAGCATCCCGGGGTGCCTGCCTTCGACAGCATTGCGCAGATCGTCGAAGCCGGGGTGGAGGTGCTGGTGATTTCCACCACCCTCAAAGGGCGCCCGGCCCTGGTGCTGGAGGCCATTGAGTACGGTGTGGCGGTGGTCAGCGACAAACCCTTCGCCAGCAATGCCGAGCAGGCCCTGGCGCTGATTAGTGCCGCCGAACGCGAGGGGGTAGCACTCAGCGTCTACCAGAACCGGCGCTGGGACTCGGACTACCTGACCCTGCGCAAGCTGATCGACGCCGGCGCCCTGGGCAGCATCACCCGCTTTGAGTCCCGGGTGGAGCGCTACAGCCCACAGGCCCTGGGCAACGCCAGCGGTGGCGGGTTCCTGCGTGACCTGGGCAGTCACCTGGTGGACCAGGCCCTGCAACTGTTTGGCCCGGTGGAGCGGGTGTATGCACAATTGCAGTACAGCGCCGAGCACCCCACCCTCGATCATGGCTTTTTTGTCAGCCTGACCCACGCCAACGGGGTGATTTCCCACCTGTGGGGCAGCGCCCTGCAAAACTGCCAGGGCCCGCGTTTTCGGGTCAATGGCACGGCGGGCTGCTACACCGTCGACGGCCTGGACGGCCAGGAGCAAGCGCTGCTGGCCGGCAAAAGTCCGAAGACCGAAGGCGAGCACTGGGGCGCCGAAGAACATCGACGCTGGGGCTGGTTCGAGCAAGGTGCGGAACGCGAGCGTATCCCCTCGGAAAAGGGCGCCTGGAACCAGTTCTATCGCCAGTTGCAAAGTGCAATCCAGGGCCAGGGCGCGCTGCCGGTGCAGGCCATGGATGCCTGGGAAACCACGCGCGTGCTGGATGCCGCCCGGCTCAGCGCCGAGCGCCGGCAAGTGGTGGAGATGGTGACGATGGAAGGCGGAGAATGGAAATAGAATAAAATTCTAAAATGAGTTGATATGGAAATTATTTTCCAATAAAGTCATTTCCAGGTTGCCGAAAGTCCATCTCGTCCTTCCTTTATAAGGGGGCCGGGGGACTCAACAAAAACAAGATAAAACAACCAGGTACCGTCAGATGAAAATCTTCAGCGCTGTACTGCGAGTGTTACGTTCTGCCTTCCTGCCCCGCGCACGGCCCTTCTATTTCTCTTTTCTCAATGTCCTTTGCGTGGAAAGCAAGGGTGCCCTGGTGTGCTGCATTCCGGGAGCGCCGGTGGTCCGGCTGCCTGCCGCAGCCCCCACGCTCTGATAAACGCTACGTCCAGAAAACCAACAAGAAAGTGGAGACAGACCGTTCATGAAGACCCAGATCCGTTTCGCCTCGCTGGCCTTGTCGATGATGCTCGGCAGTGGCGTGGCTTCAGCCGCCGATATCAAGATTGGCGTCAGCATGTCGCAGTTCGACGACACCTTCCTCACCTACCTGCGTGAGGATATGGACAAGCAAGCCAAGTCCTACCCCAAGGGCGATGCTGTGCAGCTGCAGTTCGAGGACGCCCGTGCCGACGTGGTCAAGCAACTGAGCCAGGTCGAGAACTTTATCAGCCAGAAAGTCGATGCCATGGTGGTCAACCCGGTGGATACGGCCTCCACCGCGCGCATCACTAAAGCGGCGGTGGCGGCGGGTATCCCGCTGGTCTACGTCAACCGTCGTCCGGATCAGGCCGACCTGCCCAAAGGGGTGGTGACGGTGACGTCCAATGACGTCGAGGCCGGCAGGCTGCAAATGCAGTACGTGGCCGAGAAGCTGGGCGGCAAAGGCAAAATCGTGATTCTGTTGGGCGACCTGGCCAACAACTCGACGACCAATCGCACCAAGGGCGTCAAGGAGATCCTCGACAAATACCCGGACATCAAGATTGAACAGGAACAGACCGGGATCTGGCTGCGGGACAAGGGCATGACCCTGGTGAACGATTGGCTGACCCAGGGCCGCGAGTTCAATGCGGTCGTGGCCAACAACGACGAAATGGCAATTGGCGCCGCCATGGCCTTGAAAACCGCAGGGGTGAAACCCGGCAGCGTGTTGATTGGCGGCGTCGATGGCACGCCTGACGGGTTGAATGCGATCACCAAGGGCGAGATGGCGCTCTCGGTGTTCCAGGATGCCAAGGGGCAGGCGATCGGTTCGGTGGAGGCGGCCGTGAAAATGGCCAGGGGCGAGGCGGTCGAGCAAAACGTCGTGGTGCCTTTCCAGCTGATCACCCCGGACAACGTCGCGTCATTCAAGTAGCGTTCAATCACAACAATAAGCGGGCAGGGCGGTCACAGCCGCCCTGCCGATGGAGCCCCGATATGCTTGTTCAAGCGACTGCTGTGCAGCCCGCAGGTGTAGAACAACCCTACCTGTTGGAAATCGCCCATATCAGCAAAGGCTTTCCCGGCGTCGTGGCCCTGGACGATGTGCAACTGCGGGTGCGCCCAGGCTCGGTCCTGGCACTGATGGGAGAGAACGGCGCCGGCAAGTCGACGCTGATGAAAATCATCGCCGGCATCTACCAGCCCGACGCCGGGGAAATCCGCCTGCGGGGCAAGCCGGTGGTGTTTGACACGCCTCTGGCCGCCTTGCAGGCGGGCATCGCGATGATCCACCAGGAGCTCAACCTGATGCCCCATATGAGCATCGCCGAGAACATCTGGATCGGCCGCGAACAGCTCAACGGGCTGCGCCTGGTCAATCACCGCGCCATGCATCGCCGCACTGCCGAGTTGCTGGCGCGCCTGCGGATCAACCTGGACCCAGAGGAGCAGGTCGGCAACCTGAGCATTGCCGAGCGGCAGATGGTGGAGATTGCCAAGGCGGTGTCCTACGACTCGGACATCCTGATCATGGATGAGCCGACGTCGGCGATTACCGACAAGGAAGTGGCCCACCTGTTTTCGATCATTGCCGACCTCAAGGCCCAGGGCAAAGGCATCATCTATATCACCCACAAAATGAATGAAGTGTTCGCCATCGCCGATGAAGTGGCAGTGTTTCGCGATGGCGCCTACATCGGTCTGCAACGGGCCGACAGCATGGACAGCGACAGCCTGATCTCGATGATGGTCGGGCGCGAATTGAGCCAGTTGTTCCCGGTGCGCGAGACGCCCATCGGCGAGTTGTTGCTGTCGGTGCGCGACCTGCGCCTGGACGGAGTGTTCCAGGGCGTGTCCTTTGATCTGCATGCCGGCGAAATCCTCGGTATTGCCGGGCTGATGGGCTCGGGCCGCACCAACGTGGCGGAAACGCTCTTCGGCATTACCCCCAGCGACGGCGGCGAGATCCGCCTCGACGGCCAGGCGTTGCGTATCAGCGACCCGCATATGGCCATCCAGCAGGGGTTTGCACTGTTGACCGAGGACCGCAAGCTCAGTGGCCTGTTCCCGTGCCTGTCGGTCCTGGAAAACATGGAAATGGCTGTGCTGCCCCATTACTCGGGCAATGGCTTTATCCAGCAAAAAGCCCTGCGCGCCTTGTGCGAAGACATGTGCAAGAAACTGCGGGTGAAAACCCCCTCCCTTGAGCAGTGCATCGACACCCTGTCTGGTGGCAATCAGCAGAAGGCCCTGCTGGCACGTTGGCTGATGACCAATCCACGGCTGTTGATCCTTGACGAACCGACCCGTGGTATCGACGTCGGCGCCAAGGCCGAGATCTACCGCTTGATTGCCTTCCTGGCCAGTGAAGGCATGGCGGTGATCATGATTTCTTCGGAACTGCCGGAGGTGCTGGGTATGAGCGACCGGGTGATGGTCATGCACGAAGGCGATTTGATGGGCACCCTGGATCGGGCCGAGGCCACCCAGGAAAAAGTCATGCAGTTGGCTTCCGGTATGACGGCAGTCCACTAACGAATAAAAAGGTGACGGGCAATGAACGCAATACTGGAAAGCAAACCCGAGGAAAAGAAGCCCGCCGCGGCACCGGTCAAGAGCCGGCGGCGGTTCCCTACCGAACTGAGCATTTTCCTGGTGCTGATCGGTATCGGCCTGGTGTTCGAACTGTTTGGCTGGATCGTACGGGACCAGAGCTTTTTGATGAACTCCCAGCGCCTGGTGCTGATGATCCTGCAAGTGTCGATCATCGGTTTGCTGGCGATTGGCGTGACCCAGGTGATCATCACCACGGGGATCGACCTGTCCTCGGGTTCGGTGCTGGCGTTGTCGGCGATGATCGCTGCGAGTCTGGCGCAGACCTCGGACTTTTCCCGGGCGGTGTTTCCATCGCTGACGGACTTGCCGGTGTGGATCCCGGTGGTCGCCGGCCTGGGCGTGGGCCTGCTGGCGGGGGCAATCAATGGCAGCATCATCGCCATTACCGGCATCCCGCCGTTTATTGCGACCCTCGGCATGATGGTCTCGGCCCGTGGCCTGGCACGTTATTACACCGAAGGCCAGCCGGTGAGCATGCTCTCGGATTCCTACACGGCCATCGGCCATGGCGCGATGCCGGTGATCATCTTTCTGGTGGTAGCGGTGATCTTCCACATTGCCCTGCGCTACACCAAGTACGGCAAGTACACCTACGCCATCGGCGGCAACATGCAGGCGGCGCGCACCTCGGGGATCAACGTCAAGCGCCACCTGATCATCGTCTACAGCATCGCCGGGCTGCTGGCCGGGCTGGCCGGTGTGGTTGCCTCGGCACGGGCGGCTACCGGGCAGGCAGGGATGGGCATGTCTTATGAGCTGGACGCGATCGCGGCTGCGGTCATCGGCGGCACCAGCCTGGCGGGCGGGGTGGGGCGTATCACCGGCACGGTGATTGGCGCGCTGATCCTCGGGGTGATGGCCAGTGGGTTTACCTTCGTCGGGGTGGATGCCTATATCCAGGACATCATCAAGGGCCTGATCATCGTGGTGGCGGTGGTGATCGACCAGTATCGCAACAAGCGCAAACTCAAGCGCTGAGCGAGATTTGAATCAAAAAGTGGGGCTTGTTTGTGTGGGAGCGGGCTTGCCCGCGATAGCGATGGGTCAGTCAAATATCTATCAACTGACCCACCGCTATCGCGGGCAAGCCCGCTTCCACATAACCGTTTGTCTTCTATATAGCTCCACGACACTGAATTTCTTGCTATAAACGCACTCCGATAACCGCCTGCCAAGCCCGTCCTGGTGCCTTTTAGGGGAATGTCGGACAAATTGCCTGTCATTTCAGTTGCTGCGCCCTCAAGTCGGCCGTAGACTGCCGCCCCTCGTAAATTGAGTGCCGGGTGGCGCTTGGAATGGACGGCGTCTTTCCCCGACCTCCAGAGGTTGGCCGGAACGCTCCCTTATTCGCCTTAATGCACGTATTTTTTATAGAGAAATCAATGACAAAGGAAAAGTTGCTGGCCATGCCGGCGGATGACTACATGAATGCCGAGCAGCACGCTTTTTTCGAGAAGTTGTTGCAAGACATGAAAGTCGAGCACCACGAGCGCATTGAGCAAAACCGCATCGCCATTGAAAGCCTGGACACCCCGGCCGACCCGGCTGACGCCGCCTCGGTTGAAGAAGAGCGCACCTGGTTGGTCAACGCCATCGACCGCGACCAGCGCATGCTGCCGCAACTTGAACAGGCCCTGGGCCGTATCAAGGAAGATTCCTTTGGCTGGTGTGACGACAGCGGCGAGCCTATCGGCCTCAAGCGCCTGCTGATCAGCCCGACCACCAAGTACTGCATCGAAGCGCAAGAGCGCCACGAGCAAATCGACAAGCATCAGCGCCAGGCCTGATCTGTTTGATGTTGTAGGCGCCGGCGAGCCGGCCCCTACAGATCCCCGCGTGTCATCCCCCCGTCTATTGATCTGCTGCAAGCCCTAACACCAAAGGCCCATAGATAATGGCCAGATAGTGGCGTTTAATGCAGACACAATAATGACAAGCAGTGGGGTGACAAACATGGCCGGGGATGGATCTCTGACGGGCGCCGCCGTGGTGCCACACACGGTGAACCGCCGGCTGCCTGGTTGGGTGACTCCGCTGCTGCAAAGCATCGCCCTGGTGCTGATACTGTCGGGCCTGGCGTTCGCCAACCTGTCGATCTACCTCTGCCTGCCCGTGGCCCTGTTGCTGATCTGGCTGCCGTGCCTGAAAAGGCCGGCCCGCAGCCCTGCGCCTGATGTCAGCGAGGATGCCATTGGCGCGTTGACTCGCGATCTGTCCTACACCACCAGCCATAATGCGCTGTCGGCCGCTGGCGTGGCCTATTCGGTCAAGCAACTGGCCGCCAGGTTGCAATCGCAATTGAGTGCGGCCCAGCAAATCGTCAGCAGTGCCGAAGTGATGATTGGCACTGAGCAAGTCACTTCCCAGCTCAGCCGCGATGCCCTGGGGGCGGCCGGCCAGGCCCATCAGCGCAGCACCGAAGGGCGTGCGGTGCTGGGGGAATCCATCAGCCGCATGCATCAGCTCAGCCAGCGTGCCAGCGACAGCCGGCAATTGATCGAGGCCCTGAGCCAGCGTAGCGAAGAAATCCAGCGCGTGACCCTGGTGATTCAGTCGATTGCCAGCCAGACCAATCTGTTGGCCTTGAATGCCGCCATTGAAGCCGCCCGCGCCGGTGAGCATGGGCGCGGGTTTGCCGTGGTGGCCGACGAAGTGCGCGGCCTGGCGGGCCGTACGGCGACCGCCACCGATGAAGTGGGGGTGATGGTCGCGGATATCCAGCAGCGTACCGCCCAGGTGGTGGAGCAAATCCGCCAACTGTCCGTGGATTTGCAGGCCGGCGTCGAGCAAGTGGAGCATGCCGGCGAGCAACTGGAGAGCATTGCCACGTTGGCGGCGGGTGTGGAGGGCCAGGTCAGCGAGATTGCCCAGGGCACCGAGACCAACCGTGCGCAACTCGACAGCCTGTTCCATGCCGTGGAGCAGATGCGCAGCGACTTGACCGTCAGCGACCAACAGACCCAGCAATTGGCCCAGGCCGCCGTGCAAATGGAAGGGCAGGCCGAAACCATCAGCGAGCGCCTGGCCGAAGTCGGTCTGGATGATTATCACCAGCGTATCTACGACCTCGCCCGCGAAGGCGCCAGCCAGATCGCCGCGCAGTTCGAGGCGGATATCCAACAGAACCGCATCAGCCTCGATGACCTGTTCAATCGCAGCTACACGCCGATAGCCAACAGCCACCCGACCAAATATCACAGCCGTTTCGACGGCTACACCGATCAGGTCTTGCCCGCTATCCAGGAAGCCTTGCTGCCCCGTCATGAAGGGCTGGTGTTCGCGATTGCCTGCACACCACAGGGCTATGTGCCGACGCACAACAAGGCGTTTTCCCAGGCACTGACCGGGGATGCCCAGGTTGATGCCGTGAACAATCGCACCAAGCGCAAGTTTGAAGACCGCACCGGGATCCGCTGTGGCAGCCACCAGCAGGCTGTGTTGTTGCAAACCTATACCCGTGACACCGGGGAGTTGATGCACGATCTGTCCGTGCCGATCATGGTCAACGGCCGGCATTGGGGCGGTTTGCGCCTGGGCTATAAGCCTGAAGGGCAGGCTGGGGCGCGCTAGACCCTGGCCAGGATTGTTGCGTGTTATGCAAGGAAGCTTTTACGCCGGTCGCTTTTTCCGGTGAAAGGAACCGCTTAAGATGCGGTATATCGTTAGCTGGCTAACTAATATGGCGGAGAACTTCCATGCAAAACAAAGTCGATGTGGCGGTGATGATTGGCAGTGGGGTGCCACAGACCCTGCGTGCGCTGGGCCTGCGCGCCTGTTGGGTGGTGTTGCTCAACGGGGAACAGCGCGGCACGGCCTTCGCCAGTCGCGACGAAGCCCAGGAGTGCCGCGCCGCCTGGCAGGCCCTGATGGACCTCAAGCAATCAGACCGCCTGCACTGAGGGCCGGTCAGGCGCTCTGATGCAGGCGCTGGTTCAGCTCATCCACGGCAATCGCCCAGTCCGCATCTTCGCGTAGCTCTTCCTTGAGGAACTGCGCCTGTTGTGGGGTCCAGAAAGGCGCGTCGATCAGCTTCACATCCTCTGGCAGGGGGTGTTCACCGATAAATTTGTCAATGGCTGCAGGCGAGGCTTCCAGGCCCAATTGTTCGAACAGGTCGTGTAGGGTGTGCGTTGGCGCGTCCATTTCATTCTCCAAAAGAGTGAGCTTCTACTCGTATGGGAGGTGTGCCAGCGCGCATAGTTCGATTTGGCTGCAGCCGCTCCTCAACGGGCAGGGGGGCAGAGGAGGGCTTCCAGTTCCTTGGCCAGGGCGCAGGCCTTGTTGTGATCACTGCGAAAGCCTTTGATCCGGCCGCTGGGCACTTCCAGGATATGGAAAAAATTCCTTCCCGCGGGGACGACGCGGTACAAGGCGAAATCTGCGCACACGCCATTGGCATACACGCTGTAGAATAGCGCGCTATCCTTGCGTGATAAGGCACCGGAAGTCTGTGTCGGTTGGCGTTGAACTCGTTGCATGACCAGCTCCTTTCGATCTATTGACCTGCTTGCAGCATTTCGGGTGGTTTTGAGCTGCGTTGCTGTTCTAATATTGTTGTCGGCAGCTCACGTTCGGTTCCATCCAACGTTTTTCCTTGGTTTTTGGCTGTCGGAAAACCACCCTTTCAAGTGGGGTATTCTCTGAAGTGGGACGTCCAGTATTCTCTGGCCGATAAACCTGTGATTTCCTGCAAAGCCTGACGACCTTGTACAAGGACGGTCATGCCCGGCTGCACGAGTCTGGCGGGAATCAACTTCAGTATGTTTTTTCAATGTGTCGAGCCGTATCGGCCTTTTTTGTGCTGCCTGCCTCGGGCGGGTAGCGCTTTTTTAGATGTGGGGGCGTTTCCTTGGCAGTCAGTAATCTGGATATGCACGCATTGTTCGTGCTGGGTGATTTGCGCGCGAAGTTGGTTAAACAATTTCAGTCGCGGTTTGTTTACATCACGGAACAAACCCCTGAAGGCATTTACATTGCCGAAATAGATACCGAAACAGCGCTGGTGGTAGATGACAAGCCTCGACTGGAACTCAAGGTCGGCGATCATTTTCGTGCGGCAGTCCTGCCCAGTCGTGAAGGTGGCAAGTTCGAACTGAAGTTTCGCGACATCAAGTTGACGGTCTATGGCCTGGGCGACTATGCATTTGTGTCCACCGCGCAGGGCGAGGGCATTGTGTTCAAGGAAGGTCACAGCGTAATGCTGGTGTTCGCCGCCAATGAACAATTGCAGGAAGGCCTGAGCAAGACCCTCAAGGCCGTGACCGGCAAAGCCGCCAAGTGGCGCAAAGGTGAGCTGGTGACGTTCAAGGCCAGCGAATAATGAGCGAAGGCCGGGCACAGTTTCACCAGCAACACCTGGCGGATGCCCAAGCCAAGGCTGCTGAACTGTTTGCCCGCAAAGATGATCTGCAAGGTGCCTGGTTGAACTGGGTGGCCAGCCAACTGTATGCCCTGCGGCCTGCCGAGTACGCCAGCATGGTGCGCCGGGAACTACAGCGTTTGCATCAGCAGCCCTGAATATCGGCAACCGTTTGAACCTCTACTACAGTTCAGTGGACTTAATTGTTCAGAGGCTTTCGCGGCGTGACAGCAAAGCCATCCACCCTGGCTGTGCATACACGAGGTTCAAAGGCATGAAAGCAATTCGCGCGCTGTTGGCAGCGTCCGTTACCACCCTGGGCCTGTCGATGGCGGCCGCACCGGTAGCGGCTGCCCAGGCGCCCATTCACTTTGCCGACCTGAATTGGGAAAGTGGCAGCCTGATCACCGAAGTTCTGCGGTTTATCGTCGAGAAAGGCTACGATTTACCCACCGACACCTTGCCCGGAACCACCATCACCCTGGAAACCGCCCTGGCGAAAAATGATATCCAGGTGATTGGCGAGGAGTGGGCGGGCCGCAGCCCGGTGTGGATCAAGGCGCAAGCCGAAGGCAAGGTGGTTGGCCTGGGGGATACCGTCAAGGGTGCGACCGAAGGTTGGTGGGTGCCGGAATACGTGGTCAAAGGCGACCCGGACAAGGGCATTGCGCCGTTGGCACCTGAGCTGCGTAGCGTAAAGGACCTGGTGCGCTACAAGGACGTGTTCGCGGACCCGGAAGCCCCGGGCAAGGGGCGGTTCCTCAACAGCCCTATCGGCTGGACCTCGGAAGTGGTCAATAAGCAAAAACTCAAGGCTTACGGCCTGGACGACAGCTACGTCAATTTTCGCAGCGGTTCAGGCGCGGCGCTGGATGCCGAGATTGCCTCGTCGATCCGCCGTGGCAAGCCGATCCTGTTCTACTACTGGTCGCCAACCCCCTTGATGGGGCGTTACAAGTTGGTCCAGCTGGAGGAGCCGGCGTTCGACGCCGAGGCCTGGAAGACCCTGACCGATGCCGACAATCCCAACCCCAAGCCCACGCGTTCGTTGGCGTCCAAGCTGAGCATTGGCGTGTCCACGCCGTTCCAGCAGCAGTATCCGCAGATTGCGCAGTTCTTTGAAAAAGTCGACTTTCCGATTGGCCCGCTCAATCAGGCCCTGGCGACGATGAGCGAGAAACACACCCCGCCCCGTGAAGTGGCGCAGGCGTTTCTCAAGGATCACCCGCAGGTGTGGAAGGCCTGGTTGACGGAGGAAGTGGCCGCAAAGGTCGAGGCCAGCCTCAAATAACCTTTCATATGAGGATCAAGCTGTGGGCGCGGGCTTGTGTGGGAGCGGGCTTGCCCGCGATAGCGGTGGTTCAGCAGCCCAATGTATTGACTGACAGTCAGCCATCGCGGGCAAGCCCGCTCCCACAGTTTTAACTGCATTCCAGCCTTAGAGCCGGTCTCCTATAGTTTTAACTGCATTCCAGCCTTAGAACTGGGTCTGCACGGCCAATTCAAAGGTGCGCGGCGACCCCAGGTAATACGCCGGCGATACATGGGCAAACTGCGCATACACCTCATTGGTCAGGTTGCGCACCCGGCCCGTCACCGAGGTGTGTTGATCGACCTTATAGGTCAGGAACGTGCCAAACAGGGTATACGCCGGCACCGTCAGGGTATTGGCATTGTCGGCATACACCTGCGCCACGTACCGCGCGTCTACGCCACCTTGCCAGGCGGGGGCGATGTCATAGGTCAGCCACAGGTTGCCCACCCGTTTCGGTACGTTGGTCGGCGTATTGCCCTTGCGCGACACCACTGCGCCGCTGGCGGTTTTCTCGTTGAAGTCATCGTATTGCGCGTCGACCCAGGCGAAGTTGCCTTCCGCCAAGAGCTTGGGGGTGATGCGCAATGAGCTGGCCAGCTCGATGCCCTTGGACGACTGCGCACCCACCGCAATGCTGCGGGTGGGGTCTTGTGGATCGGTCACGGCAAAGTCTTTGCGCTCGATGTGATAAGCGGCCACGGTGGCTGAACCACGCCCGTCCAGATAATCGAACTTGCTGCCCACTTCCCATTGCTTGCCGGTGGAGACATCAAACACCTGGGTGGTGCTGGTGGGCTGTTCGGCGGCGGTGCTGTATTGCACGTAGACATTGGCCGACGGGATGAACTGGTAGGTCAGGCCCACCCGCCCGGTGACCGGCTCCCAACGGCGCTTGACGTTACCCAGGTTGTCGCGGTGGCTGGTCACGTCCAAATCGATGGCGTCATAACGCAGGCCGGTCAGCAGCGACAGCGTGTCGGTCAGGCCCAGGCGGTTTTCGACAAACAGCGCCTTGGTCGTCACTTCGGTGGTCTTGTCCTTGATAAAGCCGGGCCGGGTGCCGGGCAGGTCGTAGAAATGCCCCGGATCGTAGTGGTTGGGGTCCACCGCGTTCTTGGGGGATACGTTCAAAGGGCTGTTGGTGGTGCTGTTGACCTTGTATTCGAAACCACCGGACCAGGTAGTGGCCAGGCCAAACACACTGCTGTCATGGCGCAGCTCGAACTGGTTGCCGTTCTGTTCGCCCTGATGCCGTACCTGATAGGCCGTCGAACGGTTCACCACGCTGTTGTCTGGGCTGTACTGGTAGGTCTCCAGGTTGCGGTAGTCGCGCTGGCTGTCCAGGTGGTAGAGGGTGTTGCGCAGGGTGGTGCTGTCGTTGATCCGATAGTCGATGATCGAGCGGGCCCAGATCGTGCGTTGTTCGTAGCGGCCATCGGCGACGTTGTAGTTGTTGAAACGGTTGTGCTTGTCGATCTTCAGCTCGCCGGCCTTGGGGTTGAGCACCGGGGTGCCCCAGTACGGGCTGTCTTCGTGTTCGTCCTGGTATTCCAGGGCCAGGGTGTGGGACAGGTTGGGCGTCAGGTCGCTGAGCAGGGAAAACGCCACGCTCCAGGACTCCCGTTGCTGGCGGTCGATATGGGTGTGGTTGGTGTTGCGGCTGACATCCAGGCGCGCATAGTGCTGGACCTCGGCGCCGGGCTCGGTCAGGGCGTGGTTGAGGCCCAGGGCGATGCCGGTGGTGTCGTAGCTGCCGTAGTTGATCTGGCCTTCGACGGCCTGTTCTTCGCGGTTGGCCAGCTTGGTCACGTAGTTCAGCGAACCGCCCACGGAGCCGGCGCCGTTGATCAGCGAGGAGGGGCCGCCCACCAGTTCCACCCGGTCATAAATCCAGGCATCCACCGGTCGCGCCAGGCCACTGGCGACGTTGATGCCGTTGAACATCTGGGTGATCTGGCTGCTGGTAAAGCCCCGGTAGGAGATAAACCCGCCAAACCCCGGCGGCGCACTGGCGTTGACCCCAGGCAGGGTGTTGGCCGCATCCTGGAAGGTTTTGGCGCCACGGCGTTCGATATCGTGGCGGTCGGCGATGCTGATCGAAGCCGGGGTTTCCCGCACGCTCAGGCCCAGGCGCGAGGCCATGCCGCTGGATTGGTCCAGGGCCAGGCCAGGCTCGTTGGTGGCGGCGCCGTCAATGGTGGTGGGGGCCAGCTCAAGGGCCCAGGCGCTGAAAGGCAGGCAGCCGAACAGGCCCGCCAGTAGAGGTAAATGTTTCATCGGTAAATCCTGAAAAGCAGGGCTTGGAAGCAGCGCACAGCCGTCCGCGCTTCCCGGGGGAAGCTGCGCGGTGTGCGGATCAAAAAGCGCAGGTATCAGGCGTAGGCGGGCGGGGCGCGCGGATTAGCCGCAGGCCAGGTAAAACGGGTGGGAATGTCAGCGGTGAGCACCACCGCCGGAGGTGGCGCATGCGGCTGGGGAAGGACCGCGACGTTAAGGCTGGAGTTGAGCGCCGGGCCCATGCCGCCGGTGGAACACAGCGGGCAACCGAAGGCTTTGGACAGCGTGGGCAGCGACTCATCGCCCGTATTGACGGGGGCTGGCGCCTGGGTGCGCGGGTCTACCGTACAGAACTGGCCGCCAATGCCGTTGAGCTGCATGCCGACCATTTGCCCATGACCAATACTGCAGGCGAACACGTTGAACAGGACGCAGCCATAGAGCATCCAGGCAATCAACGAGCGGTCGGCACGGGCGAGTTTCATGGGCCGGCACTTTAACATCAGACGACTAAAACCCTGCAAAAAATCTGAAAAGGACTATCCTTTCTCGCACTTTTCCAGGGGTGTCCAGCCATGAGCTTTGTTATTGCGAGGTGGGTCGTCGGGGTCTTTGCGTTTATCAGCATGGTCCATGTGTACTGGGCCGCAGGCGGCAAGCTAGGCAGCACGGCGGCGATCCCGCAACTGCCCGGCGAGTTCGCCAGTGGGCCGCGACCGGCGTTCAAACCGTCAGCGCTGGGCACCTTCCTGGTGGCGGTGGGGTTGGTGCTGATTGCCTTGTTGGTAAGCCTGCGGGCGGGGCTGTTTTTCCAGCCAGTGGGGCATCAGGCCCTGCAGTGGGGGATCAGCGCGATTGCCTTGATCATGTTTGCGCGGGCGATTGGTGATTCGGAGCTGGTGGGGTTCTTCAAGAAAGTCGGCGGGTCGCGGTTTGCGCGGCTGGATACGTTTTTCTATTCGCCGCTGTGCCTGATGCTGGGGACTGGGCTGTTGGTCGTGGCCTGGGCCTGATTGACGGTATGCAGGGCCAAATGTGGGAGCGGGCTTGCTCGCGAAAGCGGTGGATCAGTTGGTAAATATTTGACTGGCCCACCACTTTCGCGAGCAAGCCCGCTCCCACATTGTTTAGCGCGTATATTCAGAGGGATCAGCTACCGCTGTCAGTCCTGCGACTGCTGACCTCGGCCGGTACATTTTCCCCCGCCATGCGCTTGCGGAACAGCGACGTGCGCGCCAGCAACAAGGTGGTCACCGGCACGGTGATCGACAGCAGGATCGGGATCAGCCAGCCATGCAGCACCGGCCCGGACTTGAGGGTCGAGAAGTAGATAATCGACGCCAGCGCCACGCACCAGGCGCCTAGGGTCGAGGCCAGTGCCGGCGGGTGCATGCGCTGGAAAAAGTCCTTCATGCGCAACAGCCCGATGGCGCCAATCAGCGCAAACAGGCTGCTGAGCACCAGCAGGATCGCCACGAGGATTTCCACCCACAGTGGCAGTTCACTGACATTGATCATTCGATCACCTCCCCACGCAGCAGGAATTTGGCCAAGGCAAACGAGCCGACAAAGCCGAACAGCGCAATCAACAGTGCCGCTTCGAAGTAGGTGTCACTGGCGTAGCGTATGCCCAGCACCAACATCATCAGCATGGCCAGGATATACAGGTAATCCAGGGCCAGGACCCGGTCCTGGGCCGAAGGACCCTTGAACAGGCGCACCAGGGTCAGGACCATGGCCAGGGAAAACAGGAACAGGCTGAGCAGGATCGCATTGGCGAGCAGGGCACTCATTCGAAGATCTCCATCAGGGGCCGTTCGTAGGCCTGCTTGAAGTGCTCGATAAACTGCGCGTCGTCATCCAGGTCGAACACGTGCAGCAACAGGATGCTGCGGTCCAGGGCCAGCTCCGACCACACGGTGCCGGGGGTCACGCTGGTGATCATCGACAGCACAGCCAGGCCGTTGGCGTCGCGCAGGTCCAGGGGGATTTTTACAAAGCGCGAGCGCGGCGGCCGCGAGCCGCAGGTCAAGACGCCCCAGGCCACGTGCAGGTTGGAGATGATGACATCGCGGCCGACCAGGAAGAACAGGCGAATGATCACCCCTGGGCGACGGATCCGTACCGGCAGCGGGCGCAGCGGCGCCATCATCAGCGGAGCGAGGATGCCGAGGATCGCCCCCAGCAACAGGTTGCCGGGGCTGATCGACAGGTTCAGCAACAGCCACAGCACCCACAGTGCCAATGACAGCCACGGGGCAGGGAACAGGCGTTTCATGGCTGCACCTCCACGGCGGCGGCCTGGGCTTGCGGGCCCAGCACCGGGCGGGTGGCCATGACGGCCATCACGTAGTGCTCGGGGTTGTTCAGGCTGTTGGCGGTGTCCTGGGTAAAGCGCATGAGCATTTCCGCCTTGAAGGTCAGGCCAATTGCCAGGCCGAGCAAGACGAAGATCGGTATGCACTCAAAGCGGCGCAGCAGCGGCGAAGGCCGTTCTTCCGGGGTCCAGAAGCGCTGGATGCCCAGCCGCGCAAAGGCGATCAGCGAGGCCAGGCCCGAGAAGATCAGCAGCGCAAACAGGCCCCAGGCTGCCGGGCGGATCGGCTCCGTCACGGCATGGCCCAGGCCCAGCGGGTTGACCAGCGCACTGAGCAGGCTGAGCTTGCCGATAAACCCTGACAGCGGCGGCATGCCGATGATCAGCAGGGCGCAGGCAATAAAGCTCAGGCCGAGGAAGGCCATGGTCCACGGGATGACCTGGCCGACTACGGCCTTTTGCTCATCGTCGAGGTTGGTGCCCTTGGGTGGATGCAGGGATTCCACCGGCCGTGGCAACACTTCGATTTCGTCGTCCAGAGGCAGCTCATTGGCCGAGCGCGAGCGTTCGATCAGTTCAGCCAGCAGGAACAGCGCGCTCAGGGCCAGGGTCGAGCTGACCAGGTAAAACAGCGCGCCGGCGGTCAGGTTGGGCTGGGCAAAACCCACCGCCGACAGGAGGATGCCGGCCGAGACCAGAATACTCAGGCTGGCCATGCGCTCCAGGCGTTGGGCGGCAAGCATCGCCAGGGCGGCGCAGAGGATGGTGGCCATGCCGCCGTACACCAGCCAGTCACCGCCAAACAGCGCCGAGGCGCCGGCCTGCCCGGAAAACAGCAGGGTCCACAGGCGCAACACGGTGTACACGCCGACCTTGGTCATGATCGCAAACATCGCCGCCACCGGCGCACTGGCCGAGGAGTAGGCCGGCGCCAGCCAGAAATTCAGCGGCCACATCCCGGCCTTGGCCAGGAACGCTGTGGCGAGGATCGCCGCGCCGGCATGCAGCAGGCCGCGATCGGCTTCTGGCACCAGCGGGATCTTCAGCGCCAGGTCAGCGAAATTCAGGGTGCCGGTGACCCCGTAGATCAGCGCCGCGCCAATCAGGAACAGCGACGAAGCCAGCAGGTTGATCGAGATGTAATGCAGCCCCGACGACACCCGCGCCCGGCCCGAGCCGTGCAGCATCAGGCCGTAGGACGCGGCCAGCAGCACCTCGAAGAACACGAACAGGTTGAACAGGTCGGCGGTGAGGAAGGCCCCATAGAGGCCCATCAACTGGATCTGGAACAATGCATGGAAGCTGGTGCCGGCGCGGTCCCAGCGGGCCATGGCAAACAGCAGGGCGCTGACGCCGATGATCCCGGTGAGTACCAGCATCAGGGCCGACAGTTGGTCCACCACCAGCACGATGCCGAACGGCACCTGCCAGTTGCCCGGCAGGTACACGCCAATGGAGGCAGGGCCGCCTTTTTGCGTCCAGTACAGCATCAACATCGCGATGCCCAGGCCGGTCATGCTCGACAGCAGGTTGATCTTGGCCTTGAGCGGTCGGTGTTTCTCGCCCAGCATCATCATCAACGCAGCGGTCAGCAACGGCAGCAGGATCGGCGCGATGATCAGTTGGTTCATCCAGCTCATTCCTTGGGCTCCCGGCCGTCCACATGGTCAGTGCCGGTCAGGCCCCGGGACGCCAGCAGCACCACCAGGAACAGCGCGGTCATTGCGAAGCTGATCACAATCGCCGTCAGCACCAGGGCCTGGGGCAGGGGATCGGTGTAATTGAGCAGATCCTGGGGCACGCCGTCCTTGATGATCGGCTCCTTGCCGATAAACAGGCTGCCCATGCTGAAGATGAACAGGTTGACCCCATAGGACAACAGGCACAGGCCCATCACCACCTGGAACGTTCGTGGTCGCAGCACCAGCCAGACGCCGGAGGCCGCCAGGACCCCAATGGCAATTGCGATGACTTCTTCCATCAGGCAGCAGCTCCTTGTGGTGGCGTGGCGGCGGCTTTCGCCTGGTTGCCGGGTTTATGGGCCCGTACCGATTGGTGGCCGAGGGCGGTGAGCATCAGCAGGGTCGAGCCGACCACCATGGCGTACACGCCGACATCGAAAAACAGCGCGCTGGCGATATGGATGTCGCCCAACACCGGCAAGCTCAAGTGCAGGGTGTGGGTGGTGAGGAACGGGTAGCCGAAGAACAGCGCCCCCAGTCCGGTCAGTGTCGCCGACAGCAAGCCAAAGCCCATCCAGCGCATCGGTCGCAGGTTCATCTGCGCCTCGACCCACTGGGTACCGGCGACCATGTATTGCAGGATAAACGCCACCGACATCACCAGCCCGGCGACAAAGCCGCCGCCCGGCTGGTTGTGGCCGCGCATAAACAGGTAGAACGACACCACCAGGGCAATCGGCAGCAGCAGGCGCACCAGCACCGCGGGCACCATCATAAAGCCCAGGGCGGTGTCGCTGGCCTGGCGTGGGTTGACCAGGTCGGTGTCCACATCCGGCGCCAACAGCCGCTGTTGCGCGGGCAGTTGCTCGCTTTCCTTGGGCGGACGGAAGCGGCGTAGCAGTGCATAGACGGTCAGGGCTACGGCGCCCAGCACAGTGATCTCGCCCAGGGTATCGAAGCCCCGGAAGTCCACGAGCATCACATTTACCACATTGCTGCCGCCGCCTTCAGGCAGGGCGCGGCTGAGGTAGAACGAAGAAATATCGTTGGGGGTCTGGCGCGTCAGCATCGCGTAGGACAACAGCGCCATGCCGCCACCGACCACGGTCGACAGCAGCAAGTCGCGCAAGCGTCGGATGCGCGCCTTGCGCAACGAACTCGGGAGTGGCGAGACTTCTTCGATCCGCCGTGGCAGCCAGCGCAGGCCCAGCAGGATCAGGACCGTCGTCACCACCTCGACCACCAGTTGCGTCAATGCCAGGTCCGGTGCGGAGAACCAGACAAAAGTCACGCAGGTCATCAGGCCGCACACGCTGACCATGGTCAGGGCTGCCAGCCGGTGGTACTTGGCTTGCCACGCGGCGCCCAGGGCGCAGGTGATCGCCAACAGCCACAGGGTGACGAACACGATGGAACCCGGGATTTTCGGCCGGTCGCCCCAGCTCAGGCTGCTGCCCAGCATGGGGATCATCCCGGCGATCACCGCCACCAGCACCAGCAGGAACAACTGGGTCTGCAGGCGCTTGGTGCTGATGTGTTTTTCAATCTTGCGCACGCCACGCATCATCACCACCAGGCAGCGCTCGAACATGCGCTTGCCGTTGAAGTAGCTGATGATCGGCGGGTACTTGAAACGCCCGCGCTTGAGTTGCTTGCGCAGCAGCAGGTACAGGACCACACCGCCGGTCATGGCCACCAGGCTCATGATCATCGGCGCGTTCCAGCCGTGCCAGATCGCCAGGCTGTACTCGGGCAACACGCCGCCGACCACCGGCAGGGCGGCGGCGGCGAGGATCGAGCCCACCACCTGGGCCGGGAAGATCCCCACCAGCAGGCAGGTAAACACCAGCAGCTCGACCGGCGCACGCATCCAGCGTGGCGGTTCGTGGGGCGTGTGCGGCAGGTCGGTGGCAGCCGGGCCGAAGAATACATCCACGGTGAAGCGCAGGGCATAGGCCACGCTGAAGGTGCCGGCGATGGTCGCAATCACCGGCAGGGCGATTTCTACCCACTGGGTCGAGGAGATAAACACGGTTTCGGCGAAGAACATCTCTTTGGACAGGAAACCGTTGAGCAACGGCACCCCGGCCATGGAGGCGCTGGCCACCATGGCCAGGGTCGCGGTAAACGGGATCAGGCGCACCAGGCCGCTGAGCTTGCGGATATCACGGGTGCCGCTTTCGTGGTCGATGATGCCGGCGGCCATGAACAGCGAGGCCTTGAACGTGGCGTGGTTAAGGATATGGAACACGGCCGCGACGGCGGCCAACGGGCTGTTGAGGCCCAGTAGCAGGGTGATCAGGCCCAGGTGGCTGATGGTCGAGTAGGCCAGCAGGCCCTTGAGGTCGTTCTGGAACATCGCGCAATACGCGCCGAGCAACAGGGTCAGGGCGCCGGCACCGCCGACCATCCAGAACCACTCTTCGCTACCCGACAGCGAGGGCCACAGGCGGGCCAGCAGGAACACGCCGGCCTTCACCATCGTGGCCGAATGCAGGTAGGCCGACACGGGGGTCGGTGCAGCCATGGCGTGGGGGAGCCAGAAGTGGAAGGGGAATTGCGCGCTTTTGCTCAGGGCGCCGATCAGGATCAGCGTCAACAGGACGGGGTAGAGGGAGTGGGCACGGATCTGGTCACCGGCGGCGAGCACCTGGTCCAGATCGTAACTGCCGACGACATGGCCGAGCAGCATGACCCCCGCCAGCAGGCACAAACCACCCGCACCGGTGACCATCAGCGCCATATAGGCACCCCGGCGCGCATCGGAACGGTGGTGCCAATAGCCGATCAGCAGGAACGAGAACAGGCTGGTCAGCTCCCAGAAAAACACAATCTGGATCAGGTTGCCGGAGATCACCAACCCGAGCATCGCGCCCATGAACGCCAGAAAAAACGCGAAGAAACGCGGCACCGGGTCGTCCGGCGACATGTAATAACGGGCGTACAAAGACACCAGGCTACCGATGCCCAACACCAGCATCGAGAACAACCAGGCAAAGCCATCCATGCGCAACACGAAGTCCAGACCCAGGCCGGGCACCCAGGAGAATTCTTCGCGGATCACGCCACCGTCGGCGATCTGGGGGTAGAGCAGGGCGACTTGCACAGTACCGACCAGGGCCACAAGGCCGGCCAGCAGGGATTCAGTATTACGTGCGTTGTGCGGCAGCAAGGCCGCCAGACAGCTGCCGATAAAAGGCAGAAGCAGTAGAACTATCAGGGACATAGGCTTCTAATCTGCGGTGGTTTGGGATGCATCATACGTGCCGGAAACCGGATTACCAAACGGCAACCTGTGGCAGGATCCTACAAGATGGACCGAAAATGCCTATCTGTCGCGGTGTAGGTGCGGGCTCCTACAGGGATACGGGCTTGCGCTCTCGCGTCTTGATCTCACTGACAATCACCGCCGCCACAATCAACACCGCCCCCACCATGGCCATCGGCGGGAAGCGCTCACCGGCAATCCGCCCGATCACCCCGGCCCACACCGGCTCGCCGGCATAAATCAGGGTGGCACGGGTCGGCGAGACGCTTTTCTGCGCCCAGTTCATCGCCAATTGGATCACCGCACTGGTCAAGCCCAGGCCGACGGCGCTGAACAGCAACACCCAGGAAAAACCCGGCAATGCCTCGCCGGTGGGCACTACCAGCAGGAACGACAGCAGCGAGGCGGTGGCCAGTTGCACCACGGTCACCCGGCGTACATCCACCTGGCCCGCATAAGCGCTGATCAGGATGATTTCGGCGGCAATCGCAATCGCGCCGATCAACGTGGCGATTTCCCCGGGGCTGAAATTCAGTGATGCGCCGGCCGGGCCGGTCAGCAGCATCAGGCCGGCGAAGGCCAGCATAATGCCGATGCTTGGCATTAACCCCGGGCGCCGCCCCAGCACCAGCCACTGCAGCAGCGGCACAAACGGCACGTAGAGCGCGGTGATAAACGCCGACTGGCTGCTGAGGATGGTCTGCAGACCAATGGTTTGCAGGCCGTAGCCAAACATGATCGCCGTGCCGATAAAGGCGCCCGCCTTCAGCTCGAACAGGGTCAGGCTGCGCAGGTTGCGCCAGGAAAACAGGCCGACCACCAGCGCCGCTGCGGCAAAACGCAAGCCGACGAAGAACATCGGCCCGCTGACGGTCATGGCGTGTTGCACCAGGATAAACGTACCGCCCCAGATCATGGTGATCAGCACCAGCACGCATTCGGCTTTGCTGAAGCGGGAAAACAGCTGGGAGGCGGTCGAGGTGGTCATGGCGGCTCTGGTCTTGCACAGGAAGGGCGCGGAACGCACAATGCGCCGCAGCTGGGCAGTATACTGCGCAACCCCACCGAGTGAGCAATATAGTGCACAAAGAAAATCCGCAACGGGCCTCGGTCCTGCAGCACGTCAGCCAGAACGTTCGACGCCTGCGCCATGCGGCCGAACTGAGCCAGACAGCCCTGGCGGAAAAGTCCGGGGTCAGCCGGCGCATGCTGGTGGCCATCGAGGCCGGTGAAAAGAACGTCAGCCTGTCCACCCTTGACCGCGTGGCCGAAGCCCTGGATGTGGCCTTCAGCGACCTGATCCAGGCCCCTGACGCCCGTGACCACAGCCGCATCAACGAACTGGCCTGGGCCGGTGAAATAGATGGCAGCAAGGCCGTGTTACTGGCCAAGGCCACCGCCCGGCGGGAGGTGGAACTGTGGGAGTGGCGCCTGGAGCCGGGCGATCGCTATTGCCCGGATCCCGACCTCGAAGGCTGGAGCGAACAGTTGTTCGTGTTCGAGGGTAGCCTGACCCTGGTGGTGGGTGACGTCGAAACCACCATCGCCGCTGGCGAGTTCTTTATGTTCCCCAGCCATCAGCCCCATGCCTATCGCAATGACGGGCCAGTGGCGGTGCGCTTTATCCGCAACGTGGTGATCTAGATCCACACATCATTGCGCTGGGTCCGTTCGCCGCCCTGATCGCCAGTGTTCAACACGCCGCAGGGTTCGACCAGCAGCAGCTTCACCTCTCCCTGGGCATACGGTTTGTGCTCGATGCCCTTGGGTACCACGAACATCTCGCCAGCCCCGAGCTGTACCGCGCCATCGCGAAAATCAATGCGCAGCGCGCCCTCGAGGACGATAAAGGTCTCGTCGGTGTCTGCGTGGCTGTGCCAGACAAAATCCCCTTCGATCTTCACCACCTTGAATTGGTAGTCGTTCATCTGCGCGACGACCTTGGGTGTCCATTGCTCGCTGAACAGGCTGTATTTGTGCGCAAAGTTGATGGCGGTATAGGAGGGCATGTCCGTTATCTCTGTTGATCCTGGAAAGGCCAGACCTTAAATGCAGCGCGGCAGCAAGTATTGAATGATCGTGCGATTGTGAGTTTAAAAGAAACGTTATATTGTATCTCTTGATAACGATTCTCAGGCGTTGCCGCGCTTGAGATCGCCCCGCTTATTTTCGGCTCAAGGGATTGCAGATGAACCAGTTGCACGGCATAGCTCCGCGGTTTCCCACATTTTTGGCGGTGGGCTTGGTGTCGTCGCTCACCGGTCTACCTGCCGCTGCAGCGCAAGATCGCGAAGAATCGGTCACCGAGCTTGAAGCCATACGAGTCAGCGCGCCGCTGAACAAGGCCCTGGAAGTAAATGCCGGTGGCTTCGGCGCCAAGGACGCCATGGAAATCCCCCTGGCCATCCAGAGTTATTCCAACAAGACCATCGCCGACAGCTCCGCGCGCACCGCCGTGGATGTGCTGAGCCTCGACCCCTCGGTGCTCAGTTCGTCGGGCGGCAGCGGCTTTGACAACTTCCGCCTGCGCGGCTTTGCCATGGACAACTTCAACACCATCCGCCGCGATGGCCTGACCCTGGCCCCGCACCACGACGTACCCCTGGAAAACGTCGAGCGTATCGACGTGCTCAAGGGCCCATCGGGTTTCCTCTACGGTTTCAACTCGCCGGGCGGCACCATCAACTACGTCCTCAAGCGCCCGACCCTGGAGCCGCTGCTCAATGTCAGCGTGCAAGGCTCGTCGTTGCTCGGCCGCTACGTGGCGATTGATACCAGCGATTCATTCAACGACGGCGCCTTTGGCTATCGCCTGAATGCCGGCTACGAGAAAAACGGCGACTTCGATCACGCCCGCGACATGGAACGCAAGTTTATCGGCCTGGCCACCGACTTCCGTCTGAGCGACCGCGCCCTGTTGCAGTTGAACGCCGACTGGTCGCGCAAGTCCACGGTCGCCGACCCATTGCTGCGTGCCGACCAGAGCGGCCGCGCCAACCCTCTGGACCCGTCCAGCTACGTGCTGCCACCCAAGGTCAATCGCCGCGATCTATTGACCGGCTCCTGGTTCCGTCACCAGACCGAAGGCGCCAACCTCGACGCCAAGTTCGAGTACGAGCTGGATGACAACTGGACCTCCGTGACCCAGGGCAACTACTCGCGGGTCGAGCGCCACGGCGGCTATAACGACCTGTTCGGGATCAAGCCTAACGGCGATATCGGCTCGGCCGACTTTTACGTGTCCCGTGGTGAAGTGTTCAGCACCTGGTCGCTGCAGTCGTACCTGGCCGGCAAGTTTGCCACCGGCAACATTTATCACGACGTGTTCTTCGGCACCGGCTACAAGCAGTTCAAGGACGTCAGCCCGTTCTGGGATTTGGTCGACAGTGGCACTCCAGGCATCGGCATTGGCGATGTCTCGGTGGGTAATATCCGTCACCCGGTCAACCCGCCCAAGTGGCACTTCGGCTCGGAACAGCCCACTGACTTTGTGTCCTCCATCAAGGAGACCTCGGTTTTCGCCAGCGACCTGATTTCCCTTACCGAACAGTTCCAGGTGATGGTAGGCGGGCGTTACATCTGGTACCGCGCGGATAAACTCTCAGCCACCGCGCCTTCGCAGAGCCACGACGTGTTCGTGCCCAGCGCTGCGCTGATCTACCGGCCCTGGGACAGCGTGATGACCTACGTCAGCTACTCCAAAGGCTTTGAAAAAGGCGACTACGCCCCCCAACACGCGACCAACGCCAACCAGCCCACCGACGCCATCGAGTCCCAGCAATATGAGGTGGGCCTGAAGCTGGACCTTAACGATCGCCTGAACCTGGGCCTGGCGGTATTCGATATCCGGCGCAAGGCCAGTTACCTGAACACCAGCAATACCTATGTGAGCAATGGCGAATACCACCACCGTGGCGCCGAGCTAACCCTGTCCGATCGCGTCACCGACGCCCTGACCCTCACCGCCAACGCCGCCTACCTGACCACGCGCATGGAAGATGTGGATGACGTCACCGTGGACGGCAAGCGCACTGAGAACGTGCCCAAGTGGAAAGGCGCGGTCGGCGCCCTGTACACCGTGGCCGCTGTGCCTGGCCTGTCGTTGGACAGCACCCTCAGCTATGTCGGCAGCCGCCCGGTGGATGCGCAGAACAGCGGCTACATCCCCAGCTACACCTTGCTCGACGCCGGTATCAGCTACCGCTCGAAACTTGCGGATACCCCGGTGACCTACCGCCTGCACGGCAAGAACCTGACCAACAAGTACTACTACGCCAGCGCCTATTACCTGGGCGGGCTGGATGTGGGGCGCGAGCGCGAAGTGTTCCTGTCGGCCAAGTTCGAGTTCTAGAACCATGACGTATTCCAGTTCATTGCCCGGCCTGCGCCACCTGTGGGTCGAGCGCCTGCTTGAGCGGCACGCGGGCACGTTGACCGAGTTGGTCGATGGCCTCGGCTCGCCGCTGCATCTGGTGTGCCCACAGGTTTTTCACGCCAATGTCGAAGCCTTCCAGCACAGCTTTACCCAGGCCCAGGTGCGCGGCAGCGTGTTGTTTGCGAAAAAGGCCAACAAGGCCAACTGTTTTATCCAGGCCTGCGCGCAGTGTGCGATTGGCGTGGATGTGGCCAGCGTCGGTGAGTTGCAAAAGGCCTTGGCGGGTGGGGTGGCTGGCACTGATATCGGCGTGTCCGGGCCACGTAAGAGCGATCAGCTGCTTGGGCTGGGCCTGAGTCATCAATGCCTGCTGGCGGTGGACTCGTTGGAGGAACTGCTGCGTATCCAGCAATTGGCGCTATCCCTGCGCCAACGTGCGCGTCTGTTGTTGCGCTATTGCCCCAGCAGCCAGGTCCATAGTCGTTTCGGCCTCAACCCACGGGAGTGCGACCAGGCCCTGGTGTTCTGCCGCCAGCACGCGGCGAACCTGGACTTGCAAGGTTTCTCGTTTCATCTGGGCGGCTACGACACCGCCCAGCGTGCACAAGTCGCCAGCCACTTGGTCGACCTGTGCCGGGCCAGCGAGCTGGACAACTGCCGCACGGTCAACCTGGGCGGTGGCTTTGCCGTGCGCTATGTCGACCCGGCGCAGTGGCAGGCCTTTCTGGCCGAGGACTGCGCCGAGCGCTATCACAACGACAAGGGCTTCGCCGGCTTCTATCCCTATGGCGCGCTGCGCGCGGGGGCCGAGGCCCTTGACGATATCCTCGCCACGCCCGTCAGCCCCGGCCTGAGCCTGGCGCAAAAGGTCATCGAGTACGGCGTGCGGCTGATTATCGAACCCGGCCGCGCCTTGCTCGACCAGGCCGGTATCAGCGTGTTCCGCGTGCAGGGCGTCAAGGACCGCACGGCCAGTGATGGTTATGCCCAGGTCACTGTGCAGGGCAGCAGCTTCAACCTCTCCGAACAGTGGTTCAACAGCGAATTTCTACCCGACCCGCTGCTGTTGCCGGCCTCGCCACGGCCGCGGTCGCCGTTTGTCGCGTGTATTGGCGGGGCCACCTGCCTGGAGTCGGACATGCTGACCTGGCGCAAAGTCGCCTTCGACTACCCGATCCAGGCGGGTGACTTGCTTATCTACCTCAATACCGCCGGCTATCAGATGGACTCCAACGAGTCGCCTTTTCACGAAGCGCCCTTGCCACACAAAGTGGTGCTGGAGCTGCGTAACCCACACCTGCGCTGGAAGCTGGACAGCCTGGCTTAATCGTAAAGCCACTCAACAAGGAGCCTCGAGTGAACAGTTTGAATAAACCCGCTGCCCCCGCCGACCTATGGGTGCTGCCCCAGGCCGCGCTCGAAGACCTGGGGGTGAGTTACCGTGAAGTGCTGCAGGTAGTCGAGCAGGCGTACAAGGCCTTGCGCAACGGCGACTCGCAGAACCCGCTCAAGACCATTGTCGAACCGATGGACCGCCATTCCATCAGCTACTCGATGGTTGGCCGGGATGGCGCCAGCCACACCGTGGGCTTCAAGGTGGTGTACGAGCATGACCCGCAGCGCACCCGTGATGCCTATCAGTTCCATTCGTTTATCTTTCTGTGTGATGACCGCACCGGCCGCCCGATTGCCTTGATGGACGTGGTCAAGCTCGGCCCGTTGCGCACCTCGGCCACCTCGGCGTTGATGGCCAGGGCCGCCTGCCCGAATGCCCGCAGTGCCCTGGTCGTCGGTACCGGCGTGCAGGGGCAGGTGGCGTTGCCCATGTTGCTCGCGGCCATGCCGGACCTGGAGCGTTTGTATGTCTACGGGCACTACGCCGAAGGCCTGCGCGCGGTGCAAGACACCCTGCACAAACACTACCCGCTGCGCGATGTGGTGGTGGTCGATGACCTGCCGGCGGCGGCTGGCGAGGCCGATATCATCCTTGGCGTCGCCGGGCTTTCGGCGCGCCAGCAAGTGCAGCGGGCCTGGCTCAAGCCCGGCGCCGTGGCGGTGCTGGTGGGTTATGGGATTGATGCCGACGTGTTGCATGGCGCCGACTACCGCATTGCTACCGACACCGCGCAGATGCAAGTCACCAGCGCCGACCTGGCGGCCGCCGACGGCAGCCTGCCCGCGGTGGACGCCGAGCTGCCGGACATCCTCCTGGGCCTGGCACCCGCACGCCGCCATCCCGACGATGTGGTGTTCGCCTACAACAGCGGCATGGTGGTGACCGACGTCGCCCTCGGGCGCTTGATGGCCGACCGCGCCCTGACGCAGAACCGTGGGCAGAGGGTCCAACTATGGTCGGCCTGACTGCCGCACAACCCGGCGCCTGGCGCGCCGACAGCCGGGCTCTGCTGTTGCTGGCGCTGCCCCTGATCCTGACCAACCTGGCCTATGTGGCCCTGACCACCATCGACATCGTGGTGCTCGGCATGCTGGGTGCCAAGGAGCTGGCAGCCGGTGGCCTGGCCATCGCGCTGTTCAACCAGTTGCGCACCACCGGCACCGGGCTGGTCACCGGCGTCAGCAACCTGGTGGCCCAGGCCAATGCCCGGGGCGATGAAGCCCAGGTGCGGGCGTTGCTGGTGGCGGGGCTGTTCTGGGCGACCGTCAGCGGCCTGGTGTTTATGGGCGTGTTGCTGGGGTTGCGCCAGCCGCTGACCTGGCTGGGCCAGGATGCCAGCGTGGTGGCCAATGCCATGGACTTCCTGCTGATCATTGCTCCTGGCCTGCTGCCTTGCCTGTGGTTCCAGGCGCTGCGCCACTTTACCGTGGGCCTGAAATTCCCCGGGCCGTTGCTGGCGATCACCCTGGTGTCGATCTTCCTCACGGCGGCGCTCAACTACGTGCTGGTGTTCGGCAAGTTCGGCGTCCCGGCCTATGGGCTGGCGGGGGTGGCGATCACCAGCGCCGTGGTGTTCCTGCTGTCGTTCCTGATGTTCTTTGCGGTGGTACTGACCCATCGGCGCTTGGCCGGTTACTTCAAACTGGCGCACTTGCGCTTTTCGCCGGCGGCGATCAAGGCCGTGTGGAAGCTCGGGCTGCCGATTGCCGGGACCTATGCCAGCGAGGCCGGGTTCTTCAGCGTACTGACCCTGCTGATCGGCACCCTGGGCATGGAGGCGCTGGCGGCGCAGACCGTGCTTAACCAGATCATCTACATCGTGTTCATGTTCTCTGCGGGCATCTCCCATGCCGCCTCGATCCACATCAGCGAGGCCTGCGGCACCGGGCAGTATCAGCGCGCGCGGCAACTGGGGCGCCTGGGCCTGGGCCTTGGGGTGCTGGTCATGTTGCTGTTTGCCATTCCTTACGCGTTGCTACCCGAACAGGTCATCGGCCTGTTTATCAGCACCGAGCACGCCAACAACCTGGATGCGGTGCGCCTGGCCACCACCGGTTTGTTGATTGCCATCGTCCTGCAGGTGTTCGACGCCAGCCAGAACATCGGCAACGGCATCCTGCGCGGCATCGGCGATACGGCGGGACCGCTGCGCATTTCCCTGTTCGGCTACTGGCTGGTGGGGCTGCCCGCTGCCTGGCTGCTGGGCATCGTCAGTCCTTACGGGATCTTCGGCGTGTGGGCCGGATTGGCGATAGGCCTGGCGGCTACCGCGTTGCTGCTGATTGTCTCGTTTGAACGGCAACTCAAGGCGCTGGACCGCGCGGGCGCCGTCGCACTGTCATAACAAGGAGGTGTTCCATGCATCAAGACGACCCTGCACACCGCGTCGAGGCGTTGGTGCGCCCCAGCGTGCGGCGTTTGCCCCTGTACGACCCGGGCGCCGATCCACATCAGCTCGGTACGCCGACGGTGATCAAACTGTCCAACTGCGAAAACCCGCTGGGCATGTCGCCGGCTGCTGCAGCGATGCTGGCGCATCATGGCGGGGCAGGGCTGGAACGCTACCCCGACCCCAGTGGCCGGGCCCTGCGGCACCTGATCGGCGGCCAGTTGGATGTGGATCCGGCGCGGGTCATCCTCGGCAACGGCTCGGAAAATATCCTCGAACTGTTGTGCCTGGCGCTGCTCGATCCCGAGGACCGGGTGGTGACCCAGCAGCCCTGTTTCAGCCTGCATGAAAGCCTGCCATTGATGATGGGCGCGACGGTGGACAAGGTGCCGCTCAACCCGGATTTCAGCGTTAACCTGCAGGCCTGGGCCACGGCCCTCGAGCAACCGGCGAAGCTGTTGATGCTGAGCACCCCCTGCAATCCGGTGGGCACGGCGCTGTCCAGCGCTGAACTGACGGCGCTGGTCGCCGCCGCTCACCCCGACACCTTGTTGGTGATCGACGAGGCGTATTTTGAATTCGTCGAGGACGCGGCTGACGCCCTGGCGATCCTCGACGCGCAATCGCGGCCTTGGATCATCCTGCGCACGTTCTCCAAGGCGTATGGGCTGGCGGGGCTGCGGATCGGCTATGGCATCGCTTCGCACCGCAGCCTGATTGATGCGCTGCACCGGGTGCGCACGCCGTACAACGTCAATCAACCGGCCCAGGAGGCCGCCAAGGCCGCCTGGCTGGACCCGCAACACGTGATTCGCAGCCGCGAATTCGTCGTCATCGAGCGCCAACGCCTGACCCAGGGGTTGCAGGCCGCGGGTTTTCGCGTGGCGCCGTCCCAGGCCAATTTCCTGTTTATCGACACCGCTTGCAACGCCTTGGAGGTGGTCGACGAATTGCTCAAGGACGGGATCATCGTCAAGGCCTGGCGCGAGCCGGGATACACCAGTTTTATCCGCGTGTCCCTGGGCCTGGCCCAGCAAAACCAGGCGTTTCTCGCCAGCCTGCAACGCGCCGTCGCGACCCTGGCCGGGTAAGCGCCGCGCCGGTTTTTCATACTGCCCAGAGGTTGTCATGATCAAGACTTGCCTGTCCGAACTGATCGGCGATACACCGCTGCTCAAATTGTGCGTCACTGAAAACGGCAGCTGCGTGCTGCTCAAGCTGGAACAATTCAATCCCACCGGCACCGCCAAGATCCGCATGGCCAGGCAGATGCTCGACGAGGCGCAGGCCTCGGGGCAGCTCAAGCCGGGTGGGCGGATTGTCGAATCGACCTCGGGCAACACCGGATTGGGCCTGGCGCTGCTGGCCGCCGAGCGCGGCTACCGCTTCACTGCCGTGGTCGACGAACACGCCAGCCCCGACAAACTGCGGGCGATGCAGGCCTTTGGTGCGCAGTTGGTGCGGGTCGGCGACCCCGGTGGCGGGCTGTCCACCGCCGACCGCGATGCTACCGCCGAGCGTATTGCCACGGAGCAGGGCGCCTACTGGACCCGCCAGCACCACAACCCGGCCAATGCCAATGGCTACACGCAACTGGCAGCGGAATTACGCGCAGTGCTGGGCGATGAAATCCACTACCTGGTGGGCGCCGTGGGCACCGGCGGTTCGTTATGCGGCACTGCGCGTGCCTTGAAACGCCATGCCCATGGCCTGCAGGTGATCGGCGTCGAACCCTGCGGCTCGGTGATCTTTGGCGGCCCCGGTGCGCCGTATCATCAGTCCGGCACCGGCACCCCGGAGGGCGCAGAAATCGGCGCCGTGGTCGACTACGCGCTGATCGACAAAGGCCTGACTGTCAGCGACGCCCAGGCCTTCGAAACCGCGCGCTACCTGGCGCGGCATTACGGTCTGCTGCTCGGCGGCTCGGCCGGCGGGGTTATCTACCAGGCCCTGCGCGAGGCCTGGCATGCCCCGGCCCACAGCGTGATCGTGGCACTGGTGTGCGATGGCGGCGAAAAATACCTCGACACGGTGTTCAACGACCAATGGATGGCGGATCGGCAACTGCTGGCGCCCCAGGTTCATCGTGAGCTCGAGCAATGGTTGAGCGCGCTGCCCCAGGTCAAACAGCAAGCCTAGCGGCTTGCCTGGGGCGCCGGCCTTCGCTACTGTGGCGCCCCGCCTGCGTGAGCCCCGCCATGAGTGACACCACTGTCGAACTGATCCAGACCGGCCCTGAACAGGCCGAACTGATCTGCAACCTCTACCAGTTTTATGCCTATGAATCCTCCGATTGGGAGCAGGAAGACGTCGAGCAGGACGGCCGTTTCTATATCCACGAGGAACACCTGGCGCGCTACTGGCAAGAGCCGCAATGGAGCGCCAATCTGCTGCTGGTGGACGGTTACATCGCCGGTTTCCTGTTGATCGAGCGCAGCGAGTTGCCGGGGATCAATGCCCTGGAACTGGCTGACCTGTTTATCTTGAAACGCTATCGGCGCAAGGGCATAGGCCGCGCCCTGGCCACCCAGGTGTTGACCAGCGGCGAGACGGACTGGCTGGTGCGGTTCTATGACCAGGACGAAGCGTCCCAGGCGTTCTGGCGCAGCGTATTGGACAACCTGCCGCGCCCGGTGCAGGCCATCGAGCTGGATGACGAGCCGCAGTTGCTGAGCTTTTTGGTGACCCGGGCGGTTGTTCACTGACGCAGTCCGTGCGGACTCGTGTGGGAGCGGGCTTGCCCGCGATAGCGGTGTATCAGTGGATGTGTTCGGTACTGACCCACCGCTATCGCGGGCAAGCCCGCTCCCACAGAGGGTATGTGTTTGTTTGAATTACCGCCGATTTACGTGGGTTGAACGGTTGGGCGGCTATGCTGGTCAACTGACCTTCAATGTCGACGCAAAGAGGTGACCGCAATGGCCAAGACTTACAGCTACGCCGCCCGTGACGCCAAGGACGCCCTCAAACCCTTTACCTTCGAGCGCCGCGCCCCCGGGGCCGACGATGTTCAAATCGACATCCTCTACTGCGGAGTGTGCCACTCCGACCTGCACACGGCGCGCAATGAGTGGAACAACACCCTCTACCCATCGGTGCCGGGCCATGAAATCGTCGGCCGGGTGACGGCGGTGGGGGCCAATGTCAGCCGCTTCAAGGTCGGTGACCTGGCCGGCGTCGGCTGCATGGTCGACAGCTGCCAGCACTGCGCATCCTGCGCCGAGGGCGAGGAGCAGTACTGCGAGAACGGCTTTACCGGCACTTACAACGGCCCGGTGTTTGGCGGTGAAAACACCTTTGGCGGCTATTCCGACAATATCGTGGTCAAGGAGAAGTTCGTCCTGCGCATTTCCCACGATGAGGCGCAATTGGCGGCCGTGGCGCCGCTGCTGTGTGCCGGGATCACCACCTACTCGCCGCTGCACCATTGGAAGGTCGGCCCTGGACAGAAGGTCGGCGTGGTCGGCCTCGGCGGCCTGGGCCATATGGCGGTGAAAATCGCCCATGCCATGGGCGCCCATGTGGTGTTGTTCACCACCTCGCCGAACAAACGCGAAGACGGCCTGCGCCTGGGGGCTGACGAGGTGGTGGTGTCGAAGAACCCGGACGAAATGGCCAAGGTCGCCAATAGCCTGGATTTCATCCTCAACACCGTGGCCGCACCCCATGACCTGGACGCGTTCCTCAACCTGCTCAAGCGCGACGGCACCATGACCCTGGTGGGCGCGCCAGACAGCCCGCACCCGTCGCCTTCGGTGTTCAACCTGATCTTCAAACGCCGCAGCCTGGCGGGGTCATTGATTGGTGGCATCCAGGAGACCCAGGACATGCTGGACTTCTGCGCCCGGCACGGGATCGTCTCGGAGATCGAGATGATTGATATCCAGAGCATCAACGAATCCTACGAGCGCATGCTCAAGGGCGATGTGAAGTACCGTTTTGTGATCGACATGGACAGCCTCAAGCGCGAGATCCAGGCGGCCTGACCTTAATCTGGCGGTGGGCGCTGGGTTGTTTGTGATGGTCATGAGTCTTTACGCAGCGCTCTTTTTGGGTTGTTGGGGTTGTGTACATATCCGTTGTTGCGGTTATGGCGGCTATTGGTTCCGCCCTTACGGCGGCTCACTTTGGAAGAGCGCCAAAGTAAGCAAAGCGCTCTTGCCCCACCACTCGGCACCTCGCCTAGGCTCGGTGTGCCCGTCATCCGACATTGATTTGGGGGGCCGCCGCGATGGGCCATCCATGGCCCAGCGCGGCTAACCCGGCGTCCTGCCGGGTTACCCCCCAAATCAAT